>CAJQSY010000016.1:0-73590 GCA_905616605.1 uncultured Candidatus Pelagibacter sp.
TTACCTTTGCTGATGTAAAAAGTCGAGATGGGGGTGAAGGGGGAGTTGGTATGGCTACAATGTTTTTAAAAAGCAAATACAATAAAAAAATAAACAATATGATCCGTACTGCAGTTCATGAAATGCATCATGCTAAAGGCGGTGGATTTAATTGTGTGAAAGGTATGGGTAAAAATGCTCACTGGTCTGGATCTCAAGACACGCCTTCAAAACAAATGTTTTTTGGTAAAGCTTATGCTCATGATATTGAAGGATGTCCCAAAGGGGAAGATTCAGTCTATTTAACACCTACATCCAAAAATCCATACGACCCTTTTAAACTTATATGTCAAAATGAATGGGGGAAATACAATCATCCAAAATTAGTTAAAGCTAGAGAACAGCAAGCTAAAGATTTAAAAAACGGCAATTGGAATAACAGATCTGGTGGTTCAGGCTGTAAATTTTCTTACTTGGATCAACAATCAGGAAAAATGAAAATTTTTAACGATCAAATAGCAAAATCTTTTTATCAAGGAAATTAAATAATGAAAAAACTTTTATCGATCATCGTTCTGGATTATAGGATTTTATAGAATTTTATAGGATAAACTAAAATGGGAATAGATATAAAGCCTAAAATAGGTTTTTTACTCAATTTTTAGTTATCAAAAGACCCTTATCTAAAGTAACGTTAATTATATTTTAAAAACTATTAATTAAATACCTTTGTTAAATAAAAAAATTATATATTCACTTTTATTAAGTCTCTTTTTGACTTCTGCTAACTCTGCAGACGTAATCGATAATAAAATTAATCAAAAAATTAATGAGCTTTCAAACAAAACTGCAGAGGCTATTGCTAATTTTGCAGAAAATAATTTTAAAAATATGAAATATTTAGATTTTGATATTCAGGTAAAAGAAAAATTAAAGCCAACCTTTAGTATCATGAGCGTGTCAGAGATTTTAAAAATAGACTCTGGAACAATTTTTAATCAAACCAGTTTAAATACACATGATGACGATGAAACTATCAATATTGGTTTTGGAGTTAGAAAGCTTCTTAATGACAATAAAATTTTGATAGGATCTAATATTTTTTATGATCACCAGTTTGATAAAAACCACAAAAGAACAGGAGCTGGGGTTGAAGCCATATCAAGTGTTTTTGATATCAGAGGAAATTATTACAATGCTATTAGTGGATCAAAAACTACAACCGATGGATCGGAAAGAGCATTAGATGGATGGGATACACAATTAGATTATCACTTACCTGGTGAAAGAGATGTAAACATTTTTGCAAATTTATTCAAATTTGAGAATCCAGACAAAGCAAGCAAATATAAAGAGAAAGGCACAAAGTTTGGAGCCAATGCTTCTTTAGGGAATTTTATTATAGAGGGTGGATATCTAGATGATGATCAAAATAATGATGCCTTTTTTGGTAGTATTAAATTTGTAGTAAAATTAGGTAAATTTGATTCTGACTCATATAAATTAGAACAAGCTAAAAAAACACGTAACTATTTAGAATATACAGATGTTAGTGACAAACTTTATCAGCCAGTAAAAAGAGAAAACAAAATAAGAGTAGTTAAGATTTCTAAATCTGGTGTGAAAGTAGGAGGATTTTAATATGAAAAGCGGTATATCAAAATTATTTTTCTTTATTATATTTTTTTCTAGTGTTTTGTTTTTATTTAACTCGTCATCTGATGCAGGAGAGTGTGCTAGAACAGGCACGAGTATAAATATTGATCAAGATGATGATAATGATGATGCAGTAAATGGAGAAACGGGAACTGGTTATGAACAAATGAACTGTGTCGAAGAGCCCTTGTTTTATAAGATATCATTTTACAAAGTTTTATTTTGTACAAGTGACCCATACGTCTCTAATGGAAATCCTGATTTAACAAGCTGTATAGGTTCAATATTTGAAACAACACTAAGTACTGGTAAAGAAATCATTATTCAACCTGGTGTTTCAGATGATTTACTGGATGATAGTTTAGTTTTACCAATTGGAAGTTACCCTTATGCAGCAGTTATTGTTGATAATCATGTAGGATTAAAACATAGTGAAAGTTATATAGATAAAGATGGAACAAACCCAGTTGCTATGAGAGGTGCCACAGGACAGGGTGCGGTTTGCTATACCAGGGATGGTAAGGCTACAACATATACAGGTGCCCCAGCTGCCACACACACTTCCGGTTTACATCCAAATGGCTTAGCTCATAAACCTGCAACTACTAGTACTCGATCAACATTGACAATGGAGTGTGGTAGTGCTGTTCCAAATGATTGGGATACCGCAACTAAATTTTTTGCTTATGAAATTATAGACTCTATTGATGGGGGTGCTTGTGATGAAAATAATAATTGTGCGACAACATTTAATGCATATGTAGATTATGAAGCAGACGATGATAAAGGTGTCGGTGGGCTAGCAGCTTCTACGTTGTTACAGTCTGATGAAACAATGGCTACAGTAAGATCTAATGCAGTTAAAATTGGTTATTTTATTAATTTTACAACACCAATTGATATACACGAAAAAGTAACTTCACTTCAATTAAACTTCACAACAAACGCTTCAGTGAGTGTTGATCATGGCAAAGATGGCACAACAGTTTATGCTGTAAAAGTTGGTGCAGATCCATTTGGTGTTCAGTTTGTTACAGGAACAGATTAAGAAATATTTTTATTTTAAAAGTTCTTGTAGCTTATTTTCTTTTTCTAAAGCTCTAATATCATCGTAACCACCAATGTGTTGATCATCAAAAAATATTTGAGGGACTGTTCTTTTCCCGTCAGCTTTTGTAATCATTTCATCCATCGCACCATCAATTGTTGCAACATTAATTTCTTTATATTCAGCATTGTTTCTTGCTAATAATTTCTTTGCTGCATCACAAAAACCACAAAGTGGTCCAGTATATATTGTTATATTTTTCATAAGTTATAAATAATCGTTCTTTTTAATTTTACTAGTAATTTCTTTTCTAGAATATTCAAATTTTTTTCTGTGTTTTATACTTTTTTGATTAACTCTCTTTCTCCACAATCTAAAAGAAACTGGCTTTATAGATCGTCTCATAATCTTGATTACTTCAGCTTATGTCTTGTCAGTCTTTTTCTTAATTTTTTCAAAAGTAATATGGTCAGCCCAAGCTGCCCAGATGATCCAGTCAGGGTCAGATATATGGGGTTCTGGGTTAGGATTTAATATGGGATTATTTGATTTTTTTTATGGCAACTTTATCGCCGTGAGGTCTGTAATCAGGATCTAATAAAGTCCTAGTCGCATTCATATCTGTCTTGATATATTGTTCTATAAGTTTGAATCTTTTAAAATGACCTTTTGTTTTAATATCTTGTGTAACTGTTTTCTCGGTCCATGTTTTTGGACTTTTGTTATCAAATGCAGCTCTTTTTTTAGGTCCCTTAATCAAAGTATCTAAACAGGTATCAAAAAATTTATCTTCAATAGCTTTCAAGCATATTTTTCTAACTGTTAAATCAGGATCTTTGGACATTGTTTTAAATGAGTTACCATACGCAGCATTCATTAATTCTCGGGCTATAGATTTTTTTTTTGGTTTAGAAACTTCGAATCCCTCTTCCTCTAATAATAATTTAGCTTCTTCAAGTATTTCTGCTGTCTTCTTGTCTACGTTTGAATACTTTTTGTCTGCGATGCTCATTTTGCAAGCTTAATTTATCTAGGCATTTGGTGCAAGAACTTTGGCGAAGCCAGTTGTTCAAGTACCTATGAAGGGCTGTTGAATTTTCAGTTAGTGATGAATGACTTTTTGACCAAGACATAATATTTTTGTAATAAATTTTTTAATTAAATGATGTTATCTACGGAAAAGTTTTGTGAGGCTAGGGCAGAGTGAACGTGAGTGTATATAGCTAGATATAGTAACGTTAAATGGAAACACATAAGGCGCAAAAAAGAAAAAGATTCAAAAACTGAAACGTGTCTGAGACCACTATCGATTAGTGGTTCTGGGTTTGTTATAGGATTTTATAGGATGACTAGGTACTGGAGGCCTATAAGACTACTAAATCCAGTTTTTGTTTCCCTAATCTTTCGTTACCATTCTCGGTTACTAGATAGGTTTCTCCTAAATTCATGGCTAATTCATTGTCTGAATCCATCAATATCATGTGCATGAAGAAGACATTACCTGGTTGGATGATGTACGGATTACCAGTGTATAGCATTGGCCAGTCCATCCAATTAGGTGAAAAAGTTGAGCCTAAAGAATAACCACACGCATTCATTCTCGCTTTATTATATCCAAGATCATCAAAGGTCTTAGCGTGAATATCAAAGACATCTCCTGCTGTTTTTCCAGGTATCAAAGTTTTTGCACAATTATTTAAAGCTTCAACACATGCTTCATGCATTTTAATATGTTTTTGGTCAGCCTTTCCAATAGGAATAGTTCTAAACATTGCAGAATGATAATGTTTAAAAGTTCCAGCCCACTCCAAACTTAATTGATCTGTATTTGATAAGTTTCTTTTTTCTGCTTGGTATCTGCAAAGTAAGGCATTAGGTCCTGAACCAATTATATATTCATTAGCAGGATAATCACCACCATTTTCAAGAACTACTCTTTGCATTTCGGCTAAAATTTTTGCTTCAGAGGCTCCAGCTTTTGTATATTTCCAAGCTTCATCCAAAGCTTGATCGGCAAGTTCTGCAGCTTTTTTTACAAAAACAATTTCTTCAGTGGATTTAATAACTCTATGTTTGGTGATTAATTCTGATTGATCTTCTACTTCACAATAACCTTCTAGTGATTTATTAAGTCTTAAAGCGTTACGACCTGTCATACCGTAAGCTTCATATTCAATCCCAATTTTTTTATCTTTTAAATTTAGTTCATTTAAAATAATCTTAAGATCATCTGTTGGATTAGACTGGTCTTTATCTACCCAAATTCTTATATCTTCAATGTTTGAAGTGTTTTGTGCTTGTCTTAAATCTGGAGCCCTTGTTAAAAGAATAGTATTTCCTTTTTTGTCTAATATTAAGGTTTGAAAAAAAACATACCCAAAAGTATCGTATCCAGTAAGCCAATACATAGACTCTTGCCTGAACATTAAAAGAGCATCTAAATTTTGCTCTTTCATCGATTCTAGAACATCTCGTTTTCTTTTAAAAAATTCTTCAGCTGTAAAATGCAATCCCATTAATGAATGATAGCTTTTGCTGAACCTAGCTTATCAATTTTACCTGCATACAATCCCTTACCAAGTATGGGAACAACGCCAACTGTTGAACCAGTAAATACGTAGAAATCTTTATCAAGATTTACTTTATCTTTTTTCAGTTTGTTTAGTACAAAACGAAGTGAATTTAGAGGGCTAATATAAACAGCTCCCGTATTACCTGAGACAGTCTGATTTATTTTCTTATTTGAAATAATTGCTTTAAGGTTACCGATATTAATTTTTTTATACTTTTTCTTTTGTCCAATTAAAAATTTTACATTTGCACCAAAATCACTACATAAATCACCAAAAGATGTAACACCTTTCTTCTTTTGCCTATAACCCACAACCTCAATGCATGGCGCCATATGAGAAATATATTTAGAAATATTTTTCATAGTTATTGCACCTTTTGATAGAAAGAAATTTTTTTTAATCAAATAACAAACTTCTAACTCTATACCTAAAGTAGATTTGTTGATTTTAACCTTTTTTCCACTTTTAAGAAAATTTTTTTTGTAAATAGATGCGTAAAAAGGTTCTTTTTCTTTTAATTTTTTCATTACAGGAATTCCTGTTCCACCAGCCTTAAATCCAATAATAGGTTCTTTAATTTTACTTTCACATAATTTTCTAAATTCATCAGCGTCAGTAAGTTTTTTTGTAAATTTTAAGGGAAGGGGTGCAATTATTTTATTATTAATAAATGCATTTACTAATTTATCTGCTGTTTTTTCTAATAAAGTTTTTTTCATTATTTGATCTCTAATATAGTTGCAGGGTCAAGTCTAGTACCAAACCAATTAAGTCTTACATCAAGATGAGGTCCAGTTGATCTACCTGAAGAACCAACAGTTGCGATGATATCTCCTTTCTTAACATGATCACCTACATTTACAAAAATTTTATCCATATGCATGTACAGAGTTGAAATTCCATGGCCATGATCAAATATTAAAGTTGCACCTGTGTAAAATAAGTCCTTTTCAGCTAGAGTAACAATACCGTTGTTCATTGCTTTAACGGGAGTACCTCTTTTTTGAGCAAAATCTAAGCCATAGTGTGGCCATTTGGGTATGCCATTTAAAATTCTTTGACTTCCATAAACACCTGTAATTATTGCATCGTCAACTGGGATAATAAACTTTTCTTTAAAAAACTGTAAGTCACTCTCAATCTCTCTTGCATCGGCTATTAATTTGTTTTCTTTTTTAATCCTTGCATAAAATTCTTCAGGTGGTGTAACTTTTTTTTTAGGTAGCCCTTCAATTTTTTGAATGTTGTATTTTCTCTTCTTAATTTTTTTTACAATTTTGTTATTGTTTTCAGTGATTGTAATGTCAAATTTTCTATCTTTTTCAATCCCAAATGCAAAATAACCATCCATTGAGACTTTAACTTTTTTTTTATCTACTAAGATTGAAGCACTAGGATCAGTTTTTCCAATAATGAAATGTCCTTGAATAAATTTTCCCTGAAATTCTACTGCAAATGATTGAGTTGAAAAAAATAAAGCTACTAATAAAAGTAACCTATATATTACTTTGCAGTCCATCCGCCGTCTACCAAGATTGATGTGGCCGTAATCATTGATGATGCTGAAGAAGCTAAAAAACAAACACTTGTTGCAACATCACTTTCTGTTGCTAATTTTCCCATTGGAATGTTGCCTAATGCTAGCTTTTTGAATTCTTTATTTTTAAAAAACTTTTTAACCATTGGCGTTGCAACAAAAGTAGGGGCCACTGTATTTACTCTGATATTATTTTTTGCAAGCTCAACACCCATACCTTTAGTTAAACCTTCAATACCAAATTTTGTCATATTATAAACATTTCTACCTGCCATTCCAACATGACCAAGTTGAGAAGACATATTAATAATTGATCCACCTCTTTTTTTATTTTTTAACATTTTTTTAACAACTAATTGAGCCACATTAAAAGCAGCTTTTAGGTTTAAATCTACTAAGTAGTTCATACTTTCTTGCTTAATTTTTTCAAAAGGTTCTGGGATATTTGTACCGGCATTATTAACTAAAATATCTATAATTTTAATCTTATCTAAATTTTCTTTTAAATCTTTGTAATTCATTACATCACAATTAACTTTGATAACTTTACCTTTTATCTTTTTTATTTCTTTTTCAAGTTTATCAAGATCTGATTGAGTTCTACTTAATGCAATAATTGTTGCTCCAGCTTCTGCCAACGCTATAGAGCAGGCTCTGCCGAGGCCTTTACCAGCACCTGTTACTAGGGCATATTTATTTTTGAGATTAATTTTTTGTAAATACATTAGATAAGTAATATTAAATCAGTATAGATTAATTCTAAAGCTACTACCAGTATTGCAATTAAGCCAACCCATGCTATCCATTTATATTCGGTAATCCATCTTGATATTACAGTAGCAGCTGTTGCCATAAGGATTATCGATAAAGCTAATCCAAAAATTAGCAAAACATAATGATCTCCAGCAGCACCGGCAACACCTAAAACATTATCCAAACTCATTGTAAAATCAGCAAGTAACACAGTCCAAATAGCCTTTATGAAACTTGAATTGTCTACTTTAATATCTTCATCACCCGATTGTCCTTTGATTACATCAGTGAAAAGTTTGTAGACTATATAAAGAAGAAGCAATCCACCTATTAGTCTTAGTCCTGTTATTTGTAATAAATAAGCAGTTAACATGGTAAGAATAATTCTTAAAATTACTGCACCACCTATTCCCCAAAAGATTACTTTTTTTCTTTGCTCCACTGGAAATTTAGAAGCAACCATTCCAATTACAATGGCGTTATCTCCTGCTAAAATTAAATCTATAAAAATAATTTGACCTAGGATTACAAGTTGTTCAGTACCAAATAATTCAGCAAACATTAGCTGTTTAATATCATATCTGCACCTTTTTCAGCAATCATTATTGTTGGTGCATTAGTATTTCCAGAAGTGATATTGGGCATAACAGAAGCATCAATTACTCTTAAGTTTTCAATCCCATGAACCTTTAATTCATCTGACACTACTGAATTCTCATCATTACCCATTTTACAAGTTCCTACTGGATGAAATATTGTTTGTGCGTAATTACTTGCAGCTTTCACTAGCTCTTCGTTATCTTGAATATTGGCACCAGGTCTAAATTCTTCAGGTTCATATTGTTTGAATTCATTGCTTTCTAAAACAATTTTTCTAATTAATCTTAAACCTTTAGCAGCAACTATCCGATCCTCATCACTTGAAAGATAATTCATCTTAATCTTTGGATTTTCTCTACTGTCTTTACTTATAATATTAATTTCACCTTTACTCGTTGGTCTGATGTTTGCCACAGTAGGGGTGAATGCAGCAAAATCATGTAAATTTGAACCACCCAATTTATCTGTACTAATTGGTTGAACGTGAAATTGTAAATTAGGAGTTTCTTTAGATGAGTCACTTTTTGCAAATCCACAAAGTTGACTAGCACCCATAGTCATTGGACCACTTCTTAAAAAAACATATTCCATTCCAATCATTAATTTACCAATTAGACTGTTAATCTTTTTATTCAAAGTTTTAATATTTTTAACTTTATAAACAGGTCTAAACATTAAATGGTCTTGTAAGTTCTTACCTACACCAATAGAGTTTTTTACAACATCAATTCCAAGTTTAGATAATTTTTCACCATTACCAATACCAGAAGTTTGAAGAATTTGTGCAGAACCAATTGAACCAGCACTTAAAATTATTTCCTTGTTTGCTTTAGTTGTAAAAGATTGATTATTTTTCCAGTAAGAAACACTGACAGCTTTTTTATTTTCAAAGTTTACCTTTTCAACATGACACTTTGTTTCAATCTTTAAATTTTTTCTATTCTTAATTGGATTTAAATACCCTACAGCTGTGCTACATCTTAAACCATTTTGCTCTGTTACTTGAAAGTAACCACATCCAAAATTATCACCCTTGTTAAAATCATTCACTTTAGGAATGCCAATTTCTTCAGCTGCATTCATGAAAGCATCTAATATAGGTAATTTTATTCTTTGGTCTGAAACAGATAATGGTCCACCAACACCATGAAATTGACTTTGGCCGCGCTCTTGATTTTCAGCTTTTAAAAAGTAAGGTAAAACATCATTCCAGCTCCAACCTTTATTTCCAAGTTGTCTCCAAATATCATAATCTTGCTCTTGCCCTCTTATATAAAGTAGTCCGTTTATAGAGGAGCTTCCTCCAAGAGTTTTTCCTCTAGGGTAGGGTATAGATCTGTTTTCCATCGTTTCATCAGGCTCTGTTTTATAGCACCAGTCTGTTTTTGGATTGTGCATGGTTTTGTAATAACCAACTGGAATATGAATCCATGGGTAAGAATCGTTTCCACCAGCTTCAATTAAAAGTACTTTGTTATTTGGATTTTCTGAAAGTCTATTAGCTAAAACACAGCCAGCTGATCCAGCTCCAATAATTATATAATCAAAATTATCCATACGAATAGTGAGTTTATAATCTGTAAAATTAAAAATACTAGTGTTCACGGTAATTTTAGGTTGTTAATAATGATATTAGCTCTTGTTTTAGATTTATTTTTTTGAGAGAGTTCTTTTTTATAAAAAAACACAATGAGAGGGAAAATAAATATGAAAAAAATCATATCATTGTTTGTTGGATCGCTTCTACTTACTGTAATGACAGTAACGGGTGCATCTGCACAAACTCTTAAGTGTCAAACAGTAATTAGTGCAAAAGCTGATGAAGTGGTAATGTTAAAAGATTTCACTGATACAGTAACTGAACTAACTAGTGGATCACTTAAATTCGAAATTATGCCGGCTGGATCAGTAGTAGGTGTAAAAGAAACTTTAGATGCAGTTGATAAAGGATTAATCGATTGTGGTTTTGCTTGGACTCACTATTGGTCAGGCGATCACCCAGCAGCTATGTTATTTGGTTCGCCAGTAGCAGGTGCAGGTGTTGGTATCGATAACATCGCTTTCTTATCTTGGTTCCAATATGGTGGTGGTAAAGAACTTTACGATCAACTATGGTCTGAGATGGGAAGAGACATCAAAGGATTTATGTTACAACCAGTAGGCCCTGAAGCTCTAGGTTGGTTCAAAGAACCAATTAATAGCATGGCTGACTTTAGAAAGTACAAGTTCAGAACTCCTCCAGGAATTCCTGGCCAAACTTATAAAGATATTGGTGTAGCTTCTGTTGCAATGGGTGGTGGAGATATTTTACCAGCTCTTGAAGCAGGAACAATTGATGCTGCTGAATGGTGTTGTCCTAAGCCGGATATGACATTTGGTTTCCAGAAAGTTCTAAAACATTACTACCTACAAGGTCTTCACCAAGTAGTAGTAAATGCTGATTTCTATATTACAGGATCTAAATATAAAAAGATGTCTGCTTTAGAGAAAAAAGCTTTAGAAGTTGCTGCAAATGCATCTTTATCAAAATCAATGAGTTACAGAATATACGAAAATGGAAAAGCTCTACATACGTTGACTACGAAGCATGGTGTTATTTTACATGATACACCAGCTGACTATTTCCCAGCGTATATGGCTGCAGCAAAAGCAGCTTTAGAAAAAAATGCGGCTAAAAACCCATTCTTTGCTAAAGTATGGCAGTCTCAAAAAGACTTTGCTGACATAGCTGTTCCTTTTTGGTCTGGATCTCAAATGTCAAATGCTAAGCTAGGAATGGCTCATGCAGAAACATTAAAGTAGTATTTAGATAAAAAATAATCATTACTGAAGCGGACTTAATTGTTCGCTTTAGTTTTTTTTTATAGAATTTATTTATGCCAAGAAATCACAATTCCAAAAAACCAAAAAAAGAAATCAAGCCTATGAAACTTGATATTTCAGATGAAATGATTGCTGAGAGAAGAGGTGGTTCAGGTCCAATGCCTAAAGATATGCCTAAATGGATGGCATTAACTATTACAAAAATTGATTTCGCCAACAAGTGTGTCGGTAACGTAGTTTGTTGGATCATCATACCCTTGATATTTGCAATGGTATATGAGGTTTTAGCTAGAAAACTTTTTAACGCTCCAACGATGTGGGTGTACGATATGAGTAGGTTTTTTTATGGTGCACTATTTATGCTTGGTGCAGGTTATGCTTTATCAAAAGGTGTTCATATAAGAGCAGACTTTTTATATAGAAATTTTAAAACAACTACACAAGGTAAAGTAGATTTTTGGTTATATTTATTATTTTACTTTCCAGGATTAATCGTCTTTTTATATATGACTACTGGATTTGTTCAGGAATCAATTATGAGAGGTGAGAGAGGTATGGATACTGCTTGGATGCCATACATGTGGCCAATAAAATCATCTTTATGGTTGGGAATAGTATTTTTACTTGTCCAAGGAATATCAGAAATATTTAAAAGTTATTGGGCAGCCACAAAAGGTGTGTGGCCAGGAGGAGGAGAGTAATGTTAGCTGAATTCATGGATCCAGCTATTTTAGGCTTTATCCTTATTGGCGTAATGTTATTTTCTATATTTGTAGGTTTTCCAATATCATTTACGTTAATATTTCTAGGTTTTTCCTTTGGATATTTAGGATTTGGTAAATTAGTATTTTATTTAATGACCTTACAGTTTTCAATGGTCATGACAGAGCAAACTCTTGCAGCCGTTCCACTCTTTGTCTTTATGGGAATAATGATGGAGCAAGCTGGGTTAATGGAAAGATTATTTTCAGCATTTCAATTAATGCTAGCAAAAGTAAGGGGCTCTTTATATTATGCAGTGCTATTTGTTTCAGTTATTTTTGCAGCAGCAACAGGAATTGTTGGAGCATCAGTAACAATTTTAGGAATAATGGCCGCTAAATCTATGAACAAATCTGGTTACAATGTTAGATTAGCAGCAGGAACAATTACAGCTGGAGGGACCTTAGGTATTTTAATTCCACCAAGCATTATGCTTGTTGTTATGGGTCCAATAATGGAAATACCAGTCACAGATTTATTTGCTGCAGCAATTATCCCAGGAATATTGTTAGCAACGCTTTATGCTGCTTACACAACTATTAGATGTTGGATTGATCCGAGTTTGGGACCAGTTCTGCCAGTTGAGTTGAGAGCCACCAGTATGTTAGCTGTTTGGAAAGAGTTTTTTATTGGTTTAGTTCCACCAGCGGCATTAGTTTTTGCTTCATTAGGAAGTATTTTATTTGGCTTTGCTACACCAACAGAAGCAGCTGGTTGTGGTGCGATGGGTTCTCTATTATTAGCTCTAGCTTATAGAAAGTTAACATTTGGAAGATTACAAGAAGCTTTAGTTAAAACTTTAGAAATTTCTGCTTTAATAATGGTTCTTGTTGCAGCATCAAACTTCTTTGGAGCAGTGTTTTCTAGATTAGGAACACCAATGTTGTTAACAGATTTTTTGCTGGGTTTAGAGATGAATAGATACTTAATTCTTGCAATGATTATGGTTATGATTTTCCTTTTAGGATGGCCTTTAGAGTGGGTACCAATTGTTATGATTATAGTACCAATTATATTGCCATTAGTTGAAGCACTTGGATTTAACCTAACATGGTTTGCAATCCTTGTAGCAGTAAACCTCCAGACCGCCTGGCTCTCACCACCCGTTGCACTATCAGCTTATTTTTTAAAAGGTGTAGTTCCAGAATGGGATCTTAAAGATATTTATCACGGAATGATGCAGTTTATGGTTATCCAAGTTATTGGTTTAATTTTAATTATAGTATTTCCACAAATTGCTTTATGGCTTCCAGCCTATCTATATGGACAGTAGATTTTATTAGTTTATTATCTAAAGAGTGAATCAAAAAAAATCCAAAAATACCCTACTTAACTGGGAACTAGTTTCAACTAACCCCAATGATAAAAATTGGGATTGGAAAGATTTATTCTGTTTTTGGGGATGTAATATTCAAAGTGTAATTGGATTCTCTTTAATAGCATCACTTTACTTGGTTTATGAGTTAAATGTCTTTGTTGTTTTAATCGGTACATTATTAGCTTCTATCCTTGTGTACTTTTTAGCTAACCTTATTGGAAAACCATCTCAAAAATATGGTCTACCTTTTTCAGTAATTTTAAGAACTTCCCTAGGAGTAAAAGGTGCAAAATACCTTGGTCTGTTTAGAGGACTGGTTGGTATTTTTATGTTTGGTATTCAAACATATTTTTTATCGAGGTTATTTAGTTTTTTAATAAGAATTTCTATTTTCTCTTATGATAATTCTATTTTAGATAACGATATATTCTTAATTTTTCTTTTAGGATTAAATATTATTGATTGGGTATCTTTTGTCTTTACTATTATTTTGCAAGCCTTTTTGTTCAGCAAAAGTCATCAATTTAATAGAACTATTATAAGGTTTTCAGCAGTAACCGTTTATTCAGGAATGTTAATATTTTTTCTGACAGTATTCCTTTATGATGTTAAAACTACTTCATTAGCATTTGCAGATATTTTTTCAATCAATAACCTTTTTGATAAGGGTAATTTAGCTCCACTAATTACAGTTGTGGGTACTATTTTTGCATACTTTTCAATTGTAATTTTAAATTATGGTGATTTTAGCAGATATGTAAAAAATGAAAATGAATTAAAAAAAGGAAATTTAAGTTTAATTCTAAATTTGTTATTTTTTTCTTTTTTTGCTGTCTTTATCGTTATTGGTGCTGATATTTTTCTAAATAAGAATTTAGAAAATATGGAAAGAATTTTAACAAACCCCACTGACATTATTGGAAAGATTGATAATACTGAATTAACTGTAATAGTTTTATTTTTCATAATTTTTTCATCTGCATCCACAAATCTAATTGCTAATTATGTGCCAACACAGAATACATTGCTAAATCTTATGCCGATGAAGCTTAACTTAAAAACTTCAGCAGTTATCATTGCTATTTTAGGATTTATTATAGGTATTTTTTGGTTACCTCTATTAAGCCAAATAGGAATTTTAGCATTTATAGATACTTTTGGGGCATTTTTTGGCCCTCTATTTGGTATTATGGTTATTGATTATTATCTAATTAAAAAAACCAACTTAGACAATAAGGATATTTTTTCTTTAGAAAAAAGTAGTTTATATTTTTATTCTAATGGCTGGCACATGAAAGCCATCTATTCATTAATCTTAGGTTTTATTTTTGCAGCTTCATCCATTTGGAATGAAAGCTTAATGTTTCTTCATTCTTATTCTTGGATGATTGGAGCTTTTATCTCTTCATTGACTTACTATCTGTTAGTAAATAAATAATTTTATGCATCAATTTGATTTAAAGAACAAAACAGCTATCATTACAGGGGGTGCTCAAGGTTTTGGTCTGGATATCGCTAAACGTTTTTTAAAATCTGGTGCTAAAGCTATTATTTGGGATATTGATGAAGAAGAGTTGAAAAAAGCTATCAATGATGTGAATAACCCAAATCTTTCGTACAATATTGTTGATGTATCTAATTTTAAAAATGTAAAAGAAACTGTTGATGAAATTGCAAAATCTTCAAATATTGATATTTTAATCAATAACGCTGGAATTACTGGTTCAACATCATCACTATGGGATTATGATTTTGATGAGTGGAATAAAATTGTTCAAATTAACCTAATGGGTACATTTAACTGCTGTAAATGTATTGTGCCTTACATGATCAAAAATGACTATGGAAGAATAGTTAATGTTGCCTCTGTTGCGGGAAAAGATGGCAATGCTAATGCTAGTGCTTATAGCTCAGCTAAAGCAGGTGTTATTGGATTGACTAAGTCATTGGGAAAAGAACTGGCTGATAAGAATATTGCAGTTAATGCTATTACACCAGCAGGTGCGAAAACGAGAATTTTAGATCAGATGTCCAAAGAGCATGTTGCCAGAATGTTATCAAAAGTACCTAGAGGAAGATTTCTTGAAATAGAAGAGTTTACTTCGTTAGTTTGTTGGCTTTCATCTGAGGAAAATTCATTTTCTACTGCAGCAGTTTTTGATATTAGTGGTGGTAGATCTACTTATTAAGCTTGGTTTTTAGTATTTTTAAATCAGTTTTATTTTCCTTAGAGATAACTGGCGCTAACAAGATTATTGACCAATAAATTAAAAGTATAAATATAGAAATTGATTTCATTTATTATTAATAAAACTCAATATTGATCTTAGGATGTTTAAACTTTGTTCAAATATTGTTTTTTAGAAAATATTAGATATAAAATTAAAATTATGATTAAAATTTTTTTATTAATATCATTTATCTCATTTATGTTTTCAAACACTGTAATTGCTGAAAAAGTTATTGTTTTTGATTTTACAGAGGAAGAATTCAAAATATTAAAAGTTGGAAAAAAATATAAAGGTGAAACAACATGGACTCTTGGTTCTAATCAAAATGGTAATTTTATTAAAGCAGAAGCTGAAGGAAAAGGTTCAGGACTAGGTAAAGAAGTTTTAATTGATTTATTAAAAACCCCTTTTATTAATATTACCTGGAAAGTTGAAAAAGACTTATCTGGCATAATAGAAAATAGCAAAAAGGGGCATGACTATGCTGCTAGAGTATTTGTTATCAAAAAAACTGGGACTACAGCTCTATCAAATAGGGCAGTAAACTATGTATTTTCAAGTAATAATGAAGTAGGAAAAAATTGGCCTAGCCCCTATACCAAAAAGTCAATTGATTACGTATTATCTTCAACAAAAGACAGCTCTAATGTTTGGGTGACTGTTAAAGCCAATGTTAAAGAGGATTTTATGAAGCTTCATGGAATAGAAGTTTTAGATATATCTGGTGTTGCGATAATGACTGATACAGATAATTCAAAATTAAAAGCAATATCATATTATCAAAATATTTATTTTTCCGCAGAATAAAGAGTTTTTTAATAGTTTTTTTGTTATCATGTAAGTATGCATGAAAATTTTTTTCACAAACTTAAAGTTTATTATGAAGACGCTGATGCTGGTGGAGTTGTTTATTATGCAAATTATTTAAATTTTCTTGAAAGAGCCCGAACAGAATCTCTAGTTAGCTTAGGTTTTAGTAATAAAAAAATTAAAGATGAATTTGGAGCGTTAATTATAGTTAAATCTTGCAGTATTGATTACAAGAAATCAGCTTATTTAGAAGATGAATTAAGTATTAGGTCTTTTGTTAAATCAATTACAAAAACATCATTTTTTATGAACCAATTTATTTCAAGAGGAGAGGATATAATAGTCGAAGCAAAAGTACATTTAGTTTTTGTTAACAACAAAGGCAAACCAATGAAAATACCTAGATCTCTATTTCAGGACTTTAAGCCTTATTTTTGTGACAGTATTAAAGTTTAGAGTATTTTTTAGCCATTATAAGTAAGCTCATCATTTTTTTTGTGTTAATAACTTTTGTGTTAACATTTCGTGGACTTGGATGGTAACTAGGTATTAGAATTTTACCATCAGGTAGATAGTACTTAGCACCATGTTTAAAAATTAATTTTTTATTAATCATAAAATTTTTCTTATAAAATTTTACACAATTATCAAATGCAACTTTACCTAATGTAATTATAACTTTTAAATTTTTTAAACTTTGAATTTCATTATCAAAATAATTTGAACAATTATCTAGTTCTATTCCTAATGGTTTGTCATCTGGTGGAACACATTTTAAGATATTAGTAATATATGTACTATTAAGTTTTAAGCCATCTTTTTTATGCATTGAAGTCGGTAAATTTGAGATACCTGCTGCGTATAAACAATTGAACAGAAAGTAACCAGACTTATCACCTGTAAATGCTCTGCCAGTTCTTGTTCCACCATGTGCTGCTGGTGCGAGACCAATAATCATTAACTTTGCATTAATATCACCAAAGCCCGTAACCGGTTTCCCCCAATAAGTTTCCGACATGTGTTGTTTTCTTTTAATAGTTGAGATTTTTTTACTAAATTTTATTAATCTAGGACATTTTTTACATTTAATTATTGAATTATTTAGTTTTTTAAATTTAATGCTCATGAATGAAGTTAGTTAAAATTATTATATTCTTATTTATATCCTTTAATACACCGTTAGTAGCCATTTCAAATGACGATTTGGAGAATTTACTAAGTGATGGAGGAAAATTAATATTTATAAGACACGCGTATGCTCCGGGTAGTGGAGATCCAGATAACTTTGATTTATCTAGTTGCGCCACACAAAGAAACTTGAGTCTGGAAGGCATTAATCAAGCAAAGAATATTAATAAATTTTTTTTAAAAAATCATGTGGATAGTTACTCAGTTCTATCTAGTGAATGGTGCAGATGTAAACAAACAGCTAAATATGCCTTTAAAAATTACAAAACTAAAAGTTTTTTAAATTCATTTTTTAGTCAAAAATTTGCCCATAACAAAGCCAAACAGATCAAAGAATTAAAAGAATTTATAAAAGAGTGGGATGGTAAAGGTAACTTAATTTTTGTTACACATTATGTTGTAATTTCTGAAATTTTAAATTTATCTGTTTCATCGGGTGAAATTGTCATAGCAGATAAAAATTTTAATATTCTAGCTAGACAAAAAACTTCTAACAATTAAAGGTATATTTTTTTATAATAAAATATAGAATACTCTAATGTCATCAAAAAAAGCAATGAAGCTAGCTCAAAAACAAGCTTTTGCTAAACATCGTAGCAATATCACAAATACTAAATTTGGAGCAAAAAAATTAAATTTTGTTATCAAGACCAACAAGACTAGCGTTATAAATAAAAAGTCTTAACTTTCTTTTTCAAAAATTTCTACATTGCTGCAAGTTGATACTTTTGAAATAGCTTCTTCACCATTAATTACAGTTTTAATATTAATTATGGTGTTATTTTTTTCAAAAACTAGTTGAGTGTAAAATTGAGGGTAACCAATTCTATCTGTAAAGATTAGATTTTTATCCTCATACACAAATCTTTCTAAAGTATTCTCTTTTTTTATACTTAAGTCCGTTCTTTTATGCTTTTTATATGTTTTGTTATCGTAAACATAGTTTCTAACCATTAAAGATTTTTCAAAATCTAGGATGTATTCATTTTTAATAAAACTATCATTCAAATTTTTACATCCTGTTAAAAGCATTATTTCTGAAAAAACTGCTATTTGAAAATTAAGTAAAAATGTTGAAATTATAAGACAACTAATACTAAAACTATTTTTTTTCATTTTTATCTAAATAAAATAATGCGATTAAGAAAATAATTGTCCATATAAATATTGAAATAGTTTTTATAAATGATGTTTCTGCACCCCAAGCATCCAAAAAAAAAGCACCAATTAAGACACCAAGTAAATAAATTATAGTTGCTATTGTTGTTTTATTCATTTAATTAAATTTTTTTTATAAAGAGAAATTCCATTTTCAATTTTATGATTATAAGAGTCTTTAAAGCTTTCTAATTGCCAGCCACCCAGTCTTGCCTGGATATCAGTTAGATTGGATTTTTTCCATAAATCTGAGGTTTCTTCTAATTTCCACATCTTTTTTTCCTCATTATTTCTACCACAACCATAACAGTATTCAGTTTGAGGATCTGTTTTACATATGCTTATACATGGAGAAACAATCATTTTTTTAAATTATTAGTTAATATAATTGAATATTATTATATTTCATAATTATTCTCATTGGACAAATAGAATCTATCCTATATAAAGCCAAGAATTGTGGGCGAATGGCGGAATTGGTAGACGCGCTGGTCTTAGGAACCAGTATTGAAAGATGTGAAGGTTCGAGTCCTTTTTCGCCTACCAACAAGTTGAAAAAATTATGAAAGTTACAGTAGAAAATAAAAAAGGTTTAAATAAAGACATTAAAGTCTTCATAGATAAAAAAACTATGAATTCTTATATGGATGAAAAATATGAAGAAATTAAAAAGACTGTTAACTTAAAAGGTTTTAGACCAGGAAAGGTGCCTAAAGAAATTTTAAAAAGACAATTTGGTCAAGCAATTTTTAGTGAAGTTCTTGATAAAGTTCTTAAAGACACTTCAGTTAAAGCTTTAGAAGATAATAAAATTAAACCAGCTGGACAACCTAAACTTGATCTTAAAACTTATGGTGAGGATAAAGATCTGGAATATGTAATGTCAGTAACAGAACTTCCAAAAGTCGAGCTTAAGTCTGTTGAAAATATTAAATATGATGAATATTCAGTTAAAATTGATGCAAATGAAACTGATAAAAGAATTAAAGATATAGCCAAAAGTCAAAATAATTTTAAAGAAGTGGCAGCTGACGTTAAAGCAGTAGAAGAAAATTTAGTTATTTTTGATTACAAAGCAACAATTGATGGAAAAGACTTTACTGGAGGTGAAGGAAAAAATACTCAATTAATTCTAGGTAAAGATTTATTTATTAAGGGTTTTGACAAACAACTGATTGGTGCCAAAAAAAATGACAAAAAATCTGCTGATGTTACACTTCCTGAAAATTATCCACAAAAAGAATATGCAAATAAGAAAGCCAATTTTATCTGTAAAATTATAGAAGTCAAAAAATCAGAAGAAGTAAAAATCGATGATATTTTTGCAAAAAATTTAGGAGCAAAAGATCTTGCTGATTTAAAGGTATTAGTTAGCAAACAAATCAATGATGAGTATAGAAATTCCTTAGATAAATTAGCTAAAACTCAAATCTTGAAAGAAATTGAAAACTTTAAAGTGGATGAAATTCCAGAAAACTTAATTGAAGAAGAGGTTAAAATTTTAGCACAAGGCATGACTGAAGAAGATTCTAAAAAAAGTAGAAAAAATTTTGAAGAAATTGCTAAAAAAAGAATTAAAGTTGGGTTAATCTTAAATGAATTTGGTGAGCAAAATAAAATCAAAGTAACTGAACAGGAAGTTCAAGCTGAAGTTCAAAAACAACTTAGAATGATGCCTGGTCAAGAAAAGATGGTAATGGAATTTTACCAAAAAAATCCATCAGCATTAGCCAGTTTAAGAGGAACCGTGTATGAGGAAAAAATTATTGATCTAATAAAAACTAAAGCGAAAGCATCTAAAAAAGAAATTAGCAAAGAAGAAGCAGAAAAAATTTTAAAAGAACATCAAAAACAAGATCATAATCACGAACATGACCATGATCATGACCACGATCATCCTGAGGAAAAAAAAGCTTCAAAGCCTGCTAAAACTGAAAAAAAACCAGAACCTTCAGCATCTAAAAAACCTTCAGCAAAAAAAGTTAGTAAAAAGTAATCACAAGTTGTATAAGTAAAAGAATCAACATATGACAACAAACTTATTAGATCAGATGAATACCTTAGTGCCAATGGTTGTTGAGCAATCAAATAAAGGTGAGAGAGCTTATGATATTTATTCAAGACTTCTTAAAGAGAGAATTATTTTTTTAGTAGGACCAATAAATGATAACGTAGCATCTTTAGTTACAGCTCAACTTTTGTTTTTAGAGTCCGAAGATCCAAAAAAAGAAATTAATTTATATATTAATAGTCCCGGTGGGTTAGTGACTGCAGGTCTTGGAATTTACGATACTATGCAATATATTAAACCAGATGTTTCAACATTATGTATTGGTCAAGCTGCGTCAATGGGTTCATTTTTATTAGCCGCAGGTAAAAAAGGTAAAAGATTTTCTTTACCAAATTCTAGAATTATGGTTCACCAACCTTCAGCTGGTTATCAGGGGCAGGCTACAGATATTGAAATTCATGCTAACGAAGTTATGGACTTAAAGAAAAGACTTAATGAGATTTATTCAAAACATACTGAAAAATCTGTTGATGATGTGAAAAAAGCACTAGAACGTGATAACTTTATGACTCCAGATACTGCAAAAGAGTTTGGTTTGATTGATCAAGTAGTTGAAAATAGATCTTAACACACAACATATTGACACCCCACTAAACTGATACTTGATTAGTATGAGTCATCTATATTAAAGTAATTTAATTGATTCGTTTATAAATTATATGACAACAAATAATAAAAATATTCTTTACTGTTCTTTTTGTGGCAAGAGCCAACACGAAGTTAGAAAACTTATTGCAGGTCCAACTGTATTTATATGTGATGAATGTGTTGAACTTTGTATGGATATTATCAAAGAAGAAAGCAAAGATACATTTGTTAAACATCAAGATGGATTACCACCACCAAAAGAAATTTGTGCTGTATTAGATGATTATGTTATTGGTCAACCTCATGCAAAAAAAGTTTTATCCGTTGCTGTTCATAATCATTATAAAAGACTTAATTACGAGAGCAAAACAAGTAAAACAGTTGAACTTTCAAAATCAAATATTCTTTTAGTTGGTCCAACTGGATGTGGAAAAACTTTATTAGCTCAAACATTAGCAAGAATTCTTGACGTTCCATTTACAATGGCAGATGCAACCACTTTAACCGAAGCAGGTTATGTTGGTGAAGATGTTGAAAATATAATTTTAAAATTATTACAAGCTGCTGATTACAATGTTGAAAAAGCGCAACGTGGAATTGTATATATAGATGAAGTTGATAAGATTAGTAGAAAGTCAGAAAACCCATCAATTACCAGAGATGTCTCTGGTGAAGGTGTCCAACAAGCACTATTAAAAATAATGGAAGGCACAGTAGCAAGCGTTCCACCTCAAGGAGGAAGAAAACATCCACAACAAGAATTTTTACAAGTAGACACTACAAACATTTTATTTATTTGTGGGGGAGCATTTGCTGGCCTAGATAAAATAATATCTCAAAGAGACAAAGGTACATCAATTGGATTTGGTGCTAATGTTAAAAAAACAGATGATAAAAAAACAGGTGAGTGGATGAAAACTTTAGAGCCTGAAGATTTGTTAAAGTATGGCTTAATCCCAGAATTTATTGGTAGACTCCCAATGATAGCAACACTAGAAGATCTTGATGAAAAATCTTTAATTAAGATATTACAAGAACCAAAAAATTCTCTAATTAAGCAATATCAAGAATTATTTAAACTAGATGGTGCTAAATTAAACTTTAAAGAAAATGCACTTAAAGAGATTGCGCATAAAGCAATTAATAAGAAAACTGGGGCTAGAGGTCTTAGATCAATCTTGGAAAATATTTTATTAAAAACAATGTACGATCTACCAAGTCAAGACAATGTTGAGGAAGTTATTGTAGACGCTAGTGCGGCCAAAGGCCTGTCTCAACCAATTATAGTTCATTCAAAAAATAGCACTAAAACTAAGACTGATAAAACTTCAGCTGCTTAATTTCACGTTAATAAGTAATAAATAGCTATTGCAATATTATATTTAATATCCATATTTAGAGTATGGATGTTAAAATTGAACGACCTTTATTACCGCTAAGAGATATTGTTGTATTTCCAAATATGGTTATTCCCTTATTTGTGGGCAGAGATAAATCTATTGCTGGCTTAAATGAAGTTATGAAAAAGGACAAAAAAATTGTTCTAGTTACCCAAAAAAATTCAGAAATAGATGATCCTAAAAAAACTGATGTTTTTACGTATGGTTGTGAAGGTAATATTTTACAATTATTAAAATTACCAGATGGCACGGTAAAAGTTTTAGTTGAAGGAAGCAAAAGAGTTAAAATTTTAGATTTTAAAGATAATGAGAAATTTATTGTTTGTGAATATGCTCATCATCATGATGTGGTAACTAAAGATGAAGACTTAATACCATTAGCAATGACTGCCCTAAGAAGACTAGAAAAACTAACTTCAATTAATAAAAAAATATCAAGTGAAACAATTAATAATATTAAAAAATTAACTAACGCATCACACATTGCTGATAATATTGCGTCTCACCTAACGGCTACTATTTCAGAGAAACAACAAATTTTTGAAACTATAGATGTTAAGAAAAGACTTAATTCTATAATTAAGATAATGGAGAATGAAACTAGTATTATCGGAGTTGAAAAAAGAATTAGAGGCAGAGTTAAAACTCAAATGGAGAAAACTCAAAGAGAATATTATTTAAACGAGCAACTTAAAGCTATTCAAAAAGAATTAGGTGAAATTGAAGAGGGAAAAGATGAGACCTCAAGTTTAAATAAATTAATTATTAAAGCAAAAATGCCCAAGGATGTTGAAAAGAAATGTATGGCTGAGCTTAAAAAATTAAAAAATATGAGCCCAATGTCTGCTGAGGCTACCGTTATCAGGAATTATTTAGATTGGATGACTGACCTTCCTTGGTTTAAAAAAAGTGAAGTTGCTATTGATCTTAAGAAAGCACTAGCGGTACTTGATGGAGATCATTTTGGTTTGGAAAAAGTTAAAGAAAGAATTATTGAATTTTTAGCAGTCCAAAAAAGAATGGAAAAAATTAAAGGCCCAATCTTATGCTTGGTTGGCCCTCCAGGAGTTGGTAAAACATCTTTAGGTAAATCAATTGCTAGAGCAACTAACAGGGAGTTTGTTAGAGTTTCTGTGGGTGGCATGCGAGATGAAGCTGAGATTAGAGGTCATAGAAGAACCTATATAGGATCTTTACCTGGAAAAATTATTCAAATGATGAAGAAAGCAGGAACTAAAAACCCTTTAATTCTTCTTGATGAAATCGATAAAATTGGAAATGACTATAGAGGTGATCCGTCTTCAGCATTATTAGAAGCATTAGATCCAGAGCAAAATTCAACATTTAATGATCATTACCTAGAAGTAGATTACGACCTATCTGATGTTATGTTTGTAACAACTGCAAATACATTAAATATATTGCCGCCATTATTAGATAGGATGGAAGTAATTAGATTAGCTGGTTACACTGAGGATGAAAAAATTAATATTGCTAATAATTATCTTTTGCCCAAACAAATCAAAGATAATGGTGTCAAAGAAAAAGAGATGACACTCTCTGAGGATATTATTAAAGAAATTATTCAAAGTTACACAAAAGAGTCTGGTGTTAGAAATTTAGAAAGAGAAATTTCTAAAGTTGCGAGAAAAGTTGTAAAAAAAGTTGTAACTGGTGAAGAAAAAGAAGTGAAGATTGATTTAAAAAATTTACATGAATATCTAGGAATACAAAAATTTAAATTTGGTGAACTTGAAAACGAAGACAAGATTGGTGTTGTCACAGGTTTAGCATGGACTGAATATGGTGGGGAAATTCTTAAAATTGAAACTGTTACTATGCCTGGAAAGGGTAGAATGCAAATCACTGGAAAACTTGGAGACGTGATGCAAGAATCTATCAAGGCAGCAAAATCATTTATTAGATCTAAAAGTTTAGATTATGGAATTATTCCGCCCTTATTTGAAAAAAAAGATTTTCATATTCATGTTCCTGAAGGAGCAACACCTAAAGACGGACCATCAGCAGGTATTGGAATGGTTACATCAATAGTTTCTGCAATCACAAATAACCCAGTCAGAAGAGATGTTGCAATGACAGGTGAGGTTACATTAACAGGCCAAGTATTACCAATTGGTGGATTAAAAGAAAAACTATTAGCAGCACATAGAGCTGGAATAAAACAAGTTATAATTCCAAAAGAAAATGAAAAAGATCTTGTTGATATGCCTAAGAAAATTATGGATGATATAATAATTACTCCTGTTGACCATGCTGATGAAGTATTAAAAATAGCTTTAACTAAAGAGTTAAAAAGAGTTGAGTGGGTTGAGATTGAGAAAATTTCTAAATCGGAAGATAAATCACAAGCTAGTATTCAATAATTACCAATTTACATCCTTTTCTTGTTTAATATCTGTTTTGACTTTCATAAATAATTGTTATAACTAAACGATAATTTTGGTTAAGGGTGGTTAGCTCAGCTGGTAGAGCATCTCGTTTACACCGAGGGGGTCAAAGGTTCGAGTCCTTTACTACCCACCAAAATTAGTAAAAGTGGGGGTGTAGCTCAGTTGGTTAGAGCGATCGCCTGTCACGCGATAGGTCGAGGGTTCGAGTCCCTTCACTCCCGCCACTTTTTTAGTCCTTTTAATGTGAATATCACATAAATTGTGACGTAAGAGCACTTCAACATGATATAAAAACTGCTATATAGACTTCATGCTTTCAGAATTTTTAAAAGATTATCTACCTATTATATTATTTTTAATAATAGCCCTTGGCCTGAGCTGTGCTTTTGTAGTAATTAATTTAATTCTTTCACCAAAACATCCTGATCCAGAAAAATTATCAGCATATGAATGTGGATTTGAACCTTTTGAAGATTCAAGGATAGAATTTGATGTTAGATTTTATTTAGTGGCAATCCTTTTTATAATTTTTGATCTTGAGATAGCCTTTCTTTTTCCTTGGGCAATCTCTTTAGGAAATATAGGTTTGCTAGGTTTTTCCTCAATGATGATTTTTTTATTTATACTTACAATTGGTTTTATTTATGAGTGGAGAAAAGGTGCTCTAGATTGGGAATAAAATTTTAAACTATGAATTTAGAAAATAAAAATAAAGAAATCCCAGAAGAGTTTAAGATACTTTCTGAAGATTTTAGTAAAAATGGTTTTATAACAACTTCTCTTGATAATTTGATAAACTGGTCAAGAGCTGGATCCTTACACTGGATGACTTTTGGTTTAGCTTGTTGTGCTGTTGAGATGATGCAAACAGCGATGCCTAGGTATGACCTAGAAAGATTTGGTGCTGCACCAAGAGGTTCACCAAGACAATCTGATGTGATGATAGTGGCTGGAACTTTAACAAATAAGATGGCTCCAGCATTAAGAAAAGTTTACGATCAAATGCCAGAACCAAGATACGTGATTTCTATGGGAAGCTGTGCAAATGGTGGTGGTTATTATCACTATTCATACTCAGTAGTTCGTGGATGTGATAAAATAGTTCCAGTAGATATATATGTACCTGGTTGTCCGCCATCTGCCGAAGCATTGCTTTATGGTATAATGCAGTTACAAAAAAAAATTAGAAACAAAGGGTCTTTTGAAAGATAATTTATATGAAAAATTTAATAGATCTTGAAAAAAAAATTAACTCAGAACTTACCACTAAGATTAAAAAAACTGAGATTAGACATGAGCAACTATACATCACTATTGATAGTGAAAATTTAATAGATGTTACTTTACATATAAAGAATAACGAAAATACAAAATTTAGACAGTTAATTGATATTACTGTTGTTGATTATCCAGAAAATACTCAACGTTTTAAAGTCGTGTATTTATTTTTAAGTCATGAATTTAATCAGCGAATTATATTAAGTTATTTAATAAGTGAAAATGAAGTTATATCATCTTTAACCCCCATTTATCCTGCAGCAAACTGGATGGAACGTGAAGTTTTTGATATGTATGGAGTTAAATTTAAAGATCATCCTGATTTAAGAAGAATACTTACAGATTATGACTTTGAAGGTCATCCTTTGAGAAAAGATTTCCCCTTAACTGGTCATACCGAGGTTAGATACAGTGAGGATCAAAAAAAGGTAATCAAAGAACCAGTTAAATTAGAGCAAAATTATAGAAATTTTGATTATGAAAGTCCCTGGGAGGGAACAAAATACATAAAAAAACAGACAGATCTTGATAATGACAAAAAAAACTAAAACTCTAAATCTTAATTTTGGTCCTCAACACCCAGCTGCTCATGGTGTTTTAAGATTAATTTTAGAATTAGATGGTGAAGTTGTTGAAAAAGCAGATCCACATATTGGATTATTACATCGTGGTACTGAAAAATTAATAGAAAACAAAACATACATGCAAGCTGTACCTTATTTTGACAGACTTGATTATGTCGCTCCTATGAACCAAGAGCATGCTTTTGCTTTAGCTATAGAAAAAATTTTAAAAATTGATGTGCCAATTAGAGCGCAGTTCATAAGGGTCATGTTTTGTGAAATTGGAAGAATTTTAAGCCACATATTAAATGTAACAACTCAAGCATTAGATGTTGGTGCGTTAACACCTTCACTGTGGGGTTTTGAAGAGCGTGAAACTTTAATGACTTTTTATGAAAGAGCCTCTGGCTCAAGATTGCATGCTAATTATTTTAGAGCAGGTGGAGTTCATCAAGATTTGCCCATGGGGTTAGAAGAAGATATAGGTAAATTTTGTGTGTCATTTCCCAAGATAATAGATGATCTAGAAACATTATTGACTGACAATAGAATATTTAAACAAAGAAATGTTGATATTGGAATCGTTACTAAAGAAGATGCTTTAGACTATTCTTTTAGTGGTGTCATGATTAGAGGATCAGGTGTTCCTTGGGATTTAAGAAAATCACAACCATATGAGTGTTATGAAAAGTTAGAATTTAAAATACCTGTTGGAAAAAATGGAGACTGTTATGACAGATATCTATGCAGAATAGATGAAATGAGAGAGAGTGTTTCCATAATCAATCAATGTCTTGCTAAAATGACAAAAGGACCAGTTAAATCCTCCGATGGAAAGATTAGTCCACCACCAAAAAAAGATATCAAACAATCTATGGAAGCTTTAATTCATCATTTCAAACTCTTTACGGAAGGTTATCGTGTTGATAAAGATGAAATTTATACAGCTGTTGAAGCTCCCAAAGGTGAATTTGGAGTTTACCTAATATCTGATGGTTCTAGCAAACCATATAAGTGTAAAATAAGAGCACCAGGATTTTCTCATTTGGCTGCAATGGATTATTTGATTAAAGGTCATATGCTTGCGGATGTGCCTGCTGTATTAGGCTCACTAGACATAGTTTTTGGAGAGGTAGATAGATAATGAGTTTAAGAAGACCTTCAAAAGAACAGCCTGAGAATTTTGATTTTAATCCAGCCTCATTAGAAGCTGCCAAATCAATTATTGCAAAATATCCAAAGGATAAACAGCAAAGTGCTGTAATGGCTTTACTTTATATAGCGCAGAAACAAAATAGTAATTGGATTCCATTAGCTGCCATGAAGTGTATTGGTAAATTTTTAGATATGCCTTATATAAAAGTTTATGAAGTAGCAACATTTTATACAATGTATAATCTAGCCCCAGTTGGTAAGCATTTCATACAAATTTGCACAACAACACCATGCATGATTAGAGGTGCTTATAAACTTGTTGAAGCATGCAAAGAAAAGATTTCTGAAAATGAAAATGAATTATCAAAAGATCAAAGCTGTTCTTGGATGGAAGTTGAGTGTTTAGGAGCTTGTGTTAATGCACCCATGTTACAGATTAATGATGATTATTATGAAGATTTAGATAAAGAAAAGACATTAAAAATTTTAGATAAGATCCTAACTGGTGAAACACCTAAGCCAGGATCTTATAGAGGCCGTTTAAACAACGAACCTGAAAATAATAGAAAAACACTTATGGATTTAAAAAATGCTTAAAGACGAAGATAGAATATTTCAGAATTTATATAATGATAAGGGTTCAGATGTTGAGTCTTCAAGAAAAAGAGGTGACTGGACAAATACTAAAGATTTAATTGATAAAGGTAGAGATTGGATAATAACTGAAGTTAAAGCCTCAGAACTTAGAGGAAGAGGAGGTGCTGGATTTCCAACTGGTTTAAAATGGTCTTTTGCACCAAAAGAACTAGGTTCAAGACCTCATTATCTAGTTATAAATGGAGATGAGTCAGAACCAGGTACCTGTAAGGATAGAGATATTTTAAGATTTGAACCTCACAAATTAATAGAAGGATGTTTGATTGCTGCATACGCTGTTCAAGCTCATGTTTGTTATATTTATATAAGAGGAGAGTACTTTATAGATGGAGAAAAACTTCAAGCAGCAATTGAGGAAGCTTATGAAAAAAATTTAATAGGAAAAAATGCATCTGGAACAGGTTGGGATTTAGATATTTATATTCACTATGGAGCAGGAGCGTATATATGTGGAGAAGAAACAGCTTTACTTGAGAGTATAGAGGGTAAAAAGGGTCAACCTAGATTAAAACCACCTTTCCCCGCTTTAATTGGTTTATACGGTTGCCCAACTATAATTAACAATGTTGAAACTATAGCAGTTGTTCCAACAATATTAAGAAGAGGTGGAAAATGGTTTGCATCTTTAGGAAAAGCAAAAAATACAGGTACTAAAATTTTCTGTATTTCTGGAAACGTTAATAACCCATGTAATGTTGAAGAGGAAATGAGTATATCCCTTAAAGAACTAATCGAAGTTCATGCTGGAGGTGTGATTGGAGGATGGGAAAATTTACAAGCTGTAATACCTGGTGGCTCATCAATGCCTTTAATACCACAAAAAACCTGTGAAACTTTAACAATGGATTTTGATTCATTAATGGCAGAAAAAAGTGGATTAGGAACTGCAGGTATTGTTGTTATTAATAAAGATCAAGACATAATTAAATGCATGGCAAGAATTGCTAGATTTTATAAACATGAAAGTTGTGGTCAATGTACACCTTGTAGAGAAGGTACGGGGTGGATGTGGCGAATGCTTGAAAGAATGGCTAAAGGTGAAGCATCAAGAGATGAAGTTGATATGTTAGGAGATGTAACAAATCAAATTGCGGGACACACTATTTGTGCTTTTGGTGAGGGTTCTTCATGGCCTGTACAAGGATTATTAAGACATTTTAAAAAAGAGATTGAGGATAGAAATAATCTTAACCCAACTATAAAAAAAGAAAAGAATATTCCCTATTTAGTAGATCAACACTTATTGGATAAAAAAAATGCTTAAATTAAAAGTAAATGAAATTGATATAGAAGTTGAAGAGGGACTAACTGTACTTCAAGCTTGTGAAAAAGCTGGAGTTGAAATCCCAAGATTTTGCTATCATGAAAAATTATCAATAGCAGGAAATTGTAGAATGTGTTTAGTAGAATTAGAAAAATCTCCTAAACCTGTAGCCTCATGTGCCATGCCAGCATCAGAAGGAATGAATATTAAAACAAATACTGAGTTTGTTGAAAAAGCAAGAAAAGGAGTCATGGAATTTTTGTTGGCTAACCACCCGTTGGATTGTCCTGTTTGTGATCAAGGGGGAGAGTGTGATTTACAAGATCAATCCATGTTCTATGGTGTTGATAAGTCTAGATACAAAGAAAATAAAAGAGCAGTCTCTGAAAAAAATATGGGACCTTTAATTAAAACACAAATGACTAGATGCATACATTGTACTAGATGCATTAGATTTGCTACAGAGGTTGCTGGTGTAACAGAGATTGGAGCCATAGGTAGAGGTGAAGATATGGAAATTACAACATATCTTGAGCAATCTATGCAATCAGAATTATCAGCTAATGTTGTAGATTTATGTCCTGTTGGTGCCTTAACATCTAAACCCTATGTATTTGAGGCTAGACCCTGGGAATTAAAGAAAACAGAATCCATTGATGTAATGGACGCTATTGGTTCAAATATAAGAGTTGATACCTATGGTTGGGAAGTAAAAAGAATTTTACCAAGAATTAACGAAGATATTAACGAAGAATGGATTTCAGATAAAACAAGATATGCTTGTGATGGTTTGTTAAATCAACGTTTAGATACCCCTTATATAAAATATAATGGTAAATTTGAGAAAGCATCATGGAATGAAGTTTTTAATATAATTAAGTCCAAGTTTAAAAATACTGACAAAAATAAAATATGTGGAATGTCTGGTGATCTGATTAATATGGAATCACTCTATATATTTAAAGAGTTTTTCAATAAAACACTTGGTTCATATAATGTAGAATCAAGAATTGATCACACATATTTAAATTCTAAAAAAAGAGAAAATTATTTATTCAATTCAACAATTAATGGAATAGAAGAAGCAGATTTTATATTACTCATAGGAAGTAACCCTAGGTATGAAGCAACAATTTTAAATGCGCGTATTAGAAAAGCATACTTACAAAATAAAACAAAAATAATTTCTTTAAATGATGTTGGTGATCTAACATACCCATATGAGTCTTTAGATGGTGATATTGAAAATATTAAAAAAATTACAGAGGATAGTCATGAGGTATCAAGTCTAATTAAAGAGGCTAAAAAACCGTTAATCATCTTTGGTCAGTCATCTCTTAAAACTAAATCTGCAAAATATATTTTTGAATCTGTTAAATCTTTTCTAAAAAAAAATAATAAAATGTCAGATGAATGGAATTCTTTAAATACAATTTCAGAAAATGCATCTACAGTTGGCAGCTTTGATTTAGGATTATATAAAACAGTAGATGGTTCAAATGAAGTGCTAAAAGATTTAGAAAATCACATGTTTGAAATTGTTTACTTATTGGGAGTAGATAATCTTAAATTTGAAAAAAAGAATGAATTTGTAATTTATCAAGGAAGTCATGGAGATAAAGGAGCTGAGATTGCAGATATTATACTTCCTGGGGCTGCATACACAGAGCAAAATGGTTACTTTACAAACTTAGAAGGTAAAATACAAAAAGCTTACAAAGCCTCCTTTCCACCTGAAGAAGCTAAAGAAGACTGGCTGATAATTAATGAATTAGCAGAAACAATGAATCATAGAAAATTATTTAATGATAAAGATGAGTTGGATAGTAGTTTGCTTAACCAAATTAATTTATTTATTGAAAAAGATAAATCTATTAAATCTTCTACAGTTGAAAATATAGAATTTAAGCAAGAGATTTTAAAAGTTCAGAATGAAGATTATTATTACTCAAATGCAATAGCAAGAGCCTCAAAGACAATGCTTGAATGCAAAACAGCAAAAGTTAATTTAAAATTAACAGGTACAGAAGGTTAATAAAATGGAATATTTAAGTATAATTTTTTCAGAGACATATAAAATCTTATTTTTATTAGTACCAGTTCTTGTTTCTGTTGCGATGATTGTTTGGCTTGATCGTCGTATTTGGGCATTTGTTCAAAAAAGACAGGGACCAAATGTTGTAGGACCTTTTGGTTTACTTCAATCTTTGGCTGACGCATTAAAATATATGTTTAAAGAAGTTATTATTCCTTCAAGCTCTAATAAAGTAATCTTTATATTAGCTCCAATTGTCACCATGACTTTGGCTTTAATCTCCTGGGCGGTCATTCCATTTAGCGCAACTCAAGTATTAGCTGACATTAATGTTGGTATTCTCTATTTATTTGCAGTTTCATCATTGGGTGTTTATGGAATTATTATGGGTGGGTGGGCCTCAAATTCAAAATATCCTTTTTTAGGTGCAATCAGATCAGCAGCTCAAATGGTATCTTACGAAGTTTCAATTGGTGTTATTATAATTAATGTTTTGCTTTGTGTGGGTTCGTTAAATTTAAATGATATAGTAATGGCACAGGAAAACTTATGGTTTGTAATTCCATTATTTCCAATGTTTGTAATTTTTTTTATCTCTGCTTTGGCGGAAACAAATCGACCACCATTTGACTTACCTGAAGCCGAAGCTGAACTTGTTGCAGGATATCAAACTGAATATTCTGGAATGATGTATGCAATGTTTTGGTTAGGTGAGTATGCAAACATTCTTCTTATGTGCGCAATGGGATCAGTTCTATTTTTAGGTGGATGGCTTTCGCCTATAGATTTATTTCCTTTTAATGTAATTCCTGGAGCTATATGGTTAATCTTAAAGATACTACTGCTTTTTATACTTTTTGCTTTAGTAAAGGCAATTGTGCCAAGATATAGATATGATCAGTTAATGAGACTAGGTTGGAAAATTTTTTTACCTTTATCGCTAACGTGGGTAGTGCTTACAGCAAGTTTTTTATTTTACTTTAACCTTTTACCAACAAATTAATTATGAAAATTTCAAGAATATTTAAAACAATTTTTATGTTAGATTTTTTAGGCGGTCTTACGATCGCCTTACGAGAATTTTTTAAACCAAAAAAAACAATTAACTATCCATTTGAAAAGGGTAAAATCAGTCCCCGTTTCAGAGGAGAGCACGCTTTAAGAAGATACCCTGATGGTGAAGAAAGATGTATTGCTTGTAAATTGTGTGAAGCAGTATGCCCTGCCCAGGCAATTACAATTGAATCCTCTGAAAGAGCAGATGGAAGTCGAAAAACTACTCGATATGATATTGACATGATGAAATGTATTTACTGTGGACTTTGTGAAGAATCTTGTCCGGTTGATGCAATTGTCCAAGGTCCTAACTTTGAATTTTCAACAGAAACAAGAGAAGAACTTTATTATAATAAGGAAAAACTCTTGGACAATGGGGATAGATGGGAAAATGTTCTAGCTGCAAATATTAAAGCTGATAACCCCCATAGATAATTATGCTAGCACACGCAATTTTTTTTTATATTTTTTCATTAATAGCAATTATTTCTGCAATAATGGTTACGGTTTCAAAAAATACTGTTCACTCTGTTTTCTTTTTAATTTTAGATTTTATTAGTATTTCTTGCTTGTTTATAATGATAGGTGCAGAATTTCTTGGAATGATAATGTTAATTATCTATGTTGGTGCTGTAGCTGTTTTATTCTTGTTTGTTGTCATGATGTTAAATGTAGCTCAACAGAAAAACCAATGGTTTAGTGCTAGAGAGAGCTCGAAACATATTCCAGTTGGATTAATTATCAGTACTATTATATTTTTTGAATTAATTATTGTTATTGGTGGATGGAAATTTAAGCCAGATCTTGTTTCATCTATGTCATTAAATATAGATAGTAGCATTAGCAATACTCATACCATTGGGTATGTTTTGTATACTGACTACATCCACATCTTTCAATTAAGTGGAATGATTTTATTAGTTGCAATGATAGGAGCTATTGTTCTTACTTTTAGGCAGAGATCTGGTGTCAAAAGACAAAGTTATTTTAGTCAAATATCCAGAGAAAGATCTGATGGTGTAGAATTGATAGATGTTCCAAGTAATAAAGGAGTTAAATCTGATGATTGATGTAGGCTTGGGTCACTACCTTACTTTGGGAGCTATAATATTTACCATTGGTATAGTGGGTATATTTTTAAACAGAAAAAATATTATAGTAATATTAATGAGTATTGAGCTTATTTTATTAGCAGTGAATATTAACTTGGTGGCTTTCTCTATATTTTTGAATGATATAACAGGACAAATTTTTACACTCTTTATATTAACTGTAGCTGCTGCGGAAGCAGCCATAGGTCTTGCTATAATAGTCGTTTATTATCGAAACTCATCAACAATTAGAGTTGAAGAAATAAATAGTTTAAAGGGATAATATGGAATTTTCATTATTATTTCTTCCACTATTAGCATCTATTATATCTGGTTTTTTTGGTAAATTTATAGGTGATAAAAATTCAGAGATAATAACAAGTATATTTGTTTCAATTTCAGCACTCTTATCTTTAATTTTATTTTATCAAGTTATTGTTAACGGTTATGAAAATAATGTAGTTATTGCTACTTGGATTAATTCAGGAACACTTGATGTGAATTGGTCTATTAAAGTGGATGCGTTATCTTCAGTAATGCTTGTTGTTGTAACTTTAGTTTCTTCACTAGTTCATATTTATTCAATTGGTTATATGTCCCACGACCCACATAAACCAAGATTTATGGCCTATCTATCTCTCTTTACATTTGCAATGCTAACGTTGGTTACATCTGATAATTTTCTTCAATTATTTTTTGGATGGGAGGGCGTAGGTCTTTGTTCTTATTTTTTAATTGGCTTTTGGTATAAAAAAGATTCAGCAAATGCAGCAGCTATAAAAGCTTTCGTAGTAAATAGAGTAGGTGATTTTGGATTTGCCTTAGGAATATTTTTAATTTTTTACCTATTTGGTACCGTCAATTACTCTGAGGTATTTCAGCAAATTCCACAAATTGTTGATAAAGAATTATTATTTTTAGGAATACACATCAAGGCCATTGATCTAATTTGCATCCTTTTATTCATTGGAGCTATGGGTAAATCAGCACAAATTCTTTTACACACATGGCTACCTGACGCTATGGAAGGTCCTACACCTGTATCCGCATTAATACATGCTGCTACAATGGTTACAGCAGGAGTTTTTTTGATTGTTAGATGCTCTCCAATTTTTGAATATTCTCCTTTAACTTTAAATATTATTACAGTAGTTGGAATGACAACTGCTTTTTTTGCTGCAACAGTAGCTTTAGTTCAAACAGATATTAAAAAAATAATTGCTTATTCAACATGTAGTCAATTAGGTTATATGTTTTTTGCTGCCGGTGTTGGTGCTTATAATGTAGCAATGTTTCATTTGTTTACTCATGCATTTTTTAAGGCATTGCTTTTCTTAGGATCAGGATCGGTAATTCATTCATTTAAGGATGAACAAGATATTAATCAAATGGGAGCTGTGTATAAAAAACTACCATATACTTGGATCTTAATGATTATTGGGACACTAGCTCTTACAGGTTTCCCTTTTCTTTCTGGTTTTTATTCAAAAGATGCAATTATAGAATTTGCTTACCTTAGAGGTAATACAGTAGGTTATTACGCTGCTGGAATTGGTATTTTAACAGCCTTACTTACCTCAATATATTCGTGGAGATTAATTTTTAAAACATTTCATGGAACATATAACAATAAAAAATTAAAAATTGAAGAAATGCACGAGTCTCCTTTGGTTATGCTTATACCCTTGATTGTATTAGCAGTTGGTGCAATTTTTGCAGGGTTTTTATTTAAAGATTTATTTATTGGTCATGGGGGAGAAAATCATTTTTGGGGAGAATCTATTAAATTTCTAATTCCATTAAGTACAGATCACCCACCTTTATGGATTATTTTGATTACCCCCATACTTGTTCTTTTATCTATTCCAATTGCTTATTATTTATTTGTAAAAAATAAAGAGCTACCCAATCAAATTGTTCAATCTAATAGACCTTTATATAATTTTTTAGTCAATAAATGGTACTTTGATGAATTATACGATATCATATTTATCCAATCTTCAAAAAAAATAGGATTATTCTTTTGGAAAACAATTGATATAAAAATTATTGATAGGTTTGGACCGGACGGTCTTTCCTTACTAATCAAAAACTTATCATTAAGAGCCAGTAAATTTCAAAGTGGGTTTATTTACCAATATGCCTTTATGATATTGATTGGTCTTTCTGCATTATTAACTTTTCTAATTTTACGCTAATGAATTTTCCAATTTTATCATCTTTAATTCTTTTACCAACTATTGGAGCTTTATTTTTATTATTTTCAAAAGATAAAAATTCTAATACAGGAAAATATGTTGCTTTGTTCACTTCTTTTGTTAATTTTTTAATCTCAATTTATCTATGGTATTTATTTGACCCGTCCACATCAACATTTCAATTTGTTGAAAATAGAGAATGGTTAAAAGGTTTTGTTAATTATAAAGTAGGTATAGATGGAATTTCAGTTTTATTCATAATTCTAACAACACTCATTACTCCGTTGTGTATAATATCTGTTAACAACACAATTAAAGTAAGGTTAAGAGATTTTCTTATTGCCATATTGGTAATGGAGAGTTTAATGATTGGTGTTTTTTGTTCACTTGATCTAGTTGTATTTTATTTATTTTTTGAAGCGGGATTAATTCCTATGTTTTTAATTATTGGAATTTGGGGAGGTGAAAGAAGAGTTTATTCTGCCTTTAAATTTTTCTTATATACATTACTTGGTTCTGTTTTAATGTTAGTTGCAATAATTTCAATTTACTGGATCGCTGGTACAACCGATATAGTACAACTATATGAATTAGGTATAGACACAAAATATCAAAACTTATTGTGGCTTGCTTTTTTTAGTTCTTTTGCAGTCAAAACACCTATGTGGCCAGTTCACACCTGGTTACCTGATGCGCATGTTGAAGCTCCAACTGCTGGATCTGTACTACTGGCTGCTATCCTTTTAAAAATGGCAGGTTATGGTTTTATTAGATTTTCCTTAGGTTTGTTCCCTGTAGCCTCTGAATTATTCACTCCATTGGTTTATACGCTTAGTTTAATTGCAATAATTTATGCATCTCTAGTTGCCCTAATGCAGGAAGATATGAAAAAATTAATAGCATATTCTTCTGTGGCTCATATGGGTTTTGTAACATTGGGAATTTTTACGATCACGCAACAGGGTATTGAAGGCAGTATAATCCAAATGATTAGTCATGGACTTGTTTCGGCAGCATTATTTTTATGTGTTGGTGTGGTTTATGATCGTATGCATTCAAGATTAATTAAAACTTACGGTGGTCTGGTTTCTGTAATGCCCAAATATTCAATTCTATTTATGCTGTTTACCCTAGCTGCATTAGGACTACCAGGAACAAGTGGCTTTATAGGAGAGTTTTTAATTTTAATGGGTGCATTTAAAGATAATTTTTTAGTAGCAGTTATTGCTAGTTTTGGGGTCATTTTTGGTGCTGCATACATGTTATGGTTATATAGAAGAGTTGTTTTTGGAAATTTAGTAAACAAAGACCTTTTAAAAATACCTGATTTAGATAATTCAGAAAAATTTATTTTATGGAGTTTAGCTATACCAGTCTTATTCTTTGGTTTTTACCCAGAACCTCTCATTAATACAATTGAAGTATCGGTAAATGACTTAATTGAAATGTATAATTTTAACTTAAATATGTATGGTCCTGAGGTACAAAAATAATGAATAATTTAAATTTTATTTCTCCTGAAATATTTATTTCTTTATCAATAATGTTTTTATTAATCTTGGGTGTTTTTAGGAAAAATGGCTCAAGCTTAATTCATAATCTTTCAATAGGTTTTTTACTAATTACTGTAATTTTAATATTAAATAATCCTTTTGACACTGCTGTAACTTTATTTGGAAATAGCTATGTAATTGATAAACTCTCATCTTTAATGAAAATTCTTACACTTTTAGGAGGAGCTTTTGTTTTATCAATTTCAACAAAATATTTAAAAATATCTAAGATTTTCTTAATAGAGTATCCAATTTTAATCCTTTGTTCAATTTTAGGAATGATGGTTATGATTAGTTCTAATGACCTAATGGTTTTCTATATTGGACTTGAATTACAATCATTAGCTTTGTATGTTTTGGCATCGTTTAATAGAGATCAATTAAAGTCATCTGAGTCAGGTCTAAAATATTTTGTATTAAGTGCACTTTCTTCTGGTTTACTACTTTATGGCTGCTCTCTTATCTATGGGTTTTCTGGATCAACTAATTTTAATATTATTGGAAATTCAATGGATTCTACTCATTATGGCTTAACATTTGGAATAGTTTTCATCCTAGTTGGATTGGCTTTTAAAATATCTGCTGTACCATTTCATATGTGGGCACCAGATGTTTATGAAGGATCTCCTACATCTGTAACATTATTTTTTGCAATAGTTCCCAAAGTCGCTGCCTTAACTGTCTTTATTAGATTCTTGTATGTTCCATTTTTTAACATGATTGACCAATGGCAACCTATCATAATTTTTTTATCTATTGCCTCAATGATATTTGGAGCCGTTGCAGCGATTGGGCAGGGTAACTTAAAAAGATTAGTTGCGTATAGTTCTATTGGTCATATTGGTTACGCTTTAGCAGGACTTTCTGTTGGGACAAATGAGGGTATTCAATCTTCTATAGTTTATATCTCTATTTACATGGTAATGAATCTTGGTTTATTCAGTTGTTTATTTATGATGAAAAGAAATGATCAGTATTTTGAAACTATTGATGATTTATCTGGACTGTCAAAAAACCATCCAGTTTTATCCTTGTCTTTACTCGTTATACTTTTCTCATTAGCAGGCATTCCACCGTTGGCTGGTTTTTTTGCTAAATTTTATGTATTTAAGTCTGTAATTGAGCAATCAATGTATTTTCTAGCAATTGTCGGTTTATTATCAACAGTGATTGCTGCTTTTTATTATCTAAGAATAATTAAAGTTATTTATTTTGATGAAGAAAAAGAAAAATATGACACTGATCATAGTGTTTGGTTAAAAATATCATTAACTTTTTCAACATTGTTAATTCTTTTGTACTTTATTTTTCCTAGCAAACTGGTGGAAATTGTATCTAGAATTAATATAATTTAATGAAGTTAAAAAAGTTTAATTTTAAAATCATAAACAGTACAAACGATAGAGCATTTCAGATAATTAAAAATACTAATAATAAGTCGGGAATAGTAATCGCTGAAAAGCAAAAAAAGGGAAGGGGTCAATATGGGAAAAAATGGACTTCTTTTAAGGGAAATTTGTTTATTAGTATTTTTTTTCAAGTTAACATGGTTCAATTATCATTGAAAGATTTGACAAAAGTTAACTGTCTTTTAGTTAAAAAATTATTATCAAATTTTTATAATGGTAAAATTACAATTAAAAAACCAAATGATTTGTTAGTAAATAAAATGAAAATTTCAGGTATATTACAGGAAACATTGTCTAAATCAGGCAAAACATTTATTATAGTTGGCATAGGTATAAATTTGATTAAGAGTCCTTCTATTAAAGGTTATTTGACTACAAATCTTTTTGATTTAACTGGTGTAAAAATTACTCCTAATAATGCAGCTTTAAAATTAAAAAAAATTTATGAAACTTTTATTCCAATGTTTGCTAAATTTAATATAAAAAACATAGATAGAAATTTAAAATGATTATTGTTGGTGATATAGGAAATACTGAAACTAAAATTTGTTTGGTAGACTCTAAAAATATTATTATTAAAAGGGTTACCCTAATAACAAAAAAAATAAATTACTTTTTACTGAAAAAATCTTTAGCCAGCTTAAGTTTAAAAGACAAAATAATTGATAAATGTTTATTTTGCAGTGTTGTTCCAAAATCATTCAATGAAATTAAGAGTTTTTTTAACAAAACTTATAAGATTAAATGCAACGAACTTAAGAAACTTAAGTTAAATAAATTGATTAAGATTAAGGTTAACTATAAACAAATTGGTTCAGATAGGTTGGCAAACGCTATTAGCGTTATTAATAACAAGGATAATTTTATAATTTTAGATTTTGGAACCGCTACCACATTTGATGTTTTGATTAAAAACACCTATCATGGTGGTGTTATTGCACCTGGAGTTAAGCTTTCACTTGATACGTTGACTGATAAAGCAACGCAAATTCCAAGGATTATTTTAAAAAAAACAAATAAAATCATTGGTTTAAATACTATTAGTGCAGTGAGAGCTGGTTTTTTTTGGGGTTATGAGGGTTTAATTGACAATATTATTAATTTAATTAAGAAAGAGACCAAGATGTCCTTTAAAATAATTATTACTGGAGGATTTTCTAATTTATTCAAAAATTCAACAAAAACGAAAGTAACATTAAATAAAGATATTACAATTAACGGCCTAATCAGAGCCACCACTTTAATTAAATAAATATGAAAGATGAACTATTATTTTGCCCTTTAGGGGGCTCAGGAGAAATTGGCATGAATATGAACCTGTTTGCCTATGGAAAACCAGGTGAACATAAATGGATCATGGTTGATATAGGGGTTACATTTGCTGACGACACCTTGCCTGGAATTGACTTAATTTACCCAGACCCTGGATTTATTGTAGATAAAAAAGAAGACCTTTTAGGAATTATTTTAACTCATGCACATGAAGATCATATAGGAGCAATTGCACATCTTTGGCCTCAATTAAAATGCAAAATTTTTGCAACTCCATTTACCGCAGTTTTAATAAAAGAAAAACTTAAAGAAAAAAATATTGATGCAACTAATTATCTAAAAATAGTTCAGTTAAATGGAACAGTAGATTTAGATCCTTTTAAAATAGAGTACATCACATTAACCCACTCAATTCTTGAGCCTAATGGTCTTAGAATTGAAACTCCAGCTGGTGTAATATTGCATACTGGAGATTGGAAGATTGACCCAGAACCTTTGATTGGTGAAAAAATTAATTCTGACAGACTTAAAGAAATTGGTAAAGAAGGTGTCCTTGCTATGGTTTGTGATTCAACAAATGTATTTAGTATGGGAAAAGCTGGTTCAGAACTAGATGTTAGAAAAAGTTTATTAAATATTATGGGTAGTCTTAAAAAAAGAATTGTTATGGCTTCTTTTGCATCAAATGTTGCACGTATGGAAACGGCTTTCTATTGTGCAGAAAAAACTGGTAGACAAATATCTCTAGTTGGAAGATCCATGCATAGAATATTTAAAGCAGCAAGACAGTGTGGGTATTTGAAAAATGTTATTGAACCTGTAGATGCACGTGAAGCAAAAAAAATTGCTAGGGAAAAAATAGTTTATCTTTGCACTGGTAGTCAGGGTGAGCCCATGGCAGCACTGATGAGAATTTCAAGCTATACTCATCCAGATGTGTTCATCGAAAAAGATGATGCTGTTATTTTTTCATCTAAAATTATTCCTGGTAATGAAAAAAAATTATATAAATTACAAAATCAATTAGTTAGGGATGGTATTGAAGTTATTTCAGAAGAAAGTGAATTTGTTCATGTTTCTGGCCACCCAAATAGAGATGATCTAAGAGAAATGTATGATTGGGTTAAACCTCAATGTGCAGTCCCTGTTCATGGAGAGCACAGACATATGATTGAACATATGAAGTTTGCACATGAGATGAAAGTTCCACACCCTGTTCAAGTAGAAAATGGTGACATTGTAAAATTAGCCCCAGGTAAACCACATGTTTTTGATAAAGCTCCAAGTGGTAGACTTTATTTAGATGGAAATATGAGTGTTGAAGAAGATGCTCAATCAATTAAAGATAGAAAAAATATAGCTGCCAATGGATATATGGAGGTTACAATTTTAATCACTGCAAAGGGCAATATACACAAAAGACCTGTATTAACTTTTAGAGGATTACCTGTATATGATTCTGACGAATTTATTTATGAATTAGAAGAAGCAATAGAAAAAACAACTAGAACCTTTTCTATAAAAAGTAAAAAACAAGAATACAATTTAATTGATGCATTAAAAATTACATGTAGAAAATGTGCTAAAGAATTGACTGGTAAAAGACCATTTATAAATATCAATCTTGTAAGAATCTAGATGAGTGCAACAGGTCTTGCTATAATTTACATTATAATATGGTGGATAGTTTTTTTTACAATTCTTCCAATTGACGTAAATAGACTAAAATCTGTTAAAATTGAAGGTGAAGACGCTGGTTCTCCAGAAAATCCTAAAATGTTAAAAAAATTTATTTATTGTACTGGTATTACAACTGTTATTTTCGTGATAATTTATTTATTGATAAAATATGAATATTTAAATTTAAGATATATAATTAGTTAAAATGTACATTTCAAAATCTTTCATACCAATTTTAAAAAATAACCCATCAGAAGCAAAAATTAAATCACACCAATTAATGCTCAGAGTAGGAATGATTAAGCAATCTTCTGCAGGTATTTATTCTTGGCTACCTTTAGGTTTTAAAGTGATGAAAAAAATTGAACAAATAGTAAGAGAAGAACAAAATAAAATTGGTGCCCAAGAAATACTTATGCCAACAATTCAACCCAGTGATATTTGGAAAGAAAGTGGTCGTTACGATGATTATGGAGATGAAATGCTTCGAATTAAAGACAGACAAGGCAGGGAAATGCTTTATGGACCAACTAACGAAGAGTTAGTCACTGACATATTTAGAACAAGTATTAAATCGTACAAATCACTGCCTCAATTATTGTATCACATACAATGGAAATTTAGAGATGAAGTTAGACCAAGATTTGGAATAATGAGAGGTAGAGAATTTTATATGAAGGATGCATATTCATTTGATGTAAACGATGAAGATGCAGCTTTCTCATATAATAAATTCTTTTTTTCTTATTTAAAAACTTTTAAAAGATTGGAACTTTCAGCTATTCCAATGGCAGCAGATACAGGACCTATTGGTGGAAACCTCTCTCATGAATTTATTATTTTAGCAGATACAGGTGAAAGTAAAATTTTTACAGATAAAAGAGTTTTTGATTTAGACAGTGAAGGTTCAATAATGGATAGGCAATCTTTAGAAGACTTAAGAAAAAAATATGAGCAATATTACTCTGTAGCTGATGAAAAATTTGATAAAGTTGAGTTTGAAGAAAAAGTATCTGAGGAAAATAGGCTGATTACAAAAGGTATTGAAGTAGGTCACATTTTTTATTTTGGAGATAAATATTCAAAAGCTCTAAATGCAACTGTAGATCTTCCGGGTGGTAAAAAAGACTTTGTTAAAATGGGATCATATGGAATTGGTGTATCAAGGCTTGTTGGTGCCATCATAGAAGCAAAATATGATGAGAAAAATGAAATTATGAAATGGCCATTTTCTGTAGCACCATATGAACTCGCTATAATTCCAATGATTAATAAAAATGATAAATCTGCACTGGATAAGGCTACTAGTCTTTTTAAACACTTTGAAAGCAATAATATTGATACAATTATTGATGATATGGATGAAAATCTCTCATCTAAAATCAAGAAATTTAATTTAATTGGTGTCCCGTATCAAATCATTATAGGAAAAAAATCTGAAGGTGACCTATTAGAGTTTAAAGAGATTGGAAAAGACCCTAGGAATTTAACGTTAGATCAAATAACTAAAATTTTAACTGAACTAAAAGAAAAAAATTGATTTCTACATTAGAAAAAGAAATTACGTTTAGATATCTAAAAACGAGAAAAAAAGATGGCTTTTTAAACATAATCTCTATCTTTTCATTTATTGGAATAAGTTTAGGTGTAGCAGTGCTGATTATTGTTATGTCAGTTATGAACGGTTTTAGAACCGAGCTAATTAGTAAAATTGTTGGATTTAACGCACATGTAACAGTTAAACCTTACGAAAACTCAATTAGTTTAGATAAACTCAATGACAACAACTTAAAACTAATTTCAAAAGATTTAATTTTTAGTAATTCTGGTGAGGCTATTGTTATTAGTAAAGATTATACCAAGGGATTAGTTTTAAGGGGTTATAGCAGTAAAAATTTCCCAAAACTTGATGTTGTTAAAAAAGGTAAGTTAATTGGTGAATCAAATCAGTTATTAGAAAACTCAATATCAATAGGTAAAGAATTAAGTTTTAATTTAGGACTTAACATAGGTGACAGAGTGTCAATTATGTCCCCTGTAGGCATTGAAACAATTATTGGGAGTTTACCTAAGCAAGAAACTTTTATTATTAGTTCAATTTTTGATAGTGGTTTGGCAGATTTTGATGCCAACATAGCTTTTATAAACCTTGATACATTGGAAAGTTTTTTTGATTTAGATAAAGGAAAAAGAAATTTAGAAATTTATTTGAATAATCCATCTAATATTGATGAAATCAAAAATCAGATTCAGAAAATATTTGATAATGAATTTGTATATACTTGGTCTGATATGAATAGCTCCTTATTTTCAGCTTTAAAAGTTGAAAGAAATGTAATGTTTATAATCTTATCTTTAATTATTATAGTTGCAGCTTTTAATATTATTTCAGGACTTACAATTTTGGTTAAAAATAAAACAAGAGATATAGCGATACTAAAGTCTATCGGTGTCTTAAACAAATCTATTATAAAAATATTTTTTTTAGTAGGTATCATCATTGGAACTACAGCAACATTCTTTGGGATTTTTTTAGGTGTAATATTTTCTTTATATATTGAGAACCTTAGAGAATTTCTAAGTAATACCTTTGATATTAGTCTTTTTCCCGAAGAGATTTATTTTTTAAGTACAATGCCCTCTGAAATCAACCCAAAATCAATTTTTATTATTTCACTATGTTCAATTTTTGTAACTATTATCGTTTCAATCTTTCCCGCTATAAAAGCGTCAAAATTAGACCCCGTTAAAGGCCTAAAATATGAATAATTTAATATCTATAAAGAAGATTTCTAAATCTTTTTCTAATAATAAAAAAATAACTGTTTTAAAAAAAATTGATTATTCATTTACCAAAGGTAAAATTTACTCTCTTATGGGTCCATCAGGTTCGGGAAAATCTACACTACTAAATATACTTTCAATGATCGATAAGCCCACAACTGGCTCATTAGTAATTGGAAATAATATAATAAATTTTAATGATAACACTAGTAATGACAAAATTAGGTCTAAAAAAATTGGGATTATCTATCAACAAAATAATTTACTTCCTGACTTCACAGCATTAGAAAATGTTTATCTTGCAGGTCTTGCTCTTAGTAATGATAAAAAGAATTCAATTCAAAAAGCAAAGAAAATGATCAAAGAAATGGGTCTTTCATCTCGAGAGCATCATTACCCATCAGAATTATCGGGTGGCGAAATGCAAAGAATTGCAATGGCTAGAGCACTCATAAATGAACCTGAAATCATATTAGCTGATGAGCCTACTGGTAGCCTCGATCATACTACAGCCAAAGAAGTTTTTAATGTTTTATATAATTTAAAAAATGAGACTAGATTAATAATTTATGCAACTCATAATAGATTTTTTGCTAATATGGCTGATTGTAAATTAGAAATGATTGATGGTAATATCAAAATTATCAATGCCAGAATTAAATAATCAAAATTTCAATCATCTAAAAATTCATACACAATATTCAATTTGTGAAGGTGCAATTAAGATTGATAATTTAAAGGATTTTTGTAAAGAAAATAAAATACCTTGTTTAGGTCTTTCTGATACATCCAATCTGTGTGGTGCATTAGAGTTTGCTGAGAATATTTCTAAAGTTGGAACACAACCCATTATTGGTACACAAATTTTTTTTAGATTTGAAGATACGACAGGGCTATTGCCTTTGATAGCCCTCAACGAAAAAGGATATAAAAAAATTATAGAGCTCTCTTCAAGATCTTATCTTGAAAATGATGCACTTTCTGATCCACATTTAGATATTGAGGAACTTTTAACTGATACAGAAGGTGTGTCTTTACTTTCAGGAACTATTCAAGGTTTATTTGGTAAATTATTTGAAAAAGGTCGCATAGATGAAATATCAAAAATATATAAGAGTTTATCATCAAAGTTTAATGATAATTTTTATTTAGAAATTCAAAGACATGGCGATCAAAATGAAATTGCTTTTGAAAAATTTAATTTAGAACAATCTTTAAAAATTAAAATACCAATTATTGCTACTAATGAAGTTTATTATTTAACACCTGACATGCACGAAGCTCATGATGCTTTAACTTGTATTGGTTCCAAAACTTATGTTAATGAAAAAAATAGAATTAAATATAGCAATCAACATTACTTTAAGTCCAATGAAGAAATGTCGAAACTATTCTCAGATCTTCCTGAAGCTTTAGAAAATAACTTTAATTTACCTTTTAAATGTAATTTTAGACCACAGTTTTCCAAACCTGTACTTCCAAATATTAGCTCTGAAAAAGGAGGTAGTGCTGATGAAATACTTAAAAAAGATTCATTAGATGGGTTAAAAGAAAAATTTCTCAATGTTTTTAAAATTGAAGAAAATTCTTTAGAAAGTAATGATAGATTTTTTAAATATAAAGACAGACTAGATCATGAGTTAAAGATTATTATTGAAATGAAATACCCCAGTTATTTCCTGATTGTATCTGACTATATTAAATGGGCTAAGAGCAATGATATTCCGGTAGGACCGGGTAGAGGTTCTGGAGCAGGCTCTCTAGTTGCTTGGTGTTTATCTATTACAGATGTTGATCCAATCAAATTTAATTTAATATTTGAAAGATTTTTAAATCCAGACCGTGTATCAATGCCTGACTTTGATATAGATTTTTGTGAGGAAAAAAGAGATCTTGTTTTTAAATATTTAACTACAAAATATAAAGACAGTGTTGCTCATATTATTACCTTTGGAAAATTAAAAGCAAGAATGGTTATTAGAGATGTTGGTAGAGTATTAGGTTTGCCATATGGCTTTGTTGATAGTATTTCAAAAATGATACCATTTGATCCATCAAGACCACAAAGCTTAATTGAATGCATTAATAGTGAACCACGATTGCAAAAATTAGTTAATGAAGATCCTCGTGTAAAAAAATTAACTGATCTTTCTTTAAAATTAGAAGGTTTGAATAGAAATGTTGCAACTCATGCTGCTGGTGTCGTAATAGCTGATAGAAAATTAACAGAAGTTGTGCCTTTATATAAAGATGCAGCTGCAAATTTGTTATTACCATCTACGCAATTTGACATGTATTCAGCAGAAAATGCAGGTTTAATCAAGTTTGATTTTTTAGGTTTAAAAACTTTAACTGTAATTAATAGAACTCAAAAACTAATTAATAAAAAAGTTAAAGATTTTAAGATTGAAGATATTGACTTTGAAGATAAGAAAGTTTTTGATCTATTATCATCTGGTCACACAGTTGGATTATTCCAAGTGGAAAGTGCTGGAATGCGTGAAGCATTATTACAAATGAAACCCAATCATATTGAGGATATTATTGCTTTAGTTGCTCTTTATCGTCCAGGACCTATGAGCAACATACCAGTTTATAATGACTGTAAACATGGAAGGCAAACACCAGATTATTTGCATCCTTTACTCGAGGATATTCTTAAACCTACCTATGGTGTAATCATTTATCAAGAACAAGTTATGCAAATAGCCCAAAAGCTATCTGGCTTTAGCGCAGGCGAAGCTGATATTTTAAGAAGAGCAATGGGTAAAAAGAAAAGAGCAGAACTAGAAAGACAAAAACAAGGTTTTATTGCTGGTGCTCTCAAAAATGGTATTAGTAAGGATATTGCAGCAAGTATCTTTTTAAAAATTGAACCATTTGCTGAGTATGGTTTTAACAAAAGTCATGCAGCAGCTTATGCAATTATTTCTTATCAAACAGCATTTTTAAAAACATATTATCCTAAAGAGTTTTTTGCAGCTTCAATGACAATGGATTTATCAAATCAAAATAAACTTGGGGAATTTCATGAAGAACTTAAAAGAATTGATATAAAAGTTGTAAGACCAGATATAAATAGATGCTTTGAAGATTTTCAATTTGATGAAGAAAACTTCTATTATGCTTTGGGTGGAATTAAAAGTGTGGGACTTGAGGCAATCTCAAATGTTGTGAAGGAAAGAAAAGAAAATGGTAATTTTAAATCAATCAATGATTTTCTAAATAGAGTTAGCCCTAAAGATATCAATAAATTGCAGTTGGAAGGATTGGTTAAAGCGGGTGCTTTTGATAAGATAGATAATAATAGACAGGCATTATTTAATTCAATTCCTAATTTTATTTTAAAGACAAAAAATATTTATGAAAATAAAGCAGCAAATCAAATTGATCTTTTTGGTTCTGACGAAGAGCAAGATAATGAAATAGTTCTTAATATCGAAGATTGGAAGTTTGAAGATCGATTATCAAGAGAATTCGAAGCTATTGGTTTCTTTATATCCGACCATCCTTTGAATCAATTTAAAGAAATTTTTGATGATTATAAAATAGTTGATTATGCAAAATTTAATCTAGACGACACTATAAAAGATGCAAATATTGCAGCTACACTATTAAAGATCACTGAAAGAAAAACTGCAAAAGGTAATTCGTATGGTGTTATTAAGTTCACTGATTTAACTAGTGTTTTTGAGCTCTTTATTTTTTCTGATATTTTGGAATTAAATAGAGAGGTTTTAGTTGAGGGTAGTTCTTTAATTATAACCTTGATCAAAACCATTTCCAAAGATGAGAACAAATCTAAAAGAATAAATGTTCAAAAAATAGCATCTCTTAAAGATCTCTTTAATAAACCAGTTAATGAAATTGTATTTAACATCAAGTCAATTAAAGACATCGATAAAATATCTGATTTAGTAGATGAAGAGGGTACAACCGAGGTAACAATAAATATTAACGATAAAAACAATGACATTAGCTTTAAACTAAAAAATAAGCGTCTTATTGATAGGAAAGCTATTAATATCCTCAGAAACAATGATATTTCCACCATTATTCATTAAAAAAGACTTGTTTGTTCTATAAATAATTTGTAAATAACTCTTAAATTAAATTAACACGCACACAGTTTGTGGTTTTATACCTCCGGTCCTTAAATGGAAATTACTGTGGTGGCTTAACCGGGAATGAATATGAAAATACCAAGTCTAACTATCCAACAACTATTAGAAGCAGGCGTTCACTTAGGTCATAAGACCTTAAGATGGAATCCAAAGATGAAAAAATACATTTTTGGAAAAAGAGATTCAATTCACATTATTGATTTAACTCAAACATTGGAGTTAACGAATGTAGCTTTAGAAAAAGTTTATAATACGATAGCCAATAACGGCAAAATTCTTTTTGTATCTACAAAAAAACAAGCCTCGGAAGCTATTGCTGAAGTTGCAAAAGAAACTGGACAATTTTTTGTAAATTACAGATGGTTAGGTGGAATGTTAACTAACTGGGGAACAATCTCAGGATCAATTAAAAAGATGAAAAAGTATGAGGCTGATCTTGTTGCAGAAAATAGGGGTTTTACAAAAAAAGAACTACTAAAGATGAGTGTCAAAAAAGATAAATTAGAAAGAGCTCTAGGTGGAATTGCAGAAATGAAAAAGGTTCCTGACTTAGTTTTTATTATCGATACTAATTATGAATCTTTAGCTATTGCTGAGGCATCTAAACTAGGTATTCCAATTTGTGCTATACTTGACAGTAATTCTAATCCTGATGGGATTGAGTATCCGATTCCTGGAAACGATGATGCTAGAAGAGCAATTGATCTTTATTGTAATTTGGTAAAAGAAACTATTGAGAATGCAAAAAAAGCAGCTCCATCTAAACCTGAAGAAAAACCTGATGCTGGTGAGACAATAGCAAAAGAAGCTTCTTCAAAAACTATTCAAGAGATCGATAGAGAGAAGTTAGATGCTAAATTTTCAAAAAAAGATAAGGAAAAGCTAAATTAATATGAGTGATATAGAAAAAGTAAAACAATTACGTGAAGCAACTGGTGCTGGATTTAAAGATTGTAATTTAGCAGTTAAAGAATCTGGTGGTGACCTAGATAAAGCGGTTGAAATTTTAAGAATTAAAGGAATTTCTAAAGCTTCAAAAAAGATGTCAAGAGATGCTAAAGAAGGTGTTATTGCTACTTCAGGTGATGAAAGCAAAATATCTGTTATTGAAATTAATTGTGAAACAGATTTTGTTGCTAAAAACGATGACTTTGTATCCTTTGCAAAAGAATTAAGTGAATTAAATAATCAAAATTCATCTAATTTAGAAAAACTTAATAAATCAAAAATGGCAAATGGTGAAATAGTTGAAGATAGTCTAGTAGCATTAATTTCAAAAATGGGTGAAAAGATAACAATTGGTAAAGTTAAGACATTTAACCAGTCAGGCTCTAAAAATTTTAATTATTTGCATACTGTAGTTAAAGATAATTTATCTAAATTATCAGTTATAGCATCACTTGAGACTTCAGATGACAGTGATGGTGTTAAAGCTTTTGGTAAACAACTTTCAATGCATATTGCAGCATCAAACCCTTTGGCGTTAAGTTCTGATTTGATTGATAAAGATCTACTTCAAAAGGAACAAGATCTTGTCACGGAAGAGTTAAAAGGTTCTGGTAAACCTGAAGAAATTGCACAAAAAATTAGTTTAGGTAAAATGAATAAATTTAAAGAGGAAAATGCTTTGTTAACACAAGCCTGGGTTATGGAGCCTAAAAAGAAAGTGCAAGATATTGTAAAAGAACTTAATATCCCTGATTTAAAGATTAATGATTTTTTTAGAATTAAAATAGGTGAATAAATGTTTAATGACAAAACATACAGTCAGAAGATGGATAAAACCATTGAAGTGTTTCAAAAAGAATTAACTTCACTAAGAACTGGAAGGGCAAATGCCTCAATGTTAGACCTTGTTAAAGTTGATGTTTATGGTCAAGCAATGCCATTAAGTCAAGTTTCAAGCATAACAACTCCTGACGCTAGAACAATCAATATCCAAGTTTGGGACCTTAATAATGTCTCACTTGTAGATACTGCAATAAAAAAATCAGAATTAGGTTTAAATCCTCAAATTGACGGTCAATTAATTAGATTACCCATCCCAGATTTAAATGAAGAGAGAAGAATAGAGATTAAAAAATTAATTAAATCTATGGGTGAAAAGTGTAAAATCTCAATCAGAAATATTAGAAGAGAAGCTAACGATGATTTAAAAAGTTTAGTCAAAGATAAAGAAATCAGCGAAGATGATGAAAAAATAAATGAAAAAACAGTACAAACTTTTACTGATGAGCATATTAAAACTATAGACATTAAAGTAGAAGCCAAAGAAAAAGAAATAATGACCATATGAACCCAGTTAAACATGTTGCCATCATCATGGATGGAAACGGTAGATGGGGTATTAAGCGTAAAAAATCTAGAAATGCAGGTCATAGAGAAGGTCTAAATACTGTTGAAGTCATTATTAATGAGAGCATTAATCAAGATATTAGATTTTTAACTCTTTATACATTTTCTTCAGAAAATTGGAAAAGACCTAAAAATGAAATTATTTTTTTATTCAAATTATTAGAAAATTTTTTAACAAAAAAAATTAACAAACTTATTCAAAAAAATATAAAGCTTAAATTTATAGGTGAATTAAATTTATTACCTATAAAGCTTCAAAAATTAATAAAACTGTCTGAAAAAAAAACCATAAACAACAAATTATTACAAGTTAATATTGCTTTAAATTATGGTTCTAAAAATGAATTAATTAATGCAATAAAAAAAATTAAAAAAAAAAATATTAAATTAAATGAACTGAATATTGATAATAATCTATACACAAAGAATATACCAAACCCAGATTTATTAATAAGAACTGGAAATACTCAAAGATTAAGCAATTTCTTACTTTGGCAATTAGCTTATACTGAGATTTATTTTGAAAAAAAATTATGGCCTGATTTTAAAACTTATAATTATAAAAAAATTTTAAATAAGTTTAGAAAAATTAAAAGAAATTTTGGAGCAATTTAATGAACTCAAACATTGTAAAGAGAATAGTTACATCAATTTTTTTAATAACATTATTAATATTAATGTTTTCATACTCTTATATAATGATTATTTCTTTAATTATTATAGCAATAATTGCATGGATAGAATTTTATGCCTTAATATCAAAAATTATTAAAAAAGATAAAATTAAACATAAACTTTTGAGATTCTTATATAAAACAATATCGTTATTTTATATTTCTGCTTTAGTTTTTTTTATTTTAGCTATCGAAAGTAGCTTATTAAATGTTAAAATTTATCTTTTATATTCTATACTTGTTGCAATAATGTCAGACATAGGTGGACTTATTTTTGGAAAAATATTTAAAGGAAGAAAGCTTACTAAAATTAGTCCAAATAAAACAATCTCTGGATCTATTGGATCATTTATTTTTTCCATTCTTCTTGTTCCTTTTTTTTATGACGTGATGATCGATCATAAACTGTATAGTATAATAATAATAACAATTACAATATCTATCACTTCACAGTTAGGTGATTTATTTATTTCATTCCTTAAACGTAAAGCAAAAGTTAAAGATACAAGTGATATACTACCTGGTCACGGAGGTATTTTGGATAGAATAGACGGTATAATATTTGCACTTCCATTTGGAGTTTATTTATTTGTAAATATTTAATATGAAAAATATAGCAATTTTTGGATCAACTGGATCTATTGGTACTTCACTTTTAAATATTATTAAAAAAGATAAGAAAAACTTTAATATTCAATTACTTACTGCTAATAAAAATTATAAAAAATTAATAAAGCAGGCCATTACTTATAATGTTAAAAATATTATAATCAGTGACAATAAATCATTTTTAATAACGAAAAAGTCATTAAAGAATACTAATATCAAAGTATTCAAAAATTTTGAATCGTTAAATAAGATTTTTCAATTGAATAAAAAAATTGATTATACAATGTGTGCTATTACAGGTTTTCAAGGACTAAAACCTACATTAGATATTATTAAGTATACCAAAACTATAGCCATAGCGAATAAGGAATCCATTATTTGTGGGTGGAATCTAATTAAAGAAAATTTAGAAAAGTATAAAACAAATTTTATACCAGTTGATTCTGAACATTTTTCAATTTGGTCATTAATAAACAATAACAAAAAAAATAATTGTGAAAAAATTTATATAACTGCATCTGGCGGCCCTTTCAGAAAGCTATCTTTAAAAAAATTTACAAAAATTTCTATTAAAAATGCTTTAAAACATCCCAATTGGTCAATGGGAAAAAAAATTTCAATAGATTCAGCAACTTTAATGAACAAGGTTTTTGAAATTATAGAAGCAAAAAAAATTTTTAATTTTAAATATAATCAGCTTGAAATACTCATTCATCCAAAATCATATTTACACGCCATAGTAAAGTTTAATAATGGTTTATCTAAACTTGTGATTCATGATACAGATATGAAAATTCCAATATTTAATTCTATCTATACCAATAATCAAAAAACGTTTAAATCAAAAAAAATTGACATAGATGTTTTAAATAATCTAGATCTTAAAAAAGTTGATAGTATTAGATACCCGTTGGTAAATATTCTTAAAAAAATGACTGAAGAGGACTCATTATTTGAGACTGTTATTGTTAGTGCAAATGATAAATTAGTTAATCTTTTTTTAAAGAATAAGATTAGATTTGTAGATATATCTAAAATTTTGCTAAAAATTTCTAATATTAAAGAATTTAATAGATTTAGATCAATAAAGCCAAAAAATATTGGTCAAATTAATGATTTAGCTGATTATGTAAGTTTAAAAATTGACTCCATGAGTGTATAAAACCTCATGTTAAAATTTTATATTCAATTAATTATTTTTTCTATTTTTTTTATTTCTTCAGTACATTCTAAAAATTATGAAAAAATTATTATTAATGGTAATCAGAGAATTTCCAGTGAAACAATATTAGTTTTTACAGAACTACCTGATAAGAAATATTTGGATGAAAATTCAATAAATGAAATTTTAAAAAAATTATATAAATCTGGTTATTTCAAAGATGTTTCTATTAATATTGAGAATAACAATTTAATTATTGAAGTAATAGAAAATCCTATCATTCAAACAGTTTTTATAAATGGTATTAAAAGAAAAAAGACCCAAGAGTCTCTTTATGAAATTTTATCTTTAAAAAATCGATCTTCATTCAACACTGTCTTAATTAAGAAAGATGAATTAGCGATATCTAATTTTCTTAAAGAGCAGGGTTTTTATTTTTCAAATATTAAATCCTCTTATCAAGATTTAGGAGATAATAAAATTGATCTTAGTTATGAAATAGAATTAGGCAAAAAAGCAAAAATTTCTAAAATTTCATTTATTGGTGAAAAAAAATTTAAAGATAATAGATTAAAAAGTGTTATTCTTAGTGAAGAGTACAGGTTTTGGAAATTTATTTCTGGTAAAAAATATTTAAATGAAAGTTTAATTGCTTTTGATAAAAGATTATTAAATAATTTTTATAAGAACAAAGGTTTTTTTAATGTAAAAATTGAGTCATCGTTTGCCAATTATCTTGGGGATGATGAATTTGAAATAATTTATAATATTTCATCAGGTAAGAAGTTTTTTTTTAATGAATTTAATTTGAATCTTCCCATCGATTATGAAAGTAAAAATTTTGATCAATTAAATAAAATATTTATTAAACTTAAGGGAGAAAGTTATTCTTTAAATTCTATTGATAAAATTTTAAATGAAATTGACAAAATTGTTTTAAATAAACAATTTGAATTTTTAAATTCCACTGTAAATGAAGATATACGTGATAATTTAATTAATCTTACGTTTAATATAGAAGAGTCCGAACGATTTTATGTAGAAAAAATCAATATACTGGGTAATAATATAACACGTGAAGATGTAATACGAAATAACCTGTCTGTTGATGAGGGTGATGCATTAAATGAATTGCTTCAAGCCAAAACCTTAAATAACCTAAGAGCGCTTAATTTTTTTAGTAAAGTAGAATCTGAAATTATTGATAGCGACAATACAAATCAAAAAATAATCAATATTACTGTACAAGAAAAGCCTACAGGATCGATTATGGCAGGTGCTGGTGTAGGTACTGGTGGGGGAACTCTTGCCTTTGGTGTTTCAGAAAATAATTTTCTTGGAAGGGGTATAGAATTTTCCTCAGATTTATCTCTCAGTGCAGATACTGTAAAAGGTATAATTTCATTTAATAATCCTAATTATAAAGGTTCTAATAGATCGTTAAATACCTCATTAGAAAGCACAGTTACTGATCATCTATCAAATTTTGGATACAAATCTAATAAATCTGGTTTTTCTATTGGTAGTAGTTTTGAGTTTTATGATGATTTGTATTGGAATAGGGGAGTCTCTTCTTTTGTTGAAAAACTTGAAACTGATTCTGCTGCTTCAGCAAGTATGAAAAAACAAGAAGGGTCATATTTTGACACCTTTTTTAATCAAACATTTAGTTATGATAAAAGAAATCAAAAATACAAACCATCAGATGGTTTTATTAGTAGATTTACTCAAAATATTCCCATGATAAGTGAGAGCTACTCACTAACTAATAACTATAATTATAAAATATATAATCAATGGATGGAGGAAAATATTTTTTCATTTGGGTTATCTCTAATGAGTACTAATTCATTGAGTGATAAAAATGTTAAGCTTTCAGATAGGCTGTATATACCATCAAGTAAGCTAAGAGGTTTTGAGTATGGTAAAGTTGGTCCAAAAGATGGTGCTGATTATATAGGGGGAAATTATACCGCTGGAATTAATATAGCAACCACCCTTTCCAGTATATTACCAAACCTACAAAATACCGATCTTTCCGTTTTTCTTGATGCAGGAAATATTTGGGGTATTGATTATAATTCAAGTTTATCTGATGAAAGTAAAATTCGATCATCAGTGGGCATAGCTGTGGATTTCTTTTCACCTATTGGCCCATTAAATTTTTCTTTAACTGAGGTGATTACTAAAGGTAAAAGTGATAAAACTGAATCGTTTAGATTTAATTTAGGTACTACTTTTTAATGAAAACTTTATTCTCATTTATTATTATATTAATACTTCTAATTAATCCTGCTAATTCCGAGCAAAAAATAGCATTTATTGATATGGATAAAGTTATTTCAATGTCAAACTCAGGTTCTTCAATTCTAAAACAGTTAAATGATATTAACAAAAAGAATTTAGAATTCTTAAAGAAAGAAGAACAAAAATTTAAAGAAAAAGAAACAAAATTGATTTCTCAAAAAAACATTATTTCTGAGGCTGATTTTAAAAATAAAGTTGATGAATTAAAATCAGAAATTAAAAATTACAATCAAACTAGAAATAAAATAATTGAAGATTTTAATAGATTAAAAGTTGATAACACTAATAAACTGTTAAAATTAGTTAATCCAATTTTAGTTAAATTTTCAAACGATAAAGAGATATCAATAATTTTACAAAAAAAAGATTTAGTTGTTGCTAAAACACAACTAGACATTACTGACGAAATTATTAAAATTATCAATATAGAAGTTAAAGAATTTAAGATTAAATAAATGACCAAAGAAATTCTTAATAAACAACAAATTGCAAATTTACTCCCTCATAGAGAGCCAATGCTTCTAATTGATGAATTGCATGATATTGAAAAGTTATTTTCAGCAACTGCTGTTGTTTATGTGAAAAGAGATAGTTTTTTTGTACAAGGTCATTTTCCAGATAATCCTGTGATGCCTGGTGTTTTGATAGTTGAAGCCTTTGGTCAAGCTGCTGCAGCATTAACTGCGCATGGTCTAGACAAAGAAACTTATGATAACAAATTAGTTTTTTTAATGGGTATAGAAAAAGCAAGATTTAGAATGCCAGTTATACCTGATTGTAAATTAGAATTAAAAATCCAAGCCACCAGAACTCATGGTAGAGTTTGGAAATATAAAGGTGATGCTTTCGTCGATGAAAAAAAAGTGGCTGATGCTCAATGGTCAGCTACAATTGTTGACAAGAAATAATTAGCAATAAATCTTGATAACACAGGTTGATTTCTTTTGGTAAAAAGGTTTTGATGATTAATCCTTTTTTTAAAAACAATGGTCCTTTTAAAATTTCAGACATTTTACAATTAATAAATCTTGATAACCTTAAAATTGATAATGATCAAAAAATTAACGATATAAAAGATTTATTAACATCACAAAAAAATGAAATTACTTTTTTCCATTCTAAAAAATATAAGGATGTTGCAAAAAATACTAAAGCCTCTTTTTGTATAACAACTGAAGGTTTAAAAAATGAATTACCCCAAAGCTGCAAACCATTAATTGTTGAGAATGTTTTGGTTTCAACTTCTGTAATTACATCAAAATTTTATCCAAGTTCAATTAATGATAATTTTGATCACACTGCTATAGATATAATTGAAACAAAATATAAAGATAAAGTTAAATTTGGAAAAAATGTTTTAATTGGTGACAATGTTACTCTTGGATCTAATTGTTTAATCGGTCACAATACTATTATTGAAAAAAATGTTTCAATTGGAGACAACTGTTCAATAGGATCTAATGTAATTATAAGAAATACATTAATTAATAATAACGTTAATGTCTTAGATAATTGTGTAATAGGCAAACATGGATTTGGTTTTTTTCCTTTTAATGAAAAAAATTTAAGATATCCACATATTGGAATTGTTATAATTGGAGAAAATTCTGAAATTGGATGCGGCTGCACTATTGATAGAGGCTCTATGTCAAACACTGTGATTGGTGTAAATACTTTTTTAGACAATCAAATTCATATTGCGCATAATGTTAAAATTGGAAAAAATTCAATTATTGCCGGACAGGTAGGAATTGCTGGAAGCTCTATTCTTGGTAATAATGTTCAAATTGGTGGTCAAGCTGGTATTTCTGGACATTTAATAATTGGTAATAATGTAGAAATAGCTGGTGGTAGTGGTGTGATAAAAGATATTTCAAATAATTCAAAAGTAATGGGATATCCAGCAAAAAATATTAGAGATTTTTTAAAGGATAATAAATGATACACAAAACGGCAATTATTCACCCAAAAGCAAAAATTAACACTAATGTTAGTATTGGTGCTTATACTGTAATAGGCGCCAATGTTGAAGTAGGTGAAAATTCCATAATACAATCACATGTGAGTATTGTTGGACATACTAAAATTGGAAAAAAAAATGAGATTTATTCATTTGCATCAATTGGAAATCATCCTCAAGATTTAAAATTTAATGGCGAACAAACAGAACTTAAAATAGGTGATAATAATATAATTAGAGAGTATGTAACTATTAACCCTGGAACCAAGGGTGGTGGTGGATTAACTAAGGTAGGAAATAATTGTTTACTTATGGTTTCTTCACACATAGCACATGATTGTTTAGTTGAAGATAATGTTATTTTAGCGAACAATGTCCCTTTAGGTGGGCATGCACACATAGCAAGTAATGTTATAATTGGAGGTAATTCTGCTGTACAGCAATTTACTAGAGTTGGAAAATCAGCAATGATAGGAGGAATGTGTGGTGTTGTAAGAGATGTCATACCATATGGAATAGCTCATGGTAATAGAAGCGTTCTACAAGGATTAAATTTAATAGGCCTAAGAAGAAAAAATATTCCAAATAAAGATATTATGACTTTAAGTGACGCTTATAAAGAAATTTTTAAGGATGAAAATTTAACTCAAAATTTGATTAATTTAAATCAAGATTATAAAAAGAATGAGCTTGTATTAGAGGTAGTAAATTTTTTAGAGAAAGATAAAAGAAGACCTATTTGTACACCATATTCAAAATAAGATGATTGCATTATTTTTAGGAGATACTGATTTTTCTGAAACTGTCCTCAAAAGAATAAAAAAATTAAAGATAAGATATTTTATTATTGATTTTTCAAAAAATAATAAATTTAAAAAAGATAAAAACTCTCATCGAATTAGCATAGGTAAGTTTGGGAAAATAATAAATTTGATTAAAGAACAGAAATCAAAAAAAGTCTTATTTGTGGGTAAAATTGCAAAACCAAAATTTTCAACATTAAGATTGGACCTTAAGGGTGTCTATTATATGCCTAGTATCATTAGAGCAGCAAAATTAGGTGATGCAGCAATTATAAAGGCTATAATAAAAATTTTAGATAATGAAAAAATAAAAGTTATTAGCTCTATCTTTTTTAACCCAGAACTAGCTCTTAAAAGTGGAAACTATACTAAATTGAAACCTAATAAAAGTGATGGCAATTCTATTAAAAAAGGAATTACTTACTTTAATAAACTTAATAGCTTAGATCACGTTCAAGCAGTCATTGTTAAAGATAACATTATCTTGGCAATTGAAGACCGACACGGAACAAAGAAAATGTTATCAAGATTAATGAAAAAATCAGATGGAATATTGATTAAGTTACCTAAAAAAAAACAAGATTTAAGAATAGATTTACCTACTATTGGTCTTCAAACCTTAAAAGATTGTAAAAAATATGGCTTAAAAGGAATAGTTTTAAAGTCTAAAAAAAATATATTCTTAGATAAAGTTAAATGCATAAGCTTTGCTAATAAAAATAATATCTTTATTAAAATTATATGAAAAAAATTTTTATTCTAACCGGTGAGCCCTCTGGTGACAAATTGGCTTCAGCAGTTATTTCAAAACTTAAAATAGACAATCCTGATATTGAATATTTATCAGTAGGGGGAACGCATATTAAAAAATTAGGAATTAAATCTATTTTTGATTTGAAAGACATTACTTACCTTGGTTTTACTAGCGTACTATTTAATATCTTTAAAATTAGAAAAAAAATTAACAAAACTGTTGATGAAATTATAAAATTTAATCCTGATATTTTGTTTAGTGTTGATAGTCCTGATTTTACATTAAGAGTTGCTGAAAAGGTCAAAAATATTAATAACAACATAAAGACAATCCATTATGTTGCTCCCCAGGTATGGGTTTGGAGAAAAAGCAGAGTTAAAAAAATTAAGAAGTTTATTGATCATATGCTTTTATTATTTAATTTTGAAAAAAAATATTTTGATGAAGAAAATATTAAGAATACTTTTGTTGGTCATCCCTTAATTGAAAAAAAAGATAATGTAATAACAACATTAGATAACTTAATTTCTAAAGACAAAAAAATTATATCTTTATTTCCAGGTAGTAGAAAATCAGAAACTAATGTTCTTTTGCCAATTTTATTAAATTTTATTGAATTGATGAACAAAAAAAATCTTGATCATTCATTTGTTTTTCATGCAACGGACGAAAATAAAGAATTTATAATAAATCAGTTAAAAAATACTAATTCAAACAATATAGACGTTATTTCAGATGAAAATATTAAAGATCAGGTTTTATCTAATTCAATTTTTGCAGTCTCTAAATCTGGAACAATTTCACTTCAAATTTCTAGTGCCAATATTCCTTCAATAATTATTTACAAATTAAGTTTTATAAATTTTATGATTTTTAAATTATTGGTTAATATTAAATTTGCAAATATCATTAATATTATTAATGACAAAGAGGTAATTCCAGAATTATTACAAAAGGAATGTAATGCAGAAGAGATATATAAAACTGTTACATATTTTCTTAAAAATCCAGAGTTAATTGAAAAGCAATTAATTGATTGTAAAAAAACTTTAGAGGAAATTAAGTCAAAATCTTCTTCATCAGGTGAAGCAGCATTAATATTAAGTAATTATCTTATTTCCTAATCTTCGCTCTACTTCCTCTTTACCTAGGGAAATTATTATATCATATAAACCAGGTCCAAATTTTGATCCAGTTAATGCAACTCTTAATGGTTGACCTACACCCTTAAAATTAGTTTCATATTTTTTTATTAAATCATTAACTATTGGCTCAAGTGTTTCTTTATCTAATGTGTTTATTGAAATAAGATTTCCTTTAAACTCTTTAATAATACTTTTTGCTTTATCATCAATCAATTCTAAATCTTTATCTTCAAATTTTACATCATCAAAAATTATATATTTAGCGTTATTAAATATATCCCCCAATGTCTTTGCTTTATTCTTAAGAAAGGTTAATGAAATTTTAATCTTAGCTTCTTTTTCTGGTTTAATTTTTTCCTTATAAATTCTACAATATTTGACAAGATGATCATAAAGTTCATTTTCATCAATAGTTTTAATATAATGTTCATTCATTGATAATATTCTACTCATATCTAGTTTTGATGGGGATTTACCAATCCCTTCTAAATTAAAGTACTGAATGCTTTCCTCTAGTGTAAATATTTCTTTATCTTGATAAGACCAGCCTAATCTTAATAAGTAATTTCTTAAAGCATCGGGCATTATTCCTATCTTAGAATAATCATCCAATGTTGATGCATTATCTCTTTTTGATAGTTTTTTCCCTTCAATAGTGTGTATCAATGGAATGTGAGCAAATAAAGGAACCTCCCATTTCATACCTAAATAGATTTGCATCTGTTTGAATGTATTAATTTTATGATCGTCACCTCTAATTATATGTGTCATGTTCATTTGATGATCATCTACGGTTGCTGAAAGATTGTATGTTGGTGTTCCATCGTTTCTTAGAATTATAAAATCTTCTATTGTAGTATTTTCTATTTCAACATCTCCTTGCACTAAATCTTTAAGTATTGAGGAGCCTTCAATTTTACTTTTAAATCTTACAACTGGCTGAACATCTTTTGGAGCCTCGCTTTCACTCAATTCTCTACATTTTCTATTGTATGTGTAAGGAAGTTTTTTTTGTCTAGCTCTTTTCTTTTGATCTTCTATTTCTTCAGTAGAACAATAGCATTTATAAGCATGACTATTTTTAAGTAGATCATTTGCAACAGCTATATGGTCGTTAATTTTTTTTGATTGAATATATAGTTCACCATCATGTTCTATACCAATCCATTTTAATGATTTTATAATTTGATCTTTATGTTCATCTTTAGATCTTTCCTTATCAGTGTCCTCAATTCTTAAATGAAAAGTTCCCTTTTTATTTTTTGAAAACAACCAGCAAAATAGTGCAGTTCTTACACCACCAATATGAAGGGCACCAGTAGGTGAGGGAGCAAATCTTGTTGCAACATTGGACATGTGTGATTTTTAGACTATTTTCTTAAAAGTTTCTATATAAAGATACTAGAACACCTTGAACTTTTACTCTATCAGGGCCAAATATTTTAGTTTCGTAGTTTCTATTAGCACTTTCGAGGGCAACTGTTTTGCCTTTTCTTCTAATTCTCTTTAACATAGCTTCGTGCTCATCTATTAAAGCCACAACAATTTTACCATTGTCAGCAGTGTCAGATCTTCTAATAATAACTGTATCACCTTCATTGATACCAGCTTCAATCATTGAATCACCCTGAACTTTAAGTCCAAAATACTGGCCATTTTTTTCAAGGTTACTTGGAAGAGGTATTCTGGAAACTTCATTTTGTATTGCCTCAACAGGAGTACCCGCAGCAATACTTCCTAAAACAGGTATTTCCATTTCATTTATATTATTACTTTCTGTATCTAAACCACCTTTAATAACACTTGGTGAAAAACTATTATAAATATCGTTAGCAGAAGCTGTTTCTGGAAGCCTTATCACCTCTAAAGCTCTTGCTTTATGAGGAAGTCTTCTAATAAATCCTCTTTCTTCTAAAGCACTTATTAATCTGTGAATTCCAGATTTAGACTTTAAATTTAATGAATCTTTCATTTCCTCATAAGAAGGGGACACGCCTGAAGCCCTCAACCTCTTGTTGATAAATAAAAGCAGATTTTTTTGTTTTTTAGTTAGCATAAGAACAAATAAAGTACAAAATCTGTTCTACAAGTGTTCTTCTATTTTAACAATAGCTAAAAAGTGTTTAAAATTAGGGTTTATTTGACTAAAGAACTGAGAAAATTGAATTATTATTCAAGTTTTTCAAAAGTGATTCACCGATTAAAAAAGTTTTAATATTCGTATTTTTGGATATTTCCAAAAGCTCTTCTTTTGTTTTAATTCCACTTTCAGAAATTAATGGTCCAGAGTGATTAATCAAAATATCATGGATATCATAAGTTGTATTTATATCTGTCTTTAATGTTTTAAGATTTCTATTATTAATACCAATTAAAGCATCTTTAAAATTAAGAGCTCTTCTCGCTTCTTCAACTGTGTGTACCTCAACTATTATTGACATATCAAATTTTAGAGCCTCTTCGTACAACTCAAAAGCAAGATCATCAGAAACACCAGCTAGTATAATTAATATAGCATCTGCTCCATAACTCTTTGCAAGAGGTACTTGAAATTTATCTATAAAAAAATCTTTACAGAGAATAGGAAGATTGATTTTCTCTTTAACTTTACTCACATGTATTAAATTTCCTAGAAAGAAATCTTCCTCAGTTAATATTGACAAACATGTTGTTTTATTTTTGTAATAAATCTCTGCAATCTCTATAGGGTTGTATTCCTTTATAATAATACCAGCAGAAGGACTAGCTTTTTTGATTTCAGCAATTAATGAAATCTTATTATCTTTAATATTATTTTGAATCTTTGCCTTAAAATTAACAAATGATTTATTTCCATCAATTTTTTCAATTAATAGCTTTAATGAAGTAGTTTTTTTTAATAAATCAACTCGTTCGATTTTTTTTTTTATTATTCTATCTAAAGTGTTTTCAGACATTTTGTAATCTTTTTAAATTTTCATATGTTTTTCCTGACAAGATATGTTTTTTAGCATTCTCATAGGCATTATTAAATGAAGAGTATTTGTCTGCAACAATTAGTCCAGCAGCAGTATTTAAACAAACAGCTTTAGAAAAATCATTATCTTCACCTTTAAATATATCAATCATTTTATTTGCATTAAATTTAGCATCATCTCCTAGCAAATCTTCAAATTTATTTGCATCTATATTTAATTCCTTAGGATCAATAGTAATTTCTGAAATTTTACCATCCTTTAATTGAACAACATTTGTTTTTGCATATGGTGATATTTCATCTAAGCCATCTTCACTATTTACAATCCAAGCAAATTTTATATTTAAGTTTTTTAAAGCTTCAGCAAAAATTCTAAGTAATCTTTTATCATAAACACCAACCACTTGTCGCTCAACAAGGGCGGGACTACTTAAAGGACCTATCATATTGAATATTGTTCTTTTACCTATTTTTTTCCTTGTTGGACCCACAAACCTCATTGCACTATGATAATTTGGTGCAAACATGAACCCAAAGTTATTTTCCTTTATTTGCTTTTCTATATCTTTAGGTTCTAAATCAATCTTGATATTTAAAGCTTCCAAAACATCACCAGATCCACATTTAGATGAAACTGCTTTATTTCCATGTTTTGCTACTTTAACTCCCATACTAGCTAATAACAGAGCTGAAGCTGTTGATATGTTGAGCGTATTCATTCCATCACCACCAGTCCCACATGTATCAATACAGTCTTTAACGTTAACCCTTTTAGACTTTTCTCTTAAAACGTATACACCACCAGCTATCTCATCCGAAACCTCACCTTTTGCGGAAAGTAGAGTTAAAAAATCAAATATTTCATCATCAGAAACTTTACCAAGCATCAACATTTCAAAAGCATCTTTACTTTCATTAAATGATAAATTTTGTTTACTCTTTAGCTTTTCAATAAATTTTTTCATTAGTTCTTATAATTAATAAAATTTTTTAATATTTTGATACCAATAATAGTTTTTATACTTTCAGGGTGAAATTGAACACCATGAACATTATATTTTTTATGTTTTATACCCATTATAAGCCCATCTCTAGTTTGTGCTGTAATCTCTAGCTCTTTAGATAGTGTTCTTTTATCAATAATTAGACTGTGATATCTTGTGGCAACAAATCTGGAAGGGAGGTTTTTTAAAATTCCAGTTTTATATGTCTCAATTATACTAGTTTTTCCGTGCATTAATTTTTTAGCTTGAATAATTTTTGAACCAAATACTTGTCCAATAATTTGATGACCTAAACATACACCAAGTATTGGGATTTTTTTATAAAGTGCTTGAACTATTTTAATACAATTTCCTGATTGGTCTGGATTCCCAGGACCTGGTGATATGACAACTTTATCATATTTTTTGTTAACTATTTGTTTATCAGTAATTTTATCATTCCTTACAACGTCAACTTTAACTTTTAGAGATGACAGGTAGTGATATAAATTGAATGTAAAGCTATCATAATTATCAATTAATATAATTTTCATTATTTAAGAGCACTCAGTAAAGCTTTTGCTTTATTAACAGTTTCTTCATATTCTTTAATAGGATTACTATCGGCAACAATACCTGCTCCTGCTTGTACATAAAATTTTTTATTTTTTGCAACAGCAGTTCTTAATGCAATGCACGTATCAAACTCACCATTGGCAGAAAAATAACCTATACCACCAGCATAGACTTTTCTTTTAGTTGTTTCTAGCTCATCAATAATTTCCATGGCTCTAATTTTAGGTGCACCAGAAACAGTTCCAGCTGGAAAACCAGCAAGTAATGATTTAAATCTTGAATATTTTTTATTATAAACTCCCATTACATTAGATACTATATGCATTACATGGGAATATTTTTCTATCATAAAGCTCTCTGTAACTTTAACAGTTCCAATTTTTGATACCTTGCCAGCATCGTTTCTCCCTAAATCAAGTAACATTAAATGTTCTGAAAGCTCTTTTTTATCCTGTAACAAATCTTTTGCAAAAAAATTATCCTGCTTCGTGTTTTTGCCTCTAGGTCGCGTTCCCGCTATAGGTCTAACTGTAATTTTATTGTCTCGTAGTCTAACTAGAATTTCAGGACTGGCTCCAATTATTTGAAAATCTTTAAAATTAAAAAAGTACATAAAAGGAGAGGGGTTGGTAACTCTTAATTTCTTATAAATTTCTAGGGGTCTTTTAGTTAATTTAGCTTCAAATCTTTGACTTAAAACTACTTGAAAAATATCACCAATTTTAATGTATTTTTTGGCTCTATTAACCATTTCTAAAAACTTGTTTTTAGTCGTATTAGATTTAACTTTAATATTAGTTTTAGTGGCTTTATAAGAGTTATTTTTTTCTAGAGAGGCCTGAATTAACAGATCATTTATTTCACTTTCAATTTCTAAATATTTTATTTTATAATTTGAAATTTTTTCATCACCAAATGTATTTATAATATAAAAAATCTTCTTTTTTAAATTATCGTGGATAACCAACGTTCTTGGTCTTAAGAGTCGTACGTCAGGGAGTTTTAAATCATCCTTACATTTGTTAGGAATTTTTTCGATGTATCTAATAGAATCGTAAGAAAAATACCCAGATATTAATGAACAAATAGGAGGTAGTCCAACTGGCGTTTTGAACTTGAAGTTTTCTATTATTTTTTCAATAATTTTATCTGGATCTCCCTTAATTTTTTTTTTAGCTTTATTTGTAATTAAATAAGAGTTTTTATTATTAAATTCCCAAATTTTATCGGGATTTTTGCCGAATATAGTATATCTGCCCCTTATCTTTCCCTTCTCAACAGATTCAAAAATAAAGCTGTTTTTCTCATTAAGAAAATTATCTATTAAATTTAAAACTTCACGATCATTCTTTGTTTTTCTAGAAGTGTATAAAATTTGATTTTGATTTTTTTTGTGCTGAAACTTAAAATCATTGAAGTTTCGATTTAACATTATCTAAAGTAATTTTTTACTCTATCGAGGGTTTTTTCGTTAACTGTAACCTTGTATTTGCTATTTAATAAATAATCGTATGATTTTAATATTCCGTTTCTATTTTCCGCACTTGCTTCGTTAGAGATTGCATTAAATATATTTGAATCTGAAGAAATTTTAGTATCTTCAAGCTTTATAACCTTAGCTATGAATATGTTGTCTTCTCTATCAGCAATTAGAGTAAATGTGTTAATTGGTAGTGTGTATAAAATTTTAACAGAATTATTTTCAAATTTATTAATGTCCTTAATTGAATTTAATTGAGTTTTTTCAACTTCACCATTCCCAAGTTTATCAAATGATGCTTGATTAAATTCATTTTTATCTAATTGGTTTAGTATATCTTTATTAAATTCAAATTTTTCTTTTTGAAATAGAAGGTTTGTTATTTGTTTTACAAATCTTTCATCATCTAAATTAGGTAATTTTTGAATAACATTATCTATTTGATAAAAAATGAATGTTCCATTGTCTTCAAGTATTTCAATCTCGTCTTTTCTAGAATTATAAATTTTATTTTCAATAGTCTCCTTATTTTCTAAATTTATGTAATCTTTTTTCGTAATCACATTGACATTTAATTCATTTGTAATTGTCTTAAAATCTATGTTTTTAGATATCTTGTTGTCAATTTCATCAATTGCATCAAAAAAAGCCTGATTAAATTCATCTACACCCAATAAGTTTTTAGGTGTTATTATTACATAAGAAAAATCAATATAATCTTGCTTAAGTTTTTCTGAATTTTCATCAATAAAAATTTTAATTTCCTGATTGGTAAATTCATCTACTTTTTTATAAAATCTATTTAATTTAATAAATTCAATATCTAATTTTCTATTGTTTTCTATAAAATATTTATTAGTTAAAAACTTGGGTGATTTCGCTCCACCACTTATATATGCAAACAATTCTTTTTGTAGAACATTATTCTTTAATTTTATTTCATACATCGCTGCACTCATACTATTTGTAAGTAAAAATTTTTCATAAAGAGTTCTTTTAAAATTACCATTTTCATCAAGAAAGTTTTTATTTTTCTTAAGAGTTTCTGCAATTACTTCATCTGATATGACTAGGTCTAAATTTTTTATTTCAAGTTCGAGTAAAGTCATTGAAACCATAGAAGACAAAAGCTCCTCAATTACATTTTTATCAATATTCTCTTTTATTACTTGCTGACTTAAGCCAGATTGATTTAGGTAATCCATGAAATCTTGCGTAGAGATATTAGTGTTATTTATTTTAGCTATATTATTTTGATTTCCAGTGCTAAATCCTCCACCAAATCCACCGAAGCCAAAAGCTATTATAATAACAAAAATCAGTATTAAGCCACCAATCTTTTTTTTTGTAAAATTTTTAAATGGATTTATCATTACATTATTAATTTATTGATCTTTAAAATATCAAGCTATAGATTAAATTTTTCATTATGACAAATAAATATATGTATTTTGTAGCTAATTGGAAAATGTATGGGAATTTATCTTCCCTAAATACATTGGATAAGGTTATTAAATTTTCAAAATCTAAAGAAATAAAGGGAGGTAGATTAATTTATTGTCCTCCAAATACTTTAATAAGTTCTTTTTCAAAAAAATTTAGTAATTGTCAAATTGGTATTGGTGGACAAAATTGCCATGAAAGTAAAGATTATGGTGCTCATACAGGTCATGTTAATTCCCGTATGTTAAAAAATATTGGTGCTCATTTCGTAATCATTGGTCATTCAGAAAATAGAGAACAGGGTGAAAGTGATAAACTAATTAATCTAAAAATTAAAAGTGCTCTTGAAGCTAAATTAAAAGTTATTTTTTGTATTGGTGAAACTTTAAGTGAAAAAAGAAAAAAAAAGACACACTCAACCTTATCCAAACAAATTAAAATTGGTTTAAAAAATATTAAAAATAAATCAAATATTTTTTTAGCTTATGAACCTGTTTGGGCTATAGGCAGCGGTCTTATACCGAAACCTCAAGATCTTTTTAAAACAGTAGAATTTATCAAAAGTAAATTTAAAGATAAATCACCAAAAGTTTTATATGGGGGTTCTGTAAATCCCCAAAATATAACAATCCTAAGAGAAATTAATAATATTGATGGTTTTTTAATTGGTGGAGCATCTCAAAATGCTAAAAAATTTATTGATATAGTCAAAAAAACATATAGTTAACCCCCATGGAAAATATTCTATTAGTAGTCAACTTAGTACTAGCAACAGTACTTGTGCTTTTGATACTAGTCCAAAAATCTGAAGGTGGAGCACTTGGTATAGGTGTTTCTCAAGATAATTTTATGCTTTCCAGATCTGCTGGTAATTTTATGGGCAAGGCTACAGCAGTAGTTGCAACTTTATTCATAATTTGTAGTTTAGCTTTAACAATAATTTCTAGAGGTGAGTTAACACCTACATCTTCTGTATTGGATATCATTGAAGAAAAGTCTAGTGATACACCTTCAATTCCTGAAAACAATAATTAATCCTTTTAAACTCATTAATTAATCGCTATAAGATAATACCATGGCGCGATATATTTTTGTAACCGGCGGTGTGGTTTCTTCATTAGGAAAAGGTCTTTCCTCAGCTTCCCTTGCATACCTATTACAATCTAGAGGTTTCAATGTACGTTTAAGAAAATTAGATCCTTACTTAAATGTTGACCCAGGAACGATGAGTCCCTTTCAACATGGTGAAGTTTTTGTAACAGATGATGGTGCAGAAACAGATTTAGATTTAGGACATTATGAAAGATTTTCTGGAATATCTGCAAAAAAATCTGACAATATTACAACAGGAAAAATTTATAGTGATGTTTTAAAAAAAGAGCGTAAAGGAGAGTACCTTGGAAAAACAGTTCAGGTTATTCCACATATAACTGACCGTATTAAAGATTTTATAAAAAGTGACACATCAAAGGAAGACTTTGTAATTTGTGAAATTGGTGGAATAGTGGGTGACATAGAAAGCCTCCCATTCGTTGAAGCTATTAGACAATTCTCCAATGATGTTGGAAAAAAAAATGCTTTATTTATTCACTTAACTTTAGTCCCATACCTTAGAGCTTCAGATGAAATAAAAACAAAACCCACTCAACACTCAGTAAAAGAATTAAGAAGTCTTGGCATACAACCAGATATTATTATTTGCAGATCTGAAAGGGCTATACCATTGGAGCATAGAAAAAAAATATCCTTGTTCTGTAATGTTGGAATTGAAAATGTAATTCAAACTGTTGATGTTAAAACTATTTACGAAGCGCCAATTAGCTTCAATAGAGAAAATTTAGATAAACAGGTACTTAAATATTTTAAAATAAAATCTAGAAAAAAAGTTAATTTAAATCCTTGGAAAAAAATTACCAAAATTGTTCTACATACAAAAAAATCAATCAATATTGCAATCATCGGAAAATATGTTGAGCTTAAAGATGCTTATAAATCACTAGATGAAGCCTTAACTCACGGCGGTATTGATAATAATTTGAAAATTAATTTAGTGAGAATAGATTCTGAAAACTTAAAAATTTCTGAAATTAAAAAAAAATTAAAAGGAGTTTCTGGAATTTTGATACCTGGCGGATTTGGCAAAAGGGGAACAGAGGGAAAAATTGAAGCAATTAAATATGCTAGAGAGAAAAAAATTCCTTTTTTTGGAATTTGTTTTGGAATGCAGATGGCTATTATTGAATTTGCAAGGAATAAGTTAAATATAAAGAAAGCTACATCAAGTGAGTTTGGATCTGGAGGAACCCCAATCATTGGTTTAATCTCTGAATGGAATAAGAATGGAAAATTAATTAAAGGAACAGATAAAGATCTTGGTGGCACTATGAGACTTGGTCTTTATGAGGCCAAATTAAAAGAAAATTCTTTGATTAGAAAAATCTATAAATCAAATTCTATCCAAGAACGACATAGACATAGATACGAAGTTAATATTGGTTATAAGGATCAATTTGAAAAAAATGGCCTTATCTTTTCAGGATTATCTCCAGATAAAAAATTACCAGAGATTATTGAGCTTAAAAACCACCCATGGTTTATTGCCGTTCAATTTCACCCAGAATTTAAATCTAGACCTTTAGCACCACATCCTTTATTCTCATCATTTATTAAGGCTGCTAAAAATCATAAATGAAAAATATAAAAGTTAACTGCGGAAATATAGAAATTTCAAATAATAATAAAATTTGTATTATTGCGGGTCCATGCCAACTTGAAACGGAGCAACACGCTATGGATATGGCAGGTCAAATCAAAGAAATAACCTCCAAGTTTAATATGGGTTTTATTTACAAAACATCTTTCGATAAAGCTAATAGAACAAGTCTAAAAGGACAAAGAGGTGCGGGTCTTGAACAATCTTTGCCTATTTTTGATAAAATTAAAAAAGAATTAAATGTTCCAATATTAACTGACATACACAACGCTGAACAATGTTCAGTGGTAGCCCCTCATGCAGATGTATTACAAATTCCAGCATTTTTATGTAGGCAAACAGATCTATTAATTGCTGCAGCCAAAACTGGGAAAATTATAAATGTTAAAAAAGGTCAATTCCTCGCACCATGGGATATGGTTAATGTTACGAAAAAAATTGCTGACTCAGGTAATAATAATATTCTAGTTACAGAACGAGGGGCCAGCTTTGGTTACAATACTCTTGTCTCTGACATGAGGTCTCTACCTATAATGGCAAAAAATGGGTACCCTGTTATTTTTGATGCTACACATTCAGTCCAGCAACCTGGAGGTTTAGGCGAGACCAGCGGTGGTCAAAGAGAGTTTGTTGAATATTTAGCAAGAGCTGCAGTCGCAGTGGGTGTTGCAGGTGTTTTTATTGAAACACATCAAGACCCAGATAATGCCCCATCAGATGGACCCAATATGGTTCCGCTAGATAAATTAGAAAAATTACTATCTCAATTATTTGAAATAGATAATCTAATTAAAAAATAAATGAGTAAGATTTTAAAGATAAGAGCACGTCAAGTTTTTGATAGCAGGGGAAACCCTACAATTGAAGCAGAAGTTTATTCAAAAAATTTAAGTGCCTCGGCTATTTGTCCGTCAGGTGCCTCAACTGGAACGTACGAAGCATTTGAAAAAAAAGACAGTAATAATAAAAAATATTTAGGTAAAAGTGTTTTAGGTGCTGTCAATTTGGTTAATACAAAAATTTCAAAAAGACTAACAGGTGCAAATATTCATGATCAAACACGTATTGATACAATCTTAATTAATCTTGATAGTACCCGGCAAAAAACAAGCTTGGGAGCTAATACTATTTTAGCAGTGTCTATGGCGGCTAAGAAACTTTCTGCAAAAATCAAAAAAGTACCTTTATACAAAACATTTTTAGTAAAGAATAATTACAAATTACCTTACCCATTAATGAATATTATTAATGGGGGGGCGCATGCTAATAACGGATTAAGAATTCAAGAGTTTATGATTAGACCTGATAAGGCTATGAGTTTTTCAGAAGCCATGAGAATATGCTTTGTTGTAATTAGCAATTTAAGAAAATTGATTATAAAAAATGGACTATCAACTTCTGTAGGAGATGAAGGCGGCTTTGCTCCAATGATCAGCAGTAATGAAAAAGCTTTAGATTTAGTTGTAGCTGCAATTAATAAGTCTGGTTTTAAAAATGGTAAAGATGTCTCAATTTGTTTAGATGTAGCAGCAAATGAATTAATCAAGAAAGACAAATATTCTATTCATTCAAAGAAGTTTGTTTCAGTAGATCAATCTATTAAAGAATATAAAAAGATAATAAATAAATACAAAATTAAATCAATTGAAGATCCATTTGGAGAAAATGATTGGCTTGCATGGAGTAAATTAATGAAGCAAACTAATAATGTGCAAATAGTTGGTGATGATCTTTATGTAACTAATTTAGAAAGACTTAAAAAAGGTTTCTTAAACAACTCATCAAATTCGATATTAATTAAACTTAACCAAATTGGTACAGTATCCGAAACACTTGAGGTTATTAAGTTTGCACAAATTATTGGATATAAAACAATAATTTCTCATAGATCTGGAGACAGTGAAGACACTTTTATAGCAGACCTTGCTGTAGGTACAAATTCAAATCAAATCAAAACAGGATCTCTGGCAAGATCTGAACGTGTTGCAAAATATAATCAATTATTACGTATAGAAGAAGAGCTTGGAAAAAAAGCATCAATGAGTAAAATTCATTAATGCTGGGTAAATTAAAAAAAAATTATTTTTTATTAATCTCTACTTTTTTAATACTTTATTTTTTCTTCAACCTTTTAGATGGTGAAAGAGGCCTTTTTTCTTATTTTAAAAAAAAAGAAATTTTAGTTAATCTAAAAATTGAAGAAGCTAATTTATCCAACAAAATCAAAGATCTTGAATTTAAAAACTCTCTATTAAGTACTAAATTAGACCTAGATTATATCGAAACATTAATCAGAGAAAAATTTATGTTTGGCAATGAAGGAGAGACACTCTATATAATTAAGAAGAATGACAATTAAACCAAGACACCCAGAAAAAGTTAATAAACCGATTAATCCAATTAAGAAAAAACCTGATTGGATAAGATCTAAATTAACTAATAGTAAAGAATTCTTCTTAACCAAGACTATTGTTAATCAAAACAATTTAGTAACAGTTTGCCAGGAAGCTAATTGTCCAAATATTACAGAATGTTGGAGCAAGCGTCATGCCACATTTATGATCATGGGTGATACTTGCACAAGGGCATGTGCGTTCTGCGATGTTAAAACAGGAAAGCCTGAGAGCTTAGATCCATTTGAGGCT
>CAJQSY010000017.1:0-4108 GCA_905616605.1 uncultured Candidatus Pelagibacter sp.
AGCATTCATCTTGCTCATTACAAAAGATATTGAAAGAAAAGCAATTATTAAAAAAGCTAAAAAGACTATTCCAAAAGATTTAAAATTAGACTTTAGATTTAAAACTTGTTTTGTTGAAATGATTAATCCTGCAAATATCCAAAACTGAGTTAGAAATATTATTGGGATCATTAAATCCGGTGTTACAGCAAAAAATCTTAAAAGTCCCGGTGCATGAGCAAATCCCACAGCTGTTAATACCTTTTTAAATGGTACTTTTGTTTCTTTATCTGGAAATAATTTTACACCGATAACATAAATAAAAAGCCCCCATACAAACCAAGTAAGAATGGCAGTTAAGCCAGACATTGCAACAGCAGTTTTAATAACAGTATTTGCTGCAACAGCCCCAGCTAAGCCATCTAGTATCATTATTAAACCTGCAAAATATATTGCAGCTTCACCAAAGTTTTTATTATCTTTGTAAAGAGTTTTATCTAATTTTATAGACCGAACAATTATATTTAAAAATTGACCAAACATTATTTATTTTTTTCTATTCTTTTGCGCTTTGTAAGAAACAAATAGTGGAAAGAGTATTAAAGCAATTACTATTATTATGCAAATTGCGATTAGGAATGATTTTGTCATTATTAGTGGGGGAGAATTAATCTCCCCCAAATAATTAATTTAACCTTTAACGACTTCTCTTGTGTTTGCGTTATAAGATTCCGTAAATGGCATATCTACTACCACAGCATCAACAGGAGTTCCTGGAGTGTCTGAATATTCTGCAGGTAAGTGAACTTTGTACTTAGTTCCAGCTTTTCCTTTAGGGAATCCGTTTGCATTTAATGTTCCATCAAATGGCACATATCCCATTGCAATATTTTGACCTTTTTCAGGATGATACCAAGGGGAAGTAATAAACCCAACTGGATCACCACCATTCTCAGGTGATACTAACCAGAAGTCCGGAGCATATTCTTCAATTGGTTTTCCACCCATTTCAAGTCCAACTAGTTGAAGTTTATAAGGTTTTTTTCCATCCTTAATTTCAGCACCCATTTTCTCTAATGCAGCTTTTCCAACATAATCAGCTTTTTTATTCCACTCACCTTTACCAGCTAATGAAACCTGGTAACCAAGGTTACACTGAAAAGGATTGTGTTGATGATCCATATCCTGACCCCAAGAAAGAATTCCAGCTTGAATTCTTCTATGGTGAGCAGGAGCTATAACCATTAAGCTATGTTTTTTACCCGCTTCAAGAACAGCATTCCACATATCATCAGCGTATTTAGTTGCTTCTCTTAAGTAAATTTCATAACCAGCTTCACCTGAGAAACCAGATTGTGAAATTACACAACTTCTTCCACCAACTTTAACTTCAGCTAATCCATAGAAAGGCATATTGTCGAAATCAACTTGATCTCCACAAAGATCTTTCATCAAAGCTTTTGATTTAGGTCCTTGAATTTGTACCGGACAAACATCAATCTCTTCAATAGTACAATCAAATCTTCCATCAGCATTAACACCTTGAAGATACATACCAATATCAGAGTCTGATAATGAGAACCAAAATTCATCTTTAGAAATTCTAAGAAGAATAGGATCATTTAAAACTCCACCATATGCATTACAAAGAATTACATATCTTGCTCTCATAGGTGAGATTTTAGTAGCATCTCTAGTTATTACGTAGTCTGTAAACTTTTCTGCATCAGGACCTTTAACTCTAATTTGTCTTTCAACAGCAACATTCCACATAGTAACGTGATTTTTAATTGCTTCATACTCTACCATCGCTCCACCATCTTCGGGTTTTACATAACCTCTTGGGTGATAAATACGATTGTAAACAGTTGCTCTCCAACAACCAGCTTCCATTGATAGATGCCAGTATGGAGATTTTCTTACTCTTGTTGAAATTAACATTTCAACTTTTGTAGGCCCACTCTGTCTTAAGTTATATGGTACTTCACGATCTGATTGATCAACTGAAGTAGCATGATTTAGTTTAGTATAGTCAAATTCATTAGACATAACCGTTCTCCTTCAACCACTTGTTAGTTTCCTTCAAGCCGCCGAATGTATAAATGTGGAAGTTGCCAGTAAACTCTTTCACTTTCCCAATCAATTCATTAGGGTCTTTAGGTTTCAATAAATCTAATGCCTTGCTAAAATTAGACTTAAGAAAATTAATGGAATTTTTCGCCCCGACAATATTAGCAAATTTTATTAAGCTAGTTATTTTCATTGGCCCAGTAATTCCTACATGTACTGGTACTGACTGCTTAGAAATGAAATCTATGATAGGTTGACTCTCTAGTAACCACTGGGTCACTATATAGTCGGCGTAAGGCTTTTTATCTATCATGGCTTTTTCTAATTTTGTATCGGACATATCCTGACTTCCTTCTGGATGTCCTGCTATTCCTATTTTAATTCCATCAAAAAATCCTGTCTCTAAAATTTGAATTGAGCTATCAAATTTTCCAATTGGATCTCTACTACCACCAATTACTAAAGCTTGTTTTGTACCTACATCTTTACATCTTGAAATATAATCTTTAAGTTGAGCCTCATCATTAATTGATCTAGCTGGAAAATGTGGAACAGGATTAAATCCTTTTTTTACTAAAGCATCAGCTTTTTCAGCCGTCTCTTTATAGTCTCCACCAGGAAGCATAGTTATATAAACATCCTTGACGGGAGGTAAAGTATCTAGGTCTGTGTGAGGTCCTACCTCAAGTGAAAAATTCATTTTTCTGATCATTATCTTTTTTATAAAAGCTGTCAAAGAAATTCATCTTGTGGATAAAAATATTTGTTGCCAAAAATTGTGCTGGTGATAATTTTTTTTAATGTCTGAAAATCCTAAAAATCTTGAACTTTCAAAGATCTTGGATTTGGAAAAAATTAGAGTGGTTGATAATCCCATCGAGGAAGCTCATGGCCTACCAAACGAGTGCTATACTAGCTCTGATTATCTAACGATCGAAAGAGAGAGGATTTTCAAGGATAAATGGACAGTAATTGGCGTTGGAAGTTCTGTGCCAAATGTAGGAGACGCTCAACCTTATAACTTATTAGGCATCCCTCTTATTATTCTCAGAGACAAAGAGAGAAAAATAAGAATATTTCATAATGTTTGCAGCCATAGAGGCTTCAAGCTTTTAGATGAGCCTTGTTCTTTGAAAAATGCCTTAAGATGTCCATATCATTCATGGTCCTACGATTTTGATGGAAAGTTGGTCGCGACACCTCATATTGGTGGCCTGAATGTTCATGAAATAGATAAATTTGATAAATTAAAAAGTAGCCTAAAAGAAGTTAGAACCAAAGTTTGGATGGACATAATATTTATCAATATAAATGGTAATGAATTAGAGTTTGATGAGTATATCAAGACTCTTGAAGAAAGATGGTCAAAATTCATATCTAAGGAAGATCAAAAATTACTTAAACACTCAAATGACCATGGTTATTTCAGTCTTGATGTTAAATGTAATTGGAAATTTGCAATAGAAAATTATTGTGAAAGCTATCATTTGCCCTGGATTCATCCAGAATTAAATAAAGTTTCAAATATTAGTAACCATTATCATATCCAAGGTTTACCAAATAGATTTGCTGGCCAAGGTACAAATAAATACGACCAACCTGTTAAAGGAAATCAAAGTTTTAATAATTTTCCAAATTGGCCTAAGGACTTATCTAAAAAAGCTGAATATATTGCTTTGTTTCCAAACGTAATGATTGGTCTTCATATAGATCACTTTTATGTTTTTTGGTTAGAACCTAAGTCTATTAGTGAAACTAAAGAACATTTAACGATGTATTATGTGGGTAATGATAGTGCGAATGGATCTGAGTTTATTGAGATGAGAAAAAAAAATGCAGAATTTTGGAAAGAAGTTATGTCAGAAGATATAAAAGCCATAGAAGGTATGCAGGAAGGTAGAAATTCACCAGCATATAATGGTGGAAATTTTTCACCAATAATGGACAACCCAACTCATCAATTTCATAAATGGGTAGCAAAAAATCTATTAGAGGAATAGATTCTATTAATGAAAGACAAAATTAAAAATCCAAGTGAATTAGAAGTTCAAAATCTCAT
>CAJQSY010000018.1:0-4685 GCA_905616605.1 uncultured Candidatus Pelagibacter sp.
GTAATTAAGCCAATTGGTATAAGGTACAATAAAAATTTAAGAGTATTTATAAATATTTTATCTGGCATTTTGCCCATTGATTATTATAAATATAGTCATAAAACTATAAATATTTATGAAAAATTTTTGGTTAACAGTATTCACTTCAGTTATTTTATTTTCGATCATAGAAATATCATTAAGAACTTTTGTGCCTATGCACCAATCTGGGGATATATCAAATTATGAATATAATGAAGATTTAGGGATTGTATTGAGAAAAAACCTTAATAATGTAAAAATTACAGATCACAGACAGGAAGTAATAACTAATAATTTTGGTACCCTAAACTACGAAAACAATTTTTCAAATTATGATAAATTAATTTTTTCAATTGGCGATTCCAATACAATGGGTACTGGTGTTCCATTTGATAGTTCCTATCCATTTATATTATTTACAGGAATTAATTCAGATGACTCTAATAATTGGGGTGTTGTAAATTTAGCTCTAGCAGCTTTTGGAACAAAACAAACCTTATTATCTTATGATTTATTCAAAAAACATTTTGATAAACCAACCTTTGTTACTTATCTAGCAGATCAAAATGATCATATGGGGGATTATTTTTTTAATCTTGGCCAGAAACATGGGCATCTGATTAAAGACTCTCCAAGATTTTTTGGTACAGCAGAATATCTTGGATATATTTCCAACTATTTTGAAATTTTAAAAAGAATAAAATATCTAATTCATTTAGAAAAAAGAAATAAAAATTATCATCAAGAAGAAATAGATTTTAATAATACTTTCATCAAACACTATGCAAATAAGATTATTAATTTTAATTCAAAACTTAAAGAAAAAAATATTGTTTTTATTTTTTCATGGCACAGCCTAGGTAAAAAAAAAGAGAATGTATGTGGGGCAGATTATGAATTTGTAAAAAATTGGACTAAAGAAAATAATATTATTTTTTCAGACTGGTGTCCTTATTTTAAAAAAATTACAAAAATCAATGACAAAATTCCTGTTACTAATGATCATTCAGCATCTCATGCTAGATCGTGGGTTAATAGAATTATTGCAAAATCCTTTAAAGAAAAAATATTAGATGAAATAAAAACTAGAAATTAAAAAATCTCTTTTTCTAGATATTTCAATAAGTACTCACCAATTATCTTATGAGTTTTTTCATTAGCATGAGTATCTTGAACAGAGACCCATAATGTTTTTTCTTTCTTATTTTTTAGATAATCTAATCCATCAATATACTTAATATTATTTTTGGATAAAAAATTTTTAATAATATTATGCTCATAAATGAATGGATAATTTTTCAAATCATGCAATTCAGGAATAAAATGTACAAAAAATTTTACATTGTTCTGTTCTGAATAGTTTTTTAAATTTATTATTGAATTAAATACATTTGATAAAACTTTTTCATCTTCAAAAGTTTTTTTATAATATGAAGAAAATGTAAGAGTTTCTGAAAACCTTAATTTAATAATATTATATTTATAATATAAATAACTAAAACTATAAAAATTATTTCTAATAAAATTCTTTTTTTTAGGAATGATTATCTCTAGATCATTAATAAAAAAATTTAGTACTAAAATTTTAGGATTATGAACTTTATGAAATTTAAAGAATCCTTTTTCTTGCATTTCAGTATTAGTATTTCCAACACCTGTATTTAAAACATTATATTGATCATGAAGCTCCTTTTGCAAAAAATCAGCAAATGTATAGCTTGACCCAAACCCAAAAGTCATTGAGTCTCCTAGCAACATTAAAACATTTGAGTTTTCTTTATTATTTAAATTATATCTGAAGCCATTTTTGTCTGTTTTAATTTCAGCCTTCATTATGGTTGTTTTTATATTTGGCTTATGAATAAAAATTTTATATCCATTTACTGATTCTACTTTTTTGATGTTTTTTGCATATTTCATCATTTCAATTTCATAATTAAAACCATTATCTACAAAAAGCCTCACACTTGTCTCAACAAGTAAAATTATTATTAATGTTGAAATAAGTATTGATATACAATAGAAAAATATTTTTTTAATAAAATGCATTATTTATATTATGGGTAAACTTAAGTTTGTATATAAGAAAGATGAATTACCTACAAATAGAAATTTTGGGATAGTTTTTTTTATTTTTTTTAGCCTGATTACAATTTATCCCTTAATTAAATTTGGTGAATTCAAATATTCTTTTTTAATTTTATCATTAATTTTTTTAATATTAGGCTTAATAAATTCAAAAATATTAACACCCCTAAATATATTTTGGACAAATCTTGGAATTGTTCTTGGTATAATAGTTGCGCCGTTAGTAATGGGTGTGGTTTATTTTTTCGTAGTGACACCTATTTCATTAATATTAAAGCTTTTAAAAAAAGATGTGTTAAATATAAAAATAAATGATAATAAAAGTTATTGGATTAATAAATCAAAGATTAAAAGTAAAATGAAAAATCAATTTTAAATTATGAGTTTTATAAAAGAATTCTATCAATTTTTAAAAGAAAGAAAAAAATTCTGGTTATTTCCAATTATTTTTGTACTACTAATTTTTGGTGGATTAATAATTTTAAGTCAAGGTTCAGCTGTTGCTCCCTTTATTTACACTATTTTTTAAGTGACTTCTATTTTAGGAATATCAGCTTTTTATCATGATAGTGCAGCTTCAATCCTGGTAGATGGAGAAATTATAGCAGCTGCTCAAGAAGAGAGATTTACAAGAATTAAACATGACTCCAATTATCCATTCCATGCTGTAAATTTTGTACTAGATTATTCTGGACTTAAATTAAAAGATATAGATCAAATTATTTTTTATGAAAAACCATTTCTAAAATTTGAAAGATTACTTGAAACTTACGTGGCTTTTGCACCGAAAGGATTTAGATCTTTTTGCAAGGCCATGCCTGTCTGGCTTAAAGACAAATTGTTTCAAAAAACAATGCTTATTAATGAACTAAAAAAACATGATGAGAGTTTTAATCATGAAAATAAAATTTTTTTTTCTGAACATCATTTAAGTCATGCTGCAAGTGCTTTTTTTCCCTCACCATTTGAAGAGGCTATAGTTTTAACGGCGGATGGTGTTGGTGAATGGGCAACAACAACTGTTGCTATTGGAAAATCTAATAAATTAGAAATTGTAAAAGAAATTCATTTTCCACATTCACTCGGATTATTATATTCTGCTTTCACATATTATACTGGTTTCAAAGTTAATAGTGGTGAATATAAATTGATGGGTTTAGCTCCCTATGGAAATCCAATTTATAAAGATAAAATAATGGATAATTTAATTGACGTTAAGGAAGATGGAACATTTAGATTAAACCAAGAATTTTTCAATTATTCGACTGGATTAACTATGACTAGTCAAAAATTCCATAAACTTTTTGGTGATAATCCTAGAGATTCAAAAAAAGATAAATTAACTCAATTTCATATGGATATTGCAGCTTCTATTCAAAAAGTTACAGAAGAAATAATGATAAAATTATTAAGATCTTTAAAAGATGAGTTTAAAATTTCAAATTTATGTTTAGCTGGTGGAGTTGCCTTGAACTGTGTGGCTAATGGAAAAATATTAAAAGAAAATATTTTTGAGAACATATGGGTACAACCTGCATCTGGAGATGCTGGAGGCTCACTTGGTGCAACCTTAGCCTTATGGCATATAGAGCAGAATAATCCAAGATTAGTAAATCCAAAGGATAGTATGAAAGGTTCATATTTAGGTCCAGAATTTACTCAAAAACAAATTGAAGAAGAATTAACTAAAAATGGTGCCATTTATGAAATATTAGATGAAGAAAATTTAATTAGTAAAGCAGCTGAAAACTTATCTTCTGGCGAAGCAATAGGATGGTTCCAAGGCAGAATGGAATTTGGGCCTAGAGCTCTAGGCGGAAGGTCTATTTTGGGTGACCCAAGATCCTCAGAAATGCAAAAAAATTTAAATTTAAAAGTTAAATATAGAGAGAGTTTTCGTCCATTTGCACCATCTATATTGAGAGAAAACCTAACCGAGTGGTTTGATATAAATATTGATAGCCCTTACATGTTGATGGTTGCAAATATTAAACAAGAAAAAACTATTGAGATGAGTAATAATGAAAAACAATTATTTGGAATAGAAAAATTAAATATTAAAAGATCAACAATTCCTGCAGTAACACATGTTGACTATTCAGCGAGAATACAAACAGTACATGAAGACACCAATAGAAAATATTATAAGTTAATTAAAAAATTTAAACAAATAACAAATTGCCCAGTAATTGTTAACACTTCATTCAATGTAAGAGGAGAGCCCATTGTAAACACTCCAACAGATGCATTTAATTGTTTTATGGGCAATGAATTAGATAAATTAGTTATTGGGAATTGTTATTTAGATAAAAAGAATCAAAACCAATCCTTAAAAAAAGACTACACTGCAGAATTTGAATTAGATTAATTTAAAACTTATTTTTCAATATAAACAAGTTCTTATTTTTTTTAAATATATTATTAGACTTAGTTAGGAATACTATATCTTTTTTATTTAGAGGCTCTATGTCAGTTACATAATATTTTTTATTCACATCAAATAACATATCTTTAACCATAGAAATTTTCATATCTTTATTAAAATCAATAAAATGATTAAGAGCATGTTGTCCAAT
>CAJQSY010000019.1:0-3153 GCA_905616605.1 uncultured Candidatus Pelagibacter sp.
CATATTGCAAAAATTAACTTGGAATATTTAGACACTTTAAAGGATAAACCTGACGGAAAACTTATATTAGTAACTGCAATCACACCAACTCCAGCAGGTGAAGGTAAAACCACAACTTCAGTTGGTTTAAATGATGGTCTAAATAAAATTGGAAAAAAATCTATCGTTTGTTTAAGAGAGCCAAGCCTTGGTCCCTCTTTTGGAATGAAAGGTGGTGCTGCTGGTGGTGGTTACGCCCAAGTTGTTCCAATGGAACAAATTAATTTACATTTCACTGGAGACTTTCACGCAATTACATCAGCTCATAATTTACTATCTGCATTAATTGATAATCACATCTATTGGGGAAATAAATTGGATATCGATGTTAGAAGAATTGCATGGAAAAGAGTTATGGATATGAACGATCGTTCTTTAAGATCTATAAATATAAATTTAGGTGGAGTTGCAAATGGTTTTCCAAGAGAAGATGGTTTTGATATAACTGTTGCATCTGAAATCATGGCAATCTTCTGTTTATCAAATGATTTAGAAGATTTAGAAAAAAGAATAGGAAATATTACAATTGCCTATACTAGAGATAAAAAACCTGTTTATGCTAAAGATTTAAAAGCACAAGGTCCGATGACTGTATTATTAAAAGATGCGATTAGACCTAATGTTACCCAAACTTTAGAAAATAATCCTGCAATTATTCATGGTGGTCCTTTTGCTAATATTGCACACGGTTGTAATTCTGTAATTGCAACAAAGACTGGGCTAAAACTTGCTGACTATGTGGTTACTGAAGCAGGATTTGGTGCAGACTTAGGCGCAGAAAAATTTCTTGATATTAAATGTAGAAAATCAGATTTAAAACCTAGCTGTGTTGTAATTGTTGCAACTATTAGAGCATTAAAGATGCATGGTGGTGTAGCAAAAGATGATCTTAAAACAGAAAATGTAGAAGCTTTAAAAAAAGGTTTAGTTAACCTTAAAAGACACGTGGAAAACGTTAAAAAATTTGGTTTACCCGTTGCAGTAGCTGTTAATCATTTTATTAAAGATACAGATAATGAAGTAAAAGCTTTGATAGAATTTTGTGACACTATTGGTGTTAAAGCAAGTCTCTGTACCCATTGGGCAAATGGTGGTGAAGGTACAAAAGAACTTGCAAGTCATGTTGCTGAATTATGTGAGAAAAATGAAGACAAATTCAAATTCTTATATGAGAGTAAAACTCCTCTATTTAAAAAGATAGAAATAATTGCAAAAGAAATTTATAGAGCAGATGAGGTTATTGCTGATACTAAAATTAGAGATCAATTAAAAAGCTTTGAAGATGCTGGTTACGGAGATTTCCCAATTTGTATTGCAAAAACTCAATACAGCTTTTCAACAGACCCAAGCTTAAAAGGTGCACCAACAGGACATTCTTTACCAATTAGAGAAATTAAACTCTCTTCAGGAGCAGAGTTTATTGTTGTTATATGCGGTGCTGTTATGACTATGCCTGGACTACCAAGGGTTCCAGCAGCAGACTCGATTAAGCTAAATAAAGATGGTGAAATTGAAGGTCTATTTTAAAAATTAGTTGCGTATATAATTAAGCCAATTTCTAACTTCACATGTTCTATTATTAAAATCTAATAGTTCATTTTGAGATTTTATGAATGAGATATGACTTTCATACTCTTCTTCATTTAAAAAATTTTTATTTACAAATAGTCGCTGTTTACGACCATCAATAAGTTTAAGCATCTGAAAATATTCATAATCAGGATGATACTGTAAGCCAATAATTTCAGAGTTTCCCACATTAAAACTAACACCCATTACATTGTTAACTATGTCACTTGATAAAAGAATAGCATTTTTTGGTAGTTCACTTACTTCATCAAAATTAAATGCTGGTGATGTAAAAATCTTTTTTTTATCTTTGTATATAAAATGCTTCTCACCTTCATTGTTAATAATTACGTCTGATGCAACTCCAATGTGAGCACCATTTTTTCCAGGGTCAACCTTACCTCCAGCTGCTGTTGAGCAAACTTGTAAACCCCAACAAATAGCTAAAATCTTCTTTTTATGATGAAAGCAATTAGATGCAAAATTAATATGTTTCTTAATTACATCTGTCATATCATTTATTCTCATCGCACCACCAGTAAAGACAATACCATTATATTTACTCATATCTTTTAGAACATTCGTTGTTTCATCATCGTGACCAGGATTTATAATTTCTGTAATTGCAGATGGTTCTATTTTTAAAATTAAATTTTTTAAGTTATCTCCTGCAGAAGCTCCCGCTGCTTTAATAAAAAACTCACTATCTTCTCTAATATTTCCTTCAACAATTAAAATATTTGAATCACTCATTTAAACAATTCACCCGTCATACTGTGCTGGTACATTGTTCTCATATCATTTTCGGTTAATTTTTTTGGATTTCCTCCAGTAGATGGATCTGCTAAAGCCATTTTTGACAATCTATCAATATCAAAATCTTTTTCATCAATCACTTCTGATAATTTATGAGGCATATCTAGTTTTTTTCTTAAATCTAAAACCCAGTTAACAAAACCATCAAAAGATCTATCTTTAAGTTCTAAATAATCACAAATCTTTATTATTTTCTTTTCAATAGAATCTTTATTAAATGTTAATACGTAAGGCATGAATATTGCATTGGATAAACCATGATGAATATTATTTAATGCATTAACAGGATGACTTAATGAATGAATTGCCCCCAAGCCTTTTTGAAAAGCTGTTGAGCCCATACTGGCTGCAGTTAACATATTCAGTCTTGCTTCAATATTAGATCCATTATTAACAGCTTCTAATAGCCATTTGTTAATTAATCTCATTCCTTCTAGGGCAATTCCATCTGCCATTGGGTGGTATCCTGGGGCACAATAAGCTTCTAAATTATGAGCTAATGCATCCATACCGGTTGCGGCTGTAATCTTTGCAGGTAAACTAAGTGTTAATACTGGATCTAAAATAACTATTGAAGGTAAAAATTTAGGATGAAAAATTATATTTTTTACACCTGTTTCTTCATTTAAGATTACAGAAGCTCGTCCTGTTTCTGATCCTGTTCCAGCAGTTGTTGGTACGGCAATAATCGGCGCAATTTTATCAGATTTTGCTTTAGTCCAATTATCT
>CAJQSY010000020.1:0-15100 GCA_905616605.1 uncultured Candidatus Pelagibacter sp.
CAGCTGAAGACCCTGTTGAATATGAAATGGAAGGAATAGGACAGGTTCAAATAAAAGAAACCATTGGTTATACTTTTGAAGAAGCTCTAAGGTCTTTTCTACGTCAAGACCCGGAAGTAATTCTAGTTGGAGAGATTAGGGATAAAGCAACAGTTGATATTGCATTAAAGGCTGCATTAACTGGGCACTTAGTGTTTAGTACCCTTCACACGAATGATGCTTCAAGCTCAATTACTCGTTTGCAAAATATGGGTACACCAAACTACTTAATATCTGCAGCTTTAACTCTGATTATGGCTCAACGTTTAGCACGAAAAACATGTTTAGAATGTAGAGTAAGAGATGAAAATATTACCCCCAAACTATTAAATTCAATTGGTTTTTTACCAGAACAATCAGCAAGAGCCACAATTTATAAAGGCAGCGGTTGTGAGGAATGTAGCGGCGCTGGCTACAAAGGAAGAATGGGAATTTATGAAATTCTTGAAATTGATAACGAGTTAAAAGCTGGAATTTTATCTAACCTTCAACAAAATGAATTAAACGCCATAGCAAAAAAAAATGGCTTCAGGACCATGCAAGATATGGGACAAGATATGTTGTTAAGTGGCGACCTTTCTTTTGCAGAGTATGAAAGAGTTCTACAAACTAATTAATGCTAAATTTTGAATATAAAGGAATATCACTTGGCAAATATGTTGAGGGTGAAATTGAAGCTTTAAATAATGCGGAAGCTGCCCACAAACTTAAAGAGCAAAAAGTTATTATCACAAAATTAAAAGAAGCTAAAAAAAAGAAAGTTGTTACCAAAAAAGAAAAGATGTCATTTAGTTTTGGTACGGGCATAAAGCCACAAGAAATTATGATTTTTTGTAAACAGTTTGCAACCATGCTTAGGGCGGGACTACCAGTATTAAACACTTTAGAAATGTTAGAAGGTCAGACATCTGGACTTCCTATGAAAAAAGTTATTCAAACGATTAAAAGAGATTTAGAATCTGGAAACGCATTATCAAAATGTTTTGAAAAACATGGAAAAATATTTGACACTGTAGTTGTTAATCTAATTAAAGCAGGGGAGGCTAGTGGTAAGCTTGATACTTTTTTACAAAAAATAGTGGTTAATTTAGAGAAAAGAGAAAAGATTAAATCACAAATTAAAAGTGCTTTATTCTACCCAGGTGTTTTATTTTCAGTTGCAATATTGGTAACTATTTTTATGTTAATGAATGTAGTGCCGACCTTTGTTAATATGTATGAGGGTATGGGTATGGCAGATGAATTACCAACGCCAACAGCTGTTATTATGGCTATGAGCGAATTTGTCCGTTCTTCTGGTGGATTTTTTCTTCTCGTTTTTATAGTTTCTTTTGTGTTTGGTTTAAAATTTTTAATTAAAAAAAATTATGAAGTGAGAAAAAATTGGCATCGTGTTGTAATGAAACTTCCAATTTTTGGAAATTTAATCCAAAAATCTATTTTAGCAAAAGTATCTTTGGTTTTAGGAAACCTTAACCAAGCAGGTGTAGATTTAATTGAAAGTATAGATATTGCAAAATCAGTTACAGACAATGTGATTGTTGTCGAAGCTTTAGAAAATATTAAAAAAGGAGTTTTTTCAGGAGAAAGTTTAACTGAGTTATTTAATAAAGAAAAAATATTTCCAACAACTTTCAGTCAATTAATATCAGTTGGTGAACAAACTGGAAGTCTAGATGAAATGTTTGGCTCTATTGCAATATACTACGAAGAAGAGTTTGATGTAGCAGTTGCTAATCTTGCAAGTTTAATTGAGCCCATAATGATCGTATTCATGGGGATTACTATTGGTGGCCTAATGTTAGCTATGTACGCGCCAATTTTCAACGTGGGGGCCATCATTGGGTAAATTACTACCAAAATTCGGTAATTTTTTTAATTTTTATACAAGCTATACTTTTTAAAGATTTTAACAGTAGGGAGAAATTATGAAAAAATTAAATAAAGGTTTTACACTAATCGAATTGCTAGTGGTTGTAGCAATTATAGGAATTTTAGCAGCAGTAGGTGTTGTTGCTTATAACGGTTACACAGGAGCTGCAAAAGTTTCTGCAACAAAAACAATTCATGCACAATCGGTTAAGTACATTTCAGCAGAAATGCAAAAATGTAGCTTAGGTGAAACTACATTTGTTGGTGGACAGTCATGTCCTGCAACAGCAGCTAAAGCTGTTACTGGTGCGGTTGCTGCTCTTAAGGATAAAAATCCATATTCAACTTCTAATGCTGCCGTAGTAAGCTCTTCAAGTTATGTTGTTGGTCAGATTAGTTTATCTACAAGTGGAACAAATGTTCTTGTTAGATCATGTAACAAAACAGGTTGTGCTACAGCAGATAAACAAGAAGCGACGATAGCGGTAGAATAGAAAAATAATATTTTTAAAATGAGGCACTACAGCCGAGGGTTTACTTTGATAGAACTCTTGGTTGTGGTTGCTATTATTGGAATACTTTCAGCAGTAGGAGTTGTCTCTTATAGTGGCTATAAAAGTGCAGCTGAACTTAAGAGAGCGCTAATCAATGTGGAAATGATTTATATGGCTCAGCAAGAGCATAAATCTAACACTGGATATTATTCTTATCCAAGTTCTGAGTGCTACACGGAAGCTAATTGCAAAGAATTTACCAATGACCTATTCGGTGGAATAGATGCTCTTTCAGGAGGGCAGTTCAAGTATTCTGTTGGAGGGAGTAAATATCAATATTGGTTATCAATTTATACAATAGGCTTACCTAACACAAAAAATGCAGGCTGTATGTATGAATGGAATGTTGAGCCTGGAAAATATAAAAAGTGGTCTTCTGGATGTCCCAAGTAAATTTAATTAAAAAAATAAACATAAGAGGTGGTAGTTTTTTGTATGTCTAAATTTCTTAAATTTGGTTACTACAATATTGCTTTAGGGGTTGTGCTGTGGCTAATTTTATTTCTTTATAAAATTAATATTTGGTTAGCAGTTATTGGTTCAATTTTTATTATTTATTTGTTTATAAAAATTACATCAAAATTTTTAATAGCTATTAATAATTTATGAAAAGAAATGGTTTCACCTTAATAGAGCTTCTAGTCGTAGTAGCTATCATTGGTATCCTCGCTGCTGTAGGGGTTGTTGCTTATAATGGGTATACGAGTGCAGCAAAAAAATCAGTTGCTAAAACAAATCAAAAAAATGTGGTTAGATGGTTGGCTGCAGAAGCACAAAAATGTCAGCTGGGCATTGAAAAAGTTTTAAATAACCAAGTTACATGCAGTTCAATTGCATCATCAATTAATTCAGGAGGAAATCCTGCTGGTAGTACTGTCCTTGCAATGGAAAGAGCCTTAAAGGGAAAATATAAAAACCCATATGGAGCGAATTATGCAGGTTTTGGTGACGAAGGAGTTAAAGAAGGTGGCTGGGGCAATGAAAGAGACTTAGGTTATGTTTTATTAAATGCTGGAGGAGACACAGGTTTTTTTAGAGTAAGTGTCAGTGTATGCTATCAACTGCCATGTAGTGGAGATAAATGGAGTAACCCAGGGTCAAATGTAGTTGTTGATATTTATAAATGGTATCCATAAATAAAGTTAAAGCTTTCACCCTAATAGAACTCCTAGTCGTTGTAGCTATCATTGGTATCCTCGCTGCTGTAGGAGTAGTTGCTTATAATGGGTATACAGGTGCTGCAAAGGTTGCAGTTGCGAAATCTAATCATGCAGCGATTAAGAAGGAAATTTATCTTGTGATCCAAAAATGCAATATTTATGGAAGTGTAACAATGATGAAAGTCTATGGTTCTAAAACTGAAAGTGTAGTTACTTGTTATCAACCTGATCAACGAACATTCATAGCAAGATCTCTTGCTAATCATATGGAGAATAATGGTAGATATACGAATCCATACGCTCCACATCCTGATAATCCTACTGCCTGGACTGCACAAAGACATAATGGTTGTAAAGTGGCATCGTGGGGAGGACAATATGTCGGTATAACTAATATTGATTCACTAAATTCCTGGGATTACATAACATTATGTTCTTGCTTCAAGGAGCCGTGTAGTAATTCTGAAAATAGATTGGAGGAAGAGATTAAATATGAATAAACGAAATGGTTTCACTCTAATAGAACTCTTAGTTGTTGTAGCCATCATTGGTATTCTGGCTGCGGTAGGCGTGGTTGCTTATAATGGGTATACGGGTGCTGCAAAAGTTTCTTCATCAAAAGCAAACCACAAAACTGTCGTAAAATTTATAGCAAGTAGCATTATGAAATGCGAAATAGGACAGGAACTAATCCTAAAACACTCGTATGATCTTAATAGTCGTAAACTAACTTATACAAGTGATATGTGTTCTTATGTTCTTGCCGGTAATGTCTCTAAAATGCAATCGGCCTTTTCTTACCATTTTAATTCACCAGCATGGTGCAATCCACATGGATTAAAACATAATAGTGGCACGTGTCAGGAAGCAATTGCAAATGGTGGTAGTATTGGAAATGGAAAGTTGGGTGAAACACAAATTATATCCTCAGGTAGTTCTTTGATTATCGATACAAAAGTTAAAGATGGAGAGGTTTTAAATAACTCAGTCAAATTATGATGAACCGCAAAGCCTTCACCCTAATAGAATAGACTTGAACAATAAGTAAAGTTAAACTAATGTTCAAAATGTATTGGGATTGTTAACTAAATAGTGAATTAGTTTTATAATTTAGGTTCTATTCTTGGTACAGAAAGATGAAAGCAAACAGTGCCTTTAGAAGTTATGTTTATTAATAGAAGTAGAGCGGTTCAAAAAAGAACAATACACTCTTAAATTATTTTCATATTATAATAATATGAAAGTACCGATTCTTATACCAAATATTTTTAATCATCCATTTACCTACAATTCAGATTTAAATTTAAAGGTTGGAGACTATGTGGCGGTACCCTTTGGAAAGTCAGAAGTTACTGGAGTTGTATGGGATGATTTTGAAAAAAAAACAAACAAAAATTTTGCAATTAAAAAAGTTTTAAGAAAATTAGATGTTCCATCACTAAAGAAAAATACAATTAAATTCTTAAATTGGTTTTCTGAATACAATATGACCCCTAAAGGTATGGCATTAAAGTTATTATTATTAAGTAGTGGTGCCATAGAAAAGTTACCAATAGAAGCTTATGAGCCATTCAAAATTGATATCAAAGAAAATGAAATAAAACTTTCTAAAGAGCAAAAAGATTCATTAAAAAAAATGAATGTATTAAATCAAAAATTTAGAGTTCATGTTTTACAAGGCACTACAGGGTCTGGTAAGACGATGGTTTATTTTGAGGCCTTAAAAGAGATAATTAATAAGGGTTTTCAGGGGTTAATTCTACTGCCAGAAATTGGATTAACAGGACAATTTCAAAATAAATTTATAGAATTTTTTGGATTCAAGCCTGCTGTGTGGCACTCTGGTATTACAAAAAAAAATAAAGAAATTATTTGGAGTGGAATAGCAAATGATAAAATTAAAGTTGTAATTGGTGCTCGATCCTCATTGTTTTTACCTTTTAAAAAACTAGGATTAATCATTGTTGATGAAGAACATGATCAATCTTATAAACAAGATGAGGGAGTAACTTACAATGCGAGAGATATGGCAATTTCTAGAGCATCCTTTGAAAATATTCCAATCAATTTAATAACAGCCGTCCCCTCTATTGAAACTTATGACAATATTAAAAAAGGCAAATATAGTTTATCAAAACTTGATCAAAGATATTTAAATGCATCTTTACCAAAATATGAAATAATTAATCTTAATAATTCAAAGTTAGAATCTCAATCTTGGATATCAAAAGAAACAATTGAGAAAGTAAAATTTCATCTTGAAAAAAAAGACCAAGTATTATTTTTTTTAAATAGAAGAGGATTTTCACCCCATGTATTATGTAAAAAATGTTTTACTAGTTATTCATGTCCAAATTGTTCAATAAATTTGGTTTATCACAAAAACAAACAAAATTTATTATGTCACTATTGTGGATATAAAGCTTTACTAAATAGGGACTGCTCGAAAGAAGGAAGATGTGATTTTATTTTTAGTGGGCCTGGAGTTGAAAGGATATCTGAAGAAGTAAAAAAAATTTTCCCCACCAAGGAAACAACTATATTTTCTAGTGATACAATGAATAAAAAAAGTTCAGCAGATGTTTTAGAAAAAATTATAGATAATAAAATTCATATTTTAATTGGAACTCAATTAATTTCTAAAGGATTCCACTTTCCAAGTTTAAATTGTATTGTTGTTGTTGATATCGATTTATCATCACAAGGTCATGACTTACGGGGCGCAGAAAAGAATTTACAATTATATCATCAACTTTCAGGTAGAGCAGGAAGAACAGGGAAGCCAGCAACAGTTTATTTTCAAACTTATAATTTAGATACCAAAATGATAACAGACATTACAAATAAAGATCCTGATATTTTTTTAGATAAAGAACTTGAAATTAGAAGGAAAAATAATCTTCCACCGTTTCAGAGATTTATTGCTTTAATAATTACTGGCAGCGATGAAAGAGAACTTGAAAAAGAGGCTTATAAGTTTAAAGTTTTTATAGAAAGTGCTGTCGAAGGTAGAGTTCTTGGCCCTGTGAATGCACCTATATTTAGATTAAAAAGAAAGTTCAGAGTAAGACTTTTGATCAGAGGTAGAAAATCTCTAAAAGTACAGAATTCACTAGCCAAAACCATTGAAAAATTCAAATTTCCTACTGGAATGAAACTAACAGTTGATGTTGATCCAATAAACTTCAATTAATGGTCAAAAAATAACACTTTTAGACAATGTGTGACTTGAAGAGAATAGGGTCATATGTTAATTAAAACAGAAATTTAATAAATCTTCAAATATTTATAAGGAACAATAAATTGAGCAAAAATAAAGGTTTTTCTGAAACATCGGCAGGTAGATATTCCCTGGCACTTTATGAATTAGCTATAGAAGCTAATAATTTAAGTGAGATTGAGGTTCATTCTGCTTCAATTATTAATTTAATTACTTTAAGTGAAGATTTTAAATCTTTAATCAAAGATCCAACAAACAACAAAGAAGACCAATTGAATGCTCTAAGTAAAATTTCAGAACAATATAGAATAAATGAATTATTAACAAAATTTTTAAGCTTTCTAATATCTAAAAGAAGATTCTTTTACGTGGATAAAATTCTTAAAAGTTTTGTTGAGACATGTTCAATCAAAAGAGGTGAATTAAAAGCAGAATTAACTTCTGCAAAAGATCTTACTGAAAATGAAATTAACAACATAAAAGAAGAATTGACCAAAAACTTTAGTTCAAAAATAAAATTAAACTACAAACACGATGCAAGTTTAATTGGGGGTTTGATTGTGCAAGTCGGAAGCACAATGGTGGACACTTCCATTAAAAATAAATTACAACAAATCGAAAATAGGATGATAGAGGCATAAATGGATATAAACCCATCAGAAGTAACAAAGATATTAAAAGAACAAATTAAAAAATTTGGCGATAAAGCAGAAGTGACTGAGGTTGGTCAAGTTTTGTCAGTAGGAGATGGTATTGCTAGAGTATATGGATTAGATAATGTTCAAGCTGGAGAGATGGTGGAATTTTCCGATGGATCAAAAGGAATGGCTCTAAACTTAGAAAGCGAAAATGTTGGAGTTGTAATTTTTGGAGATGATAGAAAAATTAAAGAAGGTGATGTTGTTAAAAGAACAGGAAGTATTGTTGATACACCTGTTGGAAAAGAATTATTAGGAAGAGTTGTTGATGGATTAGGAAATCCAATTGATGGCAAAGGTGCCTTGGATAAAGCAACAAAAAGAAGCAGAGTTGAAGTAAAAGCTCCTGGAATTATTCCAAGACAATCTGTTAGTGAACCAATGCAAACAGGCCTAAAATCAATCGATAGCTTAGTACCCGTTGGAAGAGGACAGCGTGAGTTAATTATTGGTGACAGACAAACAGGAAAAACTGCGGTTGCTATTGATGCGATCATTAACCAGAAAAAAATAAATGAATCTGGAGATGAGAAGCAAAAACTTTACTGTATCTATGTCGCTATAGGTCAGAAAAGATCTACAGTTAGACAAATTCAAAAAACTTTAGAAGAAGCTGGTGCAATGGAATATACAACAATTGTAGCCGCTACTGCTTCAGATGCAGCACCACTTCAATTCTTAGCACCTTATACTGGCTGCACAATGGGTGAATTCTATAGAGATAATGGTATGCACGCATTAATCATTTATGATGATTTATCTAAACAGGCTGTAGCTTACAGACAAATGTCACTCTTATTAAGAAGACCTCCAGGAAGGGAAGCTTACCCAGGAGATGTATTTTACTTACACAGTAGATTGCTTGAAAGAGCTGCCAAGCTTAGTGATGAGCATGGTGGAGGATCATTAACCGCTCTTCCAATAATTGAAACGCAAGGTGGAGACGTATCAGCGTTTATCCCTACTAACGTTATATCAATTACTGATGGACAAATATTTCTTGAAACAGAATTGTTCAACCAAGGAATTAGACCAGCGATTAACGTCGGTTTATCAGTTTCTAGAGTTGGATCTGCAGCACAAACAAAAGCAATGAAAAAAGTTTCTGGTTCAATGAAGCTGGAGCTTGCTCAATATAGAGAAATGGCTGCCTTTGCACAATTTGGATCTGATTTAGATGCATCAACACAAAAACTTTTAAATAGAGGTTCAAAACTAACTGAACTTCTAAAACAAAAACAATACTCTCCCATGACAGTTGCTGAACAAGTAATTTCAGTTTTTTGTGGAGTTAGAGGTTATTTGGATGATGTAGAGCTTAAAGATATTGCTGAGTTTGAATCTAAAATTATTGAAAAATGTAAATCTGAAAAACCAGAAATTTTAGAATCCGTTTTAAGCTCAGGTAAGCTTGAAGAAGATACTGAAAAATTATTGGTTGAAGTAATAATGGAGCTTAAGAAAAACTTTAATTCATAATATATGGCAACGCTAGACGATTTAAAAAAAAGAATAGCAAGTGTAAAGTCTACACAAAAAATCACCAAAGCCATGAAAATGGTTGCGGCTGCTAAACTTAGGAAGGCACAAGAAAATGCTGAAAAGGGAAGACCTTATTCTGAGAAGATGAATAATATCATTCTTAACTTATCTAGTGGCATTTCTGATAAAGAAAATGCGCCAAAACTACTATCAGGAACGGGTGAAGAGAAGATCCATTTATGTATAGTCTTAACATCTGATCGTGGTCTTTGTGGTGGTTTTAATTCAAACATCATTAAAAAAGCTAAAGCATATTTTAAAAAAATATCTGAAGAAGGAAAAATTTTAAAAATTATAACCGTAGGGTCTAAAGGTTATGATCAATTAAAGAGAGTTTACAAAGACAGTATTGTTGAAAAAATATCGTTTAAAGATTCAAAAACTATTAATTATTTGGATGCAGAAAAAGTAGGTAAGCTGATAATTGAAAATTTTGAAAAAAAAGAATTTGATGTATGTACAATTTTTTATAATAAATTTAAAAATGTAATTACTCAAATACCCCAAGAACAACAAATAATACCTTTAAAAACTTCTGAAGTAGAGGAAAATTCATCTGAAGATAATTATGAATTTGAACCAGATGAAGATGAAATTTTAAGTAATTTATTGCCTAAAAATATATCTACACAGATTTTTAAAGCAATGTTGGAGAATTCAGCTAGCGAACAGGGTTCAAGAATGAGCGCAATGGATAGTGCAACTCGAAACGCAGGTGAAATGGTTGACAAGCTTACTATTGAGTATAATAGAAGTCGTCAAGCAGCTATTACAAAAGAACTAATTGAAATCATATCAGGAGCGGAAAGTTTATAATTATGAGCAAAGGAAAAATTACACAAATTATTGGAGCAGTAGTAGACGTAAAATTTGACGGAGAATTACCAGAAATTTTATCAGCACTAGAATGTAAAAATGGTGATAACAGACTAGTTTTGGAAGTTGCTCAACACCTTGGAGAGTCAAGTGTTAGAACAATTGCAATGGACGCTACTGAGGGATTAAAAAGAGGAGACGAAGTAACTGCCACAGGCTCTCCCATTATGGTTCCAGTTGGTCCTGAAACTTTAGGAAGAATTATAAATGTAATAGGTGAACCTATTGATGAAAAAGGTGAAGTTAAAACAAAAGAAAAGTGGCCAATCCACAGAGCTGCACCTGAATTTAGTGATCAATCGACAGAAACGGAAATTTTAGTAACAGGTATTAAAGTAGTTGATCTATTAGCACCATATGCCAAAGGTGGAAAAATTGGTCTATTTGGTGGTGCAGGTGTTGGTAAGACAGTACTTATTATGGAATTAATTAACAACGTTGCAAAAGCGCATGGTGGATTTTCTGTATTTGCTGGAGTTGGTGAAAGAACTAGAGAAGGAAATGATCTTTATCATGAGATGATAGATTCAGGGGTTATTAAACCTGAGGGACCAGGGTCAAAAGCAGCACTAGTGTATGGTCAAATGAATGAGCCTCCAGGAGCTAGAGCAAGGGTTGCTTTAACAGGCTTAACTGTAGCTGAGTATTTTAGAGACCAAGAAGGACAAGATGTACTATTCTTTGTTGATAACATTTTTAGATTTACTCAAGCAGGTTCAGAAGTCTCTGCACTATTAGGAAGAATTCCTTCAGCTGTTGGATATCAGCCCACACTTGCGACAGATATGGGTAACCTTCAAGAAAGAATTACTACAACTAATAAAGGATCAATTACATCCGTGCAGGCGATTTATGTACCAGCAGATGACTTAACGGATCCAGCACCTGCTACATCTTTTGCTCACTTAGATGCAACAACTGTATTGTCTAGACAAATAGCTGAAATTGGAATTTATCCAGCAGTAGATCCCCTAGATTCTACTTCTAGAATTTTAGATCCTAGAATAGTTGGAGATGAACATTATAGAGTTGCAAGAGAAGTGCAAAAAATTCTTCAAACTTATAAATCACTACAAGATATTATTGCGATTTTAGGAATGGATGAATTATCTGAAGAAGATAAATTAACAGTAGCTAGAGCTAGAAGAATTCAAAGATTCTTATCACAACCTTTCTTTGTTGCCGAAGTCTTTACTGGTTCTCCAGGAAAATTAGTAGATTTAGAATCTACAATTAAAGGATTTGCTGCAATTTGTAATGGTGAGTACGATCATTTACCTGAGGCTGCATTTTATATGGTTGGAACAATTGAAGAGGCTATAGAAAAAGCAGAAAAAATGGCGAAGGATGCTGAAGCATAATAATGAGTGAAGAGTTTAAGATAGAAATAGTAAACCCTGAGAAATCTTTTCTTTCAAAAGAAGATGTAACGGAAGTTGTTGTGCCAGCTTTTGAAGGAGAAATGGGAATTTTAAAAGATCACATATCAATCATTTCATTTTTAAAACCCGGTATTATCAAAATCTTTTCTAAGTCTGGAGAGGAGCATTATTATGTTGAAGATGGAATTGTTGAATTTAAGAATAATAATTTGTCGGTACTAACAAGCTCGATTTTTAATATCAAAGATTTTGATAAAGATAAAATTAGTGAACTACTAACACAAGCAGAAGAGTATTCAAAAAATAGTGAAATTACAGATCAAAATAAATATTTAGTGGATCAAAAAATTGATGTGCTAAAAACTCTTAACTAAGAATCTCTTTAACCTTTTTTTTAACATCCTCATATACGTGTAATTTAAAGTCTACAACTAGGTCAGTAATCTTTTCAAGGTCAATCCATTTCCATTCACAGAATTCGGGATTTTTAGTTTTAATATTAATTTCACTATCTTGCCCTAAAAATCTCATTACAAACCATTTTTGTTCTTGACCTCTATATTTGCCTTTCCATATCACACCTAGTAAATTTTTAGGTAGCTCGTAAGAGATTAAACCATCCAGTTCCTTTATTAAGTCAACATTCTTTATACTGGTTTCCTCTTCTAATTCTCTATAGGCAGCAGTTAGGTAATTTTCTCCCTCATCAACACCACCTTGAGGCATTTGCCAGAAATTTTTTTGATTATCTATTCTTTGTGCAACAAAGATTTTATTATCTTTATTTAAAACAACAATTCCAACTCCACTTCTAAGAGGCAGGCTTGTATTATTGTTTGTCATTTATCCGTTGAGTAGTTTTATTGCAAAGTTTAATTGATTATCTGTCTCAGAATTAAATTTAAAGTCTTCTGAACTTTCTACTACTTCTATATCAGGTGTTACTCCAACTTTTGAAATAGATTTTCCTGAAGGGAGATAATATTTTGCAATTGTTAGTCTAATAGCTCCTCTATTCTTAAGTGGAATTATTGATTGTACAGAGCCTTTTCCATAACTATTCTCACCAACTAAAATTGCTCTTTTATGATCTTTTAATGCGCCAGCTACTATTTCTGAAGCTGATGCTGACCCATAGTTAATAAGTATAATTAGTGTTTTACCATTTGTTAAATCACCCTTTTTAGCAAACCATTTTCGATTTTCTGAGGCTTGTCTGCTTTTTGTTGATACGATTTCACCATTCTCTAGAAAAAAATCAGATATTTTAATAGCCTGAGAAAGTAAACCGCCAGGATTATTTCTTAAATCTAAAATATATCCTTTTAAGTTTTTATTTTTATTTAGTTTTTTAACTTTTTCTTTAATTTGATCACTACTATTTTCATTAAAAGAAGTTAACCTAATGTAACCAATGTTATTATCAATAAGTTCTGATTTAACTGATTGAACTTGAATAATTTCTCTCGTTATATTAAAGATTAGTGCTTTTTTAACACCTCGTCTTCTAATGGTTATTTCAATACTAGACCCAACAAGTCCTCTCATTAAATCAACAGCATCCATTAATGATTTACCTTGCACCTGCACACCATCAATCTTTACAATATAATCTCCTGCTTTTAACCCTGCTTTTGAAGCTGGAGTATTATCAATAGGAGTGATTACTTTTACCACACCTGATTCCATGCCAACCTCAATCCCAAGACCACCAAACTTACCACTTGTTTCAGTTTGCATACCCTCAAAACTTTCAGGTGTCATATATGCAGAATAAGGATCTAAAGATTGCAGTAGTCCATTTATTGCAGCATCCATACTTTTTGATTGGTTTACTTCATCAACATATTCTTTGCTAATTTTTTCAAGCACCTCACCAAATAGGTCTATTTTTTTATAAATATCAGTATTTTCAGAAAAACTTTTTTCAAAAAAAAATAGAGATACGATGATAAAAAATATCTTTTTTTTCATATGATTTATATCATTACTTTTTCTTTGGGAATTAGTTCTGACCATATTTTTTCAAGCTCATAAAATTTTCTTTTATCAGGATTAAAAATATGAACGATCAAATCAATGCCATCAACTAATTTCCAGTCTAAACTTTCTTTTCCTTCTATCTTAGAATTTTTAACTCCATTAGTTTTTAGTTTTTCTAGGACTTGCTCAGATAAAGCTTGAATATGTCTTGAAGAAGTTCCACTTGCTATGATCATATAGTCTGCCATGGAACTTTTATTTTTAAGGTCGATAGAAATTATATCCAAAGCTTTATTGGAATCCAGAGTATCTAATATGATGCTTTTGAGATCTTTATTTTTATGCATTAATTTAAAAACCTTATCAAACTTTTCTTAATTGAGAAGATGAAATATTGACTTTTTTAAAATTGATAAATGTCAGCTTTTTTTTATTTGTTCTACCAAATGTTACTGACTTTAAAGATTTGGCCTTGTAGCCTTGACGATCAAATACAAGAATATTGCACTTACTTATAATAGACTTCCATTTATACCACTTATGAAAATTAATAAGGTTGTCAGCACCCATAATGAAATATATTTCAAATTTTTTGTCTTTATTTAGATATTTAATTAAATCAATCGTTCTATTGGATGCTATTTTATCTTCATAAAATTTCACTTTAATAAAATCATTCTTATCTATTAATTTTTTTGCAAACTGTGTTCTGTTTCTTAAATTAGAGCTACTTTCTTCTTTAAATGGATTCTGTTTTGTAATCGCCCAAATAATATTCTTTAGTTCAAATCTTTTTTTAGCTTGTAAAGATATTTCTAAATGTCCTTTATGAGCTGGATCAAAAGTGCCTCCCAAAATACCAATTCTGATTTTTTGTAATTTCAATTTATTTTCTAGTCTGACCATTACTAACAACTTCATATTTATAAGAAATAAGCTGACCTAAACCCACAGGCCCTCTTGGTGGAAGTGTGTTTGTTGAAATGCCCACTTCTCCACCGAACCCAAACTCCCCACCATCAGCAAACTGGGTTGATGTGTTATGCATTGCTATTGAACTTTTAACATTTTTTAAAAATTTTTCTGCAGTCTTTTTATTTTTAGTAATTATAGAATCTGTATGCATAGTTCCGTATTTGTTAATATGCTTGATTGCTTCATCACAGCTTTTTACAGTCTTTACAGATACTGTTGCTGCTAAGTATTCAGTAGACCAATCCTTTTCTTTTGCAGGAAAAATTCTACCCTCATAATGTTTACTTAAAAAATGATCTCCATATATTTTGCAGTTACTTTCTTCAAGTTTTTTTAAAATAGGATTACAAAATTTTTTAATAATTTTTTCATGAAGTAAAATTGTTTCAGTAGCACCACAAATACTGGTATTTCTTAATTTAGCATTATAAATTATATTTATAGCCATTTTTAGTTCTGCATCCTTATCAACAAAAGTGTGGCATAGACCTTCTAAATGTCCAATGATGGGTACAGTTGAAAACTCCTGAACTCTTTTTACTAAATTTTTACCTCCACGTGGTATGATCACATCAATATAGTCTTTCATTTTTGAAAGCATAAAATCAACCATTTTTCTATCTTTAGAATCTATAAATTGAATAAAATTTTCATTAACTCCATTTTCCTTGAGCGCCTTTCGAAATAACTTAGCTAAAATTTTATTAGTATTTATTGCTTCTGACCCACCTTTTAAAATTACAGCATTTCCAGATTTAAAACATAAGCTAGCAACATCTGCAGTAACATTGGGTCTACT
>CAJQSY010000021.1:0-2162 GCA_905616605.1 uncultured Candidatus Pelagibacter sp.
TATCATAAACTGTCTTTATTTTCTCACTATCTCCTGACACAATCTTTTTATCTTTGTCCTTTATACATGTAATAATTTCACTAACAAAATCCACTGTAACTTCTAAATTATCCTCAATTTTTTTATGAGTTTTAATTACGGCTGACTTAATCCCTATAAAAGTTATTTCAGCAAAATGGCCTTTATTAGCTCTATCTTCGAGCGCCTCCTTAAACTGATCATAAATTTTTTTACCCAAAAGGGGTTTGCTTGCTATCAGTTTGTTATCACTATCACTAAAATCTGTAATAATTGTTTCATAAGCAATTTTTGCACCTTTTAAAAATTCTTTTTGTGACACTTCATCAAATTTTTCACTAACTGGTTTTGAAGCTATATTTGTTTTTTGAAATTCCTTTTCAAATTGGGGTGGAATTTTCCCTTCGAAACCAGTTTTTTTACCAAGTATTCCTCTTAGACGAAGAAAAATAAAACCAGCAATCATTGCTAAAAGAATAATATCTATGTATTCAAAACTATAACTCATAATTTAATAATATTTACTATGTTGATTAATTACAACTAGCAATTTAGACTAAGGACAAATGAACACATTTTTATTATTACTAATTGGCATTCCTATTATTGAGATTTATTTGTTTATCAAGCTGGGTTCTCAAATTGGAGCCTTTAACACGATTTTACTTATCTTTATTACAGCTTTTTTTGGCATTATCTACGCCAGATATGAGGGTTTTAACACTCTAAAGTCAGGAATGTCTCAAATGGTAAAAAATGAACTTCCAGTTTATGAGATTATTTCAGGTGCTGCTTTAGCTTTTGCAGCATTACTTTTGATTTTACCTGGTTTTGCTACAGACCTCTTAGGTTTATTAATAATATTTCCACCAACAAGAAAATTGATATTTAAAAAAGTATCAATTAAAAAAAGGCCTATAAATAAAAAACAAGATTTTATTAATGGTGAATTTGAAGATATAGAGGATGAAAATGACAGAAAATTATAAAATTATTAGCAGCTTCATTAAGGATATGTCAAGTGAAACGCCTGATATTTCAACACACATATTTGTAAAAGAAAAAATTCCCAAGTATCAGCTAAATATTGATATTAATTCAAAAGCTGTAAAAAATGGAATCATAGAAGTAAATATTATACTTAAATTTATGGATAAACCTGAGGTCTTAAAAAAATCTTACTTCGAAATAGTCTACACTTCTGTTGTGAAGATTAACGAAAAAGTTTCTGACAAAAAAGAAATGGAAAAAATTATTTTATGTGACGTACCTAATAAAATTTACCCTAACTTAGAGAGAATATTTTTAAATTTATTAACCGACTCTGGTTATCCTGGAATAAAATTTGAAAAAAAAATTGACTTTACTAAACTGTACAATCAAAGAGCTAATTAAAAAAATTTTTCTTTAGATTATTTTTTAAATATTCTTTATGAAGCTTAAGTTCTACCTCTGATGGTTCAACTACTTTTTTATAATACTGATTTACATCATTTGAATTTATTACAATTTTTTCATTATCTTCATTTTTAAAATTTAAAGTTGGCTCTTTTTGATCTAGAAGATTAATGTAGACTTTAGCTAATAGATCACAGTCAATAAGCGCAGTGTGTTGGATTCGTTTTGAGTTATCCACTCTATATCTTTTACATAGAGCATCTAAACTTATTGGGGAGCCAGGAAATTTATCTCTAGCTAAAGCAAGCGTATCTATAACATTTTCGTTGTTTAATTTTTCCTTACCTAATAATGCTAATTCGTTGTTTAAATGGGATAAATCAAATTCAGCGTTGTGTATTACAAGTCTCTTATTTTCTATGAAATCCAAAAACTCATCCACTATTTCTCCAAACTTTTTGTGAGTAGATAAAAATTCATCCGTATAACCATGAACTTCTAAAGCTTTTTCAGAAACTTTTCTTTCTGGATTAAGATAACAGTGAAATCTATTTTTTGTTGGTATCAAATTTTCCAATTCAATACATCCAATTTCTACAATTCTATGTCCATCTCTAACAAATAGTCCTGTTGTTTCAGTATCTAGTATTACTTCTTTCATTTTATATGATTTCTTTTAGTATTTTTTTTACACTTATCTTAACAAGCTTATTGGTAAAATTATTTTTAATAATATGATTCGATTT
>CAJQSY010000022.1:0-52427 GCA_905616605.1 uncultured Candidatus Pelagibacter sp.
GCCATCTAAAAAAGAAGAAGAAATTAACCAAAAAAAAGAACTAATAGAAAGTGTAAAAAATTCTTCAATTTATAAAGATATTTTAAAAAATTTTCCTGATGCAGAACTTATTGACGTTAAACCTAGAAAAGAAGATTAAAAAATGACTGATTTTACAAAAATTTTAGATAAAGCCAAAGAATTAGAGTCCAAAATGAAAGAAAGCCAAGAAAAAATAAAAAACATTCAAGTAGAAGGAGCGTCTGGCTCAAATTCTGTAAAGGTTACTTTAAATGGTGAAAATGAAATGATTAAAATTCATCTTTCGGATGAGATATTGAAGGAAGATAAGATTATAATTGAAGACTTGATAGTGGCTGCTCATAACAATGCAAAATCAGAATTAAAATCCAAGACATCTGAAGAAATTTCTAAGTCTACAAGTGGATTTGGTATCCCTGGTTTTAAATGGCCGCTTTAAGAATATGCAAAATATTAATGAGATAGAAGAGTTAATCAAATTAATTTCTAAACTTCCTGGCTTAGGTCCTAAATCTGCAAAAAGAATTGTATTAAAACTTATTAATAACAGAGATGAACTTGTAAAGCCAATGGCAAACACTCTAGCACAAGTTTATAAAAACGTTATTAGATGTCAATCTTGTGGTACTTTAAAATCTAATTCATTAGGCTGTGACAACTGTGAAAATTCAAAAGAAAAATATAATAAAATATGTGTAGTTGAAGACATTGCAGATCAATGGTCAATTGAAAATTCAAATATTTATAAAGGCTACTTTCATATTCTTGGTGGAACTATTTCATCTGCTGGTCAGAGAAAAGAAGATCTTTTAATTAATTCATTAGTAGAAAGAGTTTCAAGAGAAAATATTGAAGAAGTTATACTGGCAACAAGTGCAACGGTTGAAGGTCAAACTACAGCTTATTACATAGAGGATAGTTTAAAAAAAACTAGTGCCAAAGTTACAAAACTTGCTCAAGGACTTCCTGTTGGTGGTGAAATAGAAAGCCTTGATGACGGAACTTTATATTCTGCTTTTAAAAATAGAACTGGAATAAAAACTAATTCAGACTAGATTTTTTTAATAATCTATTAAGATGCAATAATGGCTCTGTATAACCGGAAGGTTGTTCCTTACCTTTAAAAATCAAATCACAAGCTGTTTTGAAAGCAATAGAACTATCAAAGTTATTAAACATTTTTTCATATTTAGAATCAGCTTTATTTTGATTATCAACAATCTTTGACATTTTTTCCATTATTTCCATTACTTGAGATTTTGTGCAAATATCATGATGAATCCAGTTAGCAATATGTTGTGATGAAATTCTTAAAGTTGCTCTATCTTCCATTAATCCTATATTGTTAATATCAGGAACTTTTGAACAACCAACTCCCTGATCTATCCATCTTACAACGTACCCTAAAAGAGTTTGTGCAGAATTTGAAATTTCAGAATTAATTTCCTCTATTGACCAGTTTGGTCTATTCGCTACTGGTACTGTTAATAAATCATCAAGTTTTGCAGATTCTCTTTTTTGAATTTCTTTTTGTTTATCAAAAATATTTATTTCATGATAATGCAAAGCATGTAGAGCTGCTGCTGTAGGTGAGGGAACCCAAGCACAATTTGCACCAGCATTTAGATGGCCAGTTTTTTGCTCCATCATCTCTTTCATTTTATCAGGCATAGCCCACATTCCTTTACCAATTTGAGCCTTACCAGAAAGACCACACTGAAGACCTATGTCGACGTTATTATTTTCATATGCCCCGATCCATTTAGAAGATTTCATATCTCCTTTTTTAACCATAGGACCAGCTTCCATTGAAGTATGCATTTCATCACCAGTACGATCTAAAAAACCAGTATTAATAAAAAATACTCTATTCTGAAGTGTTCTAATACACTCTTTTAAGTTAGAAGAGGTTCTTCTTTCTTCATCCATAATTCCAACTTTGCATGTATATTTTTCCAATTCTAAAACTTCTTCAACTTTAGTAAAAATTAAATCTGTAAATGAAGTTTCATCAGGACCATGCATTTTTGGTTTAACAATATAAATAGAACCACTTCTAGAATTACCTCTTCTTTTAATATCATGAAGGCACGCCGTTGAAGTTATAAAAGCATCCATAATACCTTCTGGTATTTCAGAACCATCTTTTAAAGTGATTGCGGGGTTAGTCATGAGGTGCCCAACATTTCTTACCAATAACAAACTTCTTCCATGTAGTTTTAATCCTTTTCCATCTTTAGAAATATAACTTCTATCAGGATTTAATTTACGTTCATAAGTCTTTCCATTTTTTTCAAAAGTTGATTTCAAATTACCTTTCATAAGTCCAAGCCAATTACGATAACAAATAACTTTATCATCAGCATCAACTGCAGCAACACTATCTTCATTATCACAGATAGTTGAAACTGCTGCCTCAACAATAATATCGCTAATTTTAGCAGGATCTTGTTGAGCACTAAAAGCATTTGGATCTATAATTATTTCTATATGAAGATTATTATTTTTTAGAATTATAGCTGAAGGTGCATTGGCTTCACCTCTATGACCAACAAATTTATCTTTATTTTTCAGAGATGTTTCAGCATTATCTTTTAATACAATTAAAGAACCGTTATCTATTTTAAATTGTGTAATACTATGCCATTCAAAATCTTCTAGAGGAAAATATTTTTTTAAAAAGTCTCTTCCATATTTTATAACCATTTCTCCTCTTAAAGGATCATATCTTTGAGAAACACTATCTTCAGATTGTTCAATTATATCTGTGCCATACAAACTATCATATAAACTCATCCATCTAGCATTAGCAGCATTTAATGCATACCTATCATTCATAATGGGAACAACTAATTGTGGCCCAGCAATACTAGTTATTTCTTCATCAACATTATTTGTTTTGATTTTAAAATCAGGACCTACTTCTTTTAAATAATCAATTTCTTTTAAAAATTTTTTATATTTCTCTAGGTTTATTTCATTGCCCTTATTTGCAATGTGCCAATCGTCTATTTTTTTTTGTAAATCTTCTCTTACTTTTAATAGGTTTTTATTTTTTGGAGCTAATTCATGAACTACTCTATCAAAGCCTACCCAGAATTTTTCTGAAGAAATATTCGTGTCTTTAAGTAACTCTTCATTAACGAAGTTAAGTAATTTATTAGAAACTGACAGATTGTGTATTTTTGTATATTGTTCTTTCATAGCACCCATTTTACCCCATCTGTATTTTTGCCTGAGAGTTTTGCTCCATCGGCGAGATAAATCTCTTTCCAGAGTGTTATGTTTATTATCGGTCCTTTTGCCTGAGAGTTTCCGGGGTGGTTGCTCCTTCGGCGCTATTATTTAATAGTCTCTCCCGATATTAATTAAGAATATCTCTTAATAGAATTATGTCAAATATAAATTATTTAAAACATTTTATTGCCTTTTTTCATAATTAATTAATAATTAAAAAAATTATATGAAAAATTATTTAAATTTTGAAACAGATATTAAAAATTTAGAGATAGAAATAGACAAGCTTAAAGACCCTTATAATCAAGATGGTCTTTCGGAAGTAGACACAAAAAAAATTTCTGAGTCTCAAAAAGAAATAGATAATAAGCTGCAAGAAATTTACTCCAACTTAGATCCTTGGCAAACTACCCTAGTTGCAAGACATGAAGATAGGCCTAAAGCAAAATTTTTTATTGATAATTTATTTAAGGATTTTATTCCATTGTCAGGAGACAGATTTTATGGAGAAGATAAGTCAGTATTAGCAGGATTTGCAAAATTTAATGAGAAATCGGTTTTAGTTATTGGCCAAGAAAAAGGAGATAGCCTTGAAAGCAGAATTGAAAGAAATTTTGGAATGATGAGGCCTGAGGGTTATAGAAAAACAATTAGATTAATGAAATTAGCCAACAAATTTAATATTCCAATAATCTCTTTTATAGATACACCTGGAGCATATCCTGGCGTAGGCGCAGAAGAGAGAGGCCAAGCAGAAGCAATTGCAAAATCAATTGAGTGCTGCATGTCGTTAAACGTCCCAACTCTTGCAATCGTTATTGGAGAAGGTGGATCAGGAGGTGCAATAGCGCTTGCTTCCTCTAACAAAGTAATCATGTTAGAAAATGCAATTTACTCAGTAATATCTCCAGAGGGCTGTGCTACTATTTTATGGAGAGACCCCAAAAGAACTTTGGAGGCAGCAAAAGCTATGAAATTATCTTCAAAAGACCTCTTAGAATTAAAAGTAATTGATGAAATTATTCCAGAGCCAATTGGTGGTGCGCATAGAGATAGAGACCTAATATTGGATAACGTAAGAAAATCAATTGAAAAAAATTTGAGTGAATTTTTTAACATGAGTGGAGAAGAAATTTTTAATCATAGAAAAAATAAATTTTTGACTATTGGAAGGTCTAAAGGATTCGTAAACCAATTAGATGATTTAAGCACACTTAGCATGAAAGAAAACAAAGTTAATATATTTGTTAAAAATTTTTTTCGATCCAAGTTAAATTTAGTAGCTGCAATTGGAGTAATAGTTTTATTGGGCTATTTAGTATTTTCTTTATAATGCACCACAGCATTTCTTATATTTTTTACCAGACCCACATGGACAGGGTTCATTTCTACTTATTTTTTTCCCAGCATATCTTGGATCAGTTTTATTTGTTTCAGGAGTCTCATTTTCTTGAGTAGGTTCTTGAACTACTTTTAAATTGATTAAAATCGTAACAAAATCCATTTTTAATTTATTCAATAAATTTTCAAAAAGAAAAAAAGCTTCTTTTTTATACTCAACTAATGGATCTCTTTGACCATAAGATCTCAGGCCAATAACTTGTCTCAGTTGTTCGAGATATTGAATATGTGACTTCCAGTTTAAATCTATACACTGGAGAAAAATTCTTTTTTCAACTTCTTTTGCTTTGTCTTCATTCATTATTTTAATTCTTTCATTTCTTGCTTCTAAAAATTTAGAATTAATTTTGTTTTTGAATTCTTCGTCTCTTAATTCAGTAACATTTTCGAATTCATTATCGTCAACACTTTTTCCTAGTAAAGTTTTTAGCTGATTGTTAAATTCATTATTTTTAGCTGTTGATAGTTTTTGTGTTTTTAAGGTCATCAAATGACTAATAATTTCAGATAAGAATTCATCTGAATAATCAAAAACTTTTTCACTATTCATTACGCCATTTCTTTGAGAGAATATTACATGTCTTTGGTCGTTCAAAACGTCATCAAATTTTAATAAATTTTTTCTTATATCAAAGTTTCTAGCTTCCACTTTTTGTTGTGCTCTCTCAAGTGCTTTATTGATCCAGGGGTGATCAATACTTTCCCCATCTTTTAAGCCTAATTTTTGAAGAATATTATTCATAGACTCAGAACCAAAAATTCTCATTAAATCATCTTCTAAACTAACATAAAAAATTGAACTTCCTTCATCGCCCTGTCTACCAGCCCTTCCTCTAGCTTGGTTATCAACTCTTCTGGATTCCATTCTTTCTGTGCCAATAACAAATAGTCCACCAAGTGATTTTATTTTATTTTTATTTTCTAAAAGTTCATCATTAGGTTGACTTCCTTTTTTCCCACCCAATTGAATATCAACACCTCTACCTGAGATACTTGTTGTGATTATAACTGAATTCATTTTTCCAGCATTTGCAATGATTTCAGCCTCATTTTCATGATTTTTTGCATTTAAAACCACATGTTTAATTTTTTCACCATTTAATAGTTTTGAATAAATTTCTGATTTATTGATGCTAGAAGTAAAAACTAATATTGGCTGACTTTGTTTGTGACACTCAAGAACTTTTTCAATGATAGCTTTATTTTTTTCTTCTTCAGTTCTAAAAATTTGATCATTCCAATCTTTTCTAATCATTTCTTTATTTGTAGGAATGATTACTACAATTAAGTTATATATTTCATAAAATTCCTGAGACTCAGTTGCTGCAGTCCCGGTACATCCTGAAATTTTATTATAGAGTTTGAAGTAATTTTGATAAGTTATTGATGCTAGAGTTTGATTTTCAGCTTGAACATCTATACTTTCTTTAGCTTCAAGAGCCTGATGTAAGCCATCTCCAAATCTTCTTCCTTCTAATATTCTACCAGTAAGTTCATCAATAATTTTTAATGTTCCATCTTTAACGATATAATCCCTTCCTTTTTCAAATAAATGATGAGCCCTTAAAGATTGATTTACATGGTGAACTAAACTTAAGTTTTCAGGATCATAAAAGTTATTATTTTTTAGAATCCCCGCATCAGAAAATATTTTTTCTACCTTATTTATTCCTTCATTTGTAAGTAATATATTTTTATCTTTTTCATCGATTTCATAATGTTCTGGTAATAGTCTTTTTATAAGTTTGTCAATCACAAGATATTGTTCTGTTTTGTCTTCAGCTGCTCCCGATATTACAAGTGGAGTTCTGGCTTCATCAATTAAACAGGAATCTATCTCATCAACAATAGTGTAAATATGTCCTCTTTGAACCATTTGTTCTTTTGAAAATTTCATATTATCTCTAAGATAATCAAATCCTAATTCACTATTAGTTGCATATGTAATATCAAAATTATAATTTTTTTTTCTTTCAAGATCATCCTGGTCGTTATTTATAAAACCAAAAGTTAATCCTAAAAATTTATATATCTCCCCCATTTCCTGTGAATCTCTTTTTGCAAGGTAGTCATTTACAGTAACTATATGCACACCTTTTTCTGACAAGGCATTTAAGTAGGCTGCAAGACTTATTGTTAAAGTTTTACCTTCACCAGTCCTCATTTCAGCAATTTTCCCCTCGTGAAGCACAACGCCTCCAAGTATTTGAACATCATGGTGCCTCTCATTTCTTGCTCTCTTTGAAGCCTCTCTCACAAGTGCAAAAGCCTCAGGCAATAGAGCGTCTATATTTTCGCCTTTATTGAGTCTATCTTTTAATTCTATAGTTTTTTTAGGGAAGTCTTCGTCGCTAAGGTTTTTAACAATAGCCTCCAAGGAGTTAACTTTTACAACTATTTTTTTAATTCTATCGAGCTCTTTTTGATTGCTAGATTTAATGAACTTTTTGATAAAATTTAAGGGATTAAGCATCTAATTTTCTGGTATATAATTAATTATAACTTTTAATATAAGTATTAAATAAATATTTTAAACACATGCCAATAAACGTTAAAAACTTTATAAACTCACTAAATTTAAAGTCAAAAAATAGCGACTTTCAAGATTTAGAACATCTAGATGGAGTTTCAATATCTACAGTTTGTGCAAATTTATACAGCAAACCTAGGGATGACTTGGTTATGTTTTATTTTAGAGATGGAGCAAATTATGCCTCTGTTTACACTCAATCAAAAATAGTTTCAGAGAATATTAAATGGAATTTAAATATAAAAAGTAAAAAAATCAGTTCTCTAATTGTTAACACTAGAAATGCCAATGCATTTACAGGACCAGATGGGTACAAAGGTTTAAAAGAAATAGCAGAAGAAGCAGCATCACAGTTAACAAAAAAACAAATTGAAGATGAGGACTCTCCAAAGAAGATATCATTAAATCAAGTCCTTTTTGGATGCACAGGAACAATTGGAGAAAAATATCCAACTGAAAAAATTAAAAAGAATATTCCAGAACTAATCAAAAAAATTAAATATACACAAAATAAATTTACCTGGATGAAAGCTGCATTAGGCATAATGACAACTGACCTACAGCCAAAAATTACCATGGAAGAATGTAATATAGGAAATAAAAAAGTTAAGATCTATGGAATTGCTAAAGGGTCAGGAATGATTTTTCCAAACATGGCAACAACATTGGGTTATGTTTTTACAGATGCAAATCTTTCAAACGATATTTTAAACAAACTATTAAAGAAAAATATTGAGACAACCTTCAATGCAATTAGTTGCGATGGTGACACTAGCACTAATGATATGGTTTCTATTTTTTCAACAGGGAAAGTAAAAAACCCAATCATTAATAATATTAATGATAAAAAGATATTTAGTTTTGATAAAGCTCTACATTCAGTATTATTGAATTTGTCAAAAAGAGTAGTTAAGGATGGTGAAGGAGCTACTAAATTTATTACAATCAATATAGCTAAATCAAAAAGTGAGAAAGAAGCAAGAGTAATAGCTTTTTCTATAGCGAATTCAAATCTTGTTAAAACAGCCATCGCAGGAGAAGATCCAAATTGGGGTAGAATAATAATGGCCATAGGAAAATCTGGAGTGAAAATAGATTTAAAAAAATTATCAATAAGCTTTGGTGGTATTAAAATTATAGAAAAAGGACAAATTTTTAAAAATTACAAAGAAAATGAAGTAGCTAATTATATGAAAGACAAATCAATAGATATTTCAGTAAATTTAAATATGGGCTCAAAAAACTTTACTGCCTACACAATGGATTTAACAAAAAAATATATTGAGATTAACGCTGATTATAGAAGCTAATTTGATATTGAATTAACTCTATTAATTATTAACTATAACTCATGATCAAATACAAGCTCATATGTAAAGATTGTGAAACTACTTTTGATAGTTGGTTTTCATCGTCTAAAGAATATGAAAAACTTAAAAAGAAAAAATTCTTAAATTGTCATTTTTGCAATTCCTTAAATGTTAGCAAAGGCTTGATGTCCCCTAGTGTGAGCACGTCAAAAAATAATTTGAGAGATATCAATTTATCTAGTGAAAAATATAGAGAAATAAAAAAAACAATTTATAAATATCAAGAATTTATAAAAAAAAATTTTGAATATGTTGGAGAAAATTTTGCTTACGAGGCAAGGTCTCTGCACTATAAAGATAAAAAAAAAGCAAAAGGTATTTATGGCACTGCAACGAAAGAAGATCTTAACGAGTTAAAGGAAGAGGGTATAAAAGCAGAAATACTGCCTTGGATAAAAAACACTACAAATTAACTTTTTATAAATTTTGTAATATAATTTACAGAAGTATCATTTGTTACTTTCCAGCTATTATCTAATATATTAAAATTCATTCCATCTAAATTCCTAAGAGATAGATTATTTTTTTTAGTTATACTTATTAACTCACTAGGTTTAATAAATTTCTCCCAATCATGTGTTCCAATTGGAAGCCATTTTAAAATATATTCAGCACCCACTATAGCAAAAACATAAGATTTTAATGTTTTGTTAAGGGTTGCAATAAACATTATTCCATTTTTCTTCAATAATTTTGAACTTTCCTTAATAAAAAAGTCTATATCATTAACATGTTCAACTATTTCCATATTTAAAATTACATCAAATCTTGTCTTATTTTTTAACATCTCTGGAGATGCAACTTTATAGTCAATCTTAAGTTTATTTTTTTTTGCATGAAATTTTGCAACTTCAATATTTTTCTTTGATGCATCAATACCAACAACACTTGCTCCTAGTCTGCACATTGGCTCAGATAATAATCCTCCACCACACCCAATATCTAGTAATTTAATATTTTTTAAGGGTTTATCAGATGATCTAATCTTAAAATCTTTGATAATATTTTCTTTTATATATCTAATTCTTATTGGATTAAAATTATGTAATGGTTTGAATTTACCATTAGGATCCCACCATTCTTCAGCAATTTTGGAAAATTTCTCAATTTCTTTTTTATTTATTGAATTCATAATAGATGACTTGTGGACATAACAATTAAGATGTATTTTATCAAATATAAATTGCAAAATTATCAATGAAAACTGTTGTATTAAAGTTCGGTGGAACTTCTGTTGGAAGCATAGATAGAATAAAGAACGTAGCAAAAATCATTTCTTCTTATAAAAAGAAGAAAATGGGAGTTATTGTGGTTTCTTCTGCGATGAGTGGCACAACAAATGAATTAATAAAAAAAACAAAAGAATTAAGTAATAGCTTTGACGCAGCAGAATATGATGTTTTATTAGCAACAGGTGAACAAGCAGCATGTGCACTAATTGCTGGTAGATTAAAGCATCTTGGGTTTAAGTCTAGATCTTGGATGTCTTGGCAGCTACCTATTATTACCGAAGGACCTCATAGCTCATCAAGAATTAACAAGATTAATAAAAATAAAATATCTAGTTTTATTAAATTGGGTGGAATACCAATAATTACTGGATTTCAAGGGATTAATTCAGAAAATAGAATTACAACATTAGGTCGTGGAGGTACTGATGCTTCAGCAATAATGTTGGCAAAATTTTTTAATGCCGATGCTTGTGATATTTATACAGATGTAGATGGTGTATACACAACAGACCCAAGAAATCATTTAAAAGCAAAAAAAATTGATAAAATTTCTTATGATGAGATGCTTGAAATGGCATCTCTAGGGGCAAAAGTTATGCAGCCAACATCTGTGCAAGATGCTAAATTAAATAATATAAGTTTTTCAGTTAAATCTTCATTTGTAAAAAAAAAAGGTACCTTAATAACAAATAATAAAAAAGCTTTTAGTGATCAAATTATAACAGGAATTACATCCACAAAAAATGACGCTAAAGTTACAATGATTGGTGTTAAGGATAAACCAGGAGTAGCAGCTTCCATTTTTAAACCATTGTCACTTAACCAAATAAATGTAGATATGGTTGTTCAAAATATTTCATTAAATAGTAAGGAAACAGACTTAACTTTTACTATTAAATCAGAAGATTTAAAAAAAACCGAGAAAATTATAAAACAAAATAAAAAAATCTCTTTTAGAAAGTTCACACACGATAGTAACGTCTCTAAAGTATCCATTATAGGAGTTGGAATGATTACAACACCTGGAATTACCTATAGAATGTTTCAAGCGCTAGCATCAAAAAAAATTAACATTATGGTTATCTCAACTTCTGAAATAAAAATTTCAGTTTTGATATTTAACAAATACGTAAAAAAAGCTATAGCTACTCTTCATAAAGAATTTAAATTAGATTAAATTATGAGCTTAAGACCATTTAGAGATATTCATAGAAAGAAAACAAAAGTTATAAATGTTGGTGATGTAAAAATAGGTGGAGATAATCCTATTTCTGTCCAATCTATGACTAACACCTTAACAACTGATATTCAGGCCACAATAAAACAAATCAATGATATTCATGAAGAGGGTGCTGACCTGGTTAGGGTTTCGTGTCCAGATAAAGAATCCTCATTAGCTCTTAAGGAAATTACTAAAAATGTTTCTGTACCAATAATTGCTGATATTCATTTTCATTATAAAAGAGCAATAGAAGCTGCTGAAAATGGTGTAAAATGTTTAAGAATTAATCCAGGTAATATAGGTGATAAATTAAAGGTACATGAAGTATTAAGTGCTGCAAAAAATAATGGCTGTTCTATCAGAATAGGAGTAAACGCAGGATCACTTGAAAAAGATATTTTAGAAAAATATAAGGAGCCATGCCCAGAAGCTTTAGTTGAAAGTGCACAAAGAAATATCAAAGTTCTAGAGGATCAAGATTTTTTTAATTTTAAGATTAGTGTTAAGTCATCAGATGTGTTTTTGTCTATGGCTGCATATCGCCAACTTTCAAAGGTGACAGATTACCCTTTGCACCTAGGAATAACAGAAGCGGGTAGTTTTATTTCAGGAAGTATTAAATCTTCGATAGGTCTAGGATCACTTTTAATGGATGGAATAGGCGATACGATAAGAATTTCACTGTCTGATGACCCGGTTAAAGAAATTAAGATAGGTAACGAAATATTAAAATCACTTAATTTAAGAAATAGAGGTGTAAAGATTATATCTTGCCCATCATGTGCACGACAAGCCTTTCAAGTTATAGACACAGTTAAAACATTAGAAGAAAAGCTTTCTCATATTAAAACGCCTATAACGTTATCAATTATTGGCTGCGTAGTGAATGGACCAGGAGAAGCTGCAATGACAGATATAGGCATTACTGGTGGAGGCAAAGGGAATAATATGCTCTATTTATCTGGTATTCAAAGTGAAAAAGTTTTATCAGAAGACATAATATCAAGAGTTGTAAGTGAAGTTGAAAAAAAAGCTGCTGAACTTGATAAAAAATTATAAATATAATGATACCTCTAAAAACCATTGAAGATTTAATATCTAAGCACTCTATTTTGGAGAAAGAATTGTCATCAGGTGAAGTAGATAAAAAACTTTTTGCTGAAAAATCAAAAGAATACTCAGATTTAAATGATGTAATTGATGACGCCAGAAAATATTTTTCTTATGAGGGAGAAAAAAAGGACCTAGAAAAAATATTAGGTGATTCTAGCAGTGATAATGAGTTTAAAGAAATGGCTGAAGTAGAGTTAAAAGATTTAAAATTAGAAAACGAAACCATAGAAAAAAAATTAAAACTATTTTTATTACCAAAGGATGAAGCAGATAAAAAAAATGCAATTATAGAAATTAGAGCTGGAACAGGTGGTTTAGAAGCAAGTTTATTTGCTTCAGATCTTTTTAAGATGTATGAAAAAGTTAGTCATCAAAAAAAATGGGAATTAGAATTAATAAGCATGTCTCAGAGTGAGGCAGGGGGACTCAAAGAAGTTATTGCATCAATTAGAGGAAAAAATATTTACTCAACATTAAAGTATGAAAGTGGAGTTCATCGTGTTCAGAGGGTTCCCGATACAGAAACTCAGGGAAGAATTCACACTTCTGCTGCAACAGTAGCCGTACTACCAGAAGCAGAAGAGGTTGATATAAAAATAAATGATTCAGATTTAAGAATTGATGTGTTTAGAGCTGGTGGCCCAGGTGGACAATCTGTTAATACAACTGATAGTGCTGTGAGAATTACTCATATTCCAACAGGACTATCCGTATCTCAACAAGATCAAAAATCACAACACAAAAATAAAGCAAAGGGAATGTTAATTTTAAGATCAAGACTTTATGAATTAGAAAGATCAAGAATAGAGGGTGAAAGATCACAAGATAGAAAAAGTAAAATAGGAACTGGAGACCGCTCTGAAAGAATTAGAACATATAATTTTCCACAAGGAAGAGTAACAGACCATCGTATAAATCTAACCTTGCACAAGCTTGAAGCTTTTTTAGAAGGTGAAGCCTTTGATGAAATGGTGGAAAGCTTAACATTGCAAGCACAAGAAGAAAAATTGAGCAATCTTAATTAAAATGAATATAGAAAATATTCTAAATGAAGGAATAAATATCCTACAAAAAAATAAGATAGCCAATCCTCAACTTGACAGTGAGATATTATTATCTAACTCGATTAAAAGAGATAAAAAACATATCATTTTAAATCCTAAAGAAATTTTGAACTCAGAACAATCGGGAAAATTTAAAAGTTTAATTGAAAGAAGAAAAAAAGGTGAACCAATTGCCTATTTAATTAACAAAAAAGAGTTTTGGAAAGATGAATTTTTTGTTAATAAAGATGTACTAATTCCAAGACCTGATAGTGAATTAATAATAGAGCAAGTTTTAAAAATTTATTCAAAAGATGTGCAATTACAAGTTCTTGATATTGGAACTGGATCTGGATGCATTCTTTTATCCATACTAAAAGAGAGATCTAATTTTTATGGAACTGGAATAGATATTTCTAAAAAAAGTATAAATGTAAGCAAATTTAACGCAAAACAACTAAACTTAACTAATCGAGTAAAGTTTTTTCACTCAAGTGTTGACAATTTTAATAATGGCAAATATGATATCATTGTTTCAAACCCTCCATATATTGAACAGTTAAGTTTAAAATATTTGGAAAAAGATGTAGTTAATTTTGAGCCAAAGTTAGCTTTAAGTGGTGGGTTTGATGGTTTTTCAAAAATCAGAAAAGTGATTAATAAGACAAGTATTCTGATTAAGAAAAACGGTAAATTTATTTTAGAGATAGGTTTTAATCAAAAAAATAAAGTTATAAAAATATTAAAAGAAGAAGGTTTTTACGTTAACAAAGCCATAAAAGATTATGGCAATAATGATCGCTGTATAATCAGCACTAAAATTTAAATTGAAAAAAATATTATGGTAACATTTAGAAGTAATAATACTAATAACAATAGAAGACCTCCATTTAGAAGCAATAATAATAGAAGACCTCCATTTAGAAGTAATAATGAAGGGTCAAAATTCTCTAACAATGATAATTTTCAAAGAAAAGTTCCAGGTAGAAATAATCATAATGCCGTTAAACTTATTGAAAAATACAATGATTTAGCGAGAGAAGCCTTAGCTAATGAAGATAAAATTTTATCTGAAAATTATTTTCAACATGCAGATCACTTTACAAGAGTTCAAAATGAGCAAGAAAGCCTTAGAATGGCTAGAGTAAATTCACCTGCAGCTGGAACTATTAAGCCAGTGGATTTGGAAAAAAAAGTTGAAGAAGTTGTCAAAACTGAAGCTGAGACGGTCAAAAAAGAAGTACTTGAACCTGAGGTTAAAAAAGTTGCAAAAAGTATAGATAAAAAAGTAGTTGAAAAGAAAGTTGCTGCTAGTTAATTTTATCCAATAATTAATTCTGATTTTAAAACATCTAATTTAATTTTTTCTACCTCAAATATTTCTCTTTCTTTTCCTTTAAGAGTCTTGCCAGAAGGCAATTTTAATCTTTGAGAGTTAACTTTTTTTCCATTTACAACTACCTCATAATGTAGATGTGGACCTGTAGATTTTCCAGTTGACCCGACATAACCAATTATCTGACCCTGTTTTACTCTGGTACCCTCTTTTATTCCTCTAGCAAAATTTTTCATATGAGCATAAATAGTTCCATAAATTGAATTATGTTTTATTTTAATACAATTTCCACCACCACCACACCATCTTGCTCTTGTTATAAGTCCACTTCCAGATGCCATAATAGGAGTGCCCATCGGGGCTGCAAAGTCAGTCCCTCTATGCATTTTATTAAAACCATCTATAGGATGTTTTCTCATTCCAAAAGCCGAAGAAAGTCTTGCACCATTAATAGGGGTTTTCATCAATGCTTTTTCAACACTCTTACCATTTTCATCATAGTGTCCTTCACTTCCTTTTTTTTCAAAATAATATAACGCATTATTTTTCCCACTTAATTTTAGATCTGCAAAAATTATATCACCTGTTTCAAATATTTTACCATCATCATCTTCAAACACCTCATACATGATTTGAAAATTATCATTTTTTCTAATATCTCTTTGAAAATCAACTTGGAATCCGTAAATTCTTGCAAACTCAATAATTACGTTTGGCTGAACGTTCAAATCAATAGCTGTTTTATATAAACTTTGTGTAATTTTTCCTTCCTTAAAAATAATCTTTTTATTTAAATTCGTAATAATTATTTTTTTTTCAAAAAGATTACTATCTAGATTTCTCGTTAATTGAATCTTTTCTGTTCTAGAGACCGGAAATAAAAAAGAAGTAATTTTTTTATTTTTTGATTGGTCAATAGTAATTTTTATTTCAAGATTTGGTTTAAGATTATTTATATCATAATCTGAATTTAATTTTTTTTTGATCTGATTAATTTCTTCATTTGGTATTGAATAATTATTTAAAATTTTATCAAACGTTTCACCACTAGAAATTTTATGATCAATATTTTTATATCTTGGAACTAGATTATCAAAAATTTGGTTAATACTTTTTTGAAAATAAATATTATTTATTAAATTTTTGTAATTTTCATCTATTAATACTTTTTTTTCGTTATAGATATTGGTAATTGAAATTGTAATTAACAATAATAAGAAAAGAAAAGTAATCTCAATGTTTTTTTTTATTATTTTTATTATTTTATTTGAACTAAATATCATCTTGAATTCTGAATTATTAATTTAGTAATGACTAAAAATCAAAAAAAACCTTGTGTTTATTGATATATTTGAGCATTTAAATAAATGCTAAATGCTTGATTTACTTTTATTTTAGCTTATAAGCAGCACACTTTCTCAGTAAAATTATTGTTTACTCAATAGATTAGTGAGGATTATTGGGCGTTTTAGACCCAATTAGCTATTTAAAAAGTAAAAATTTAAGAAGAGAAGTGTGGACGGTTAAGGTTACCAAAATTTGTCGTACACACTTCAAAATCGTATGGATTGTATTCTTACAATTTATATATGAAGCTAGTGTGCGCCGTTTTTTAACTTGAGAGTTTGATCATGGCTCAGAACGTACGCTGGCGGCACGCCTAACACATGCAAGTCGAACGAAGTAGCAATACTTAGTGGCAGACGGGTGAGTAACATGTGGGTATCTACCCTTTGGCCTGGAATAACACGAGGAAACTTGTGCTAATACCGGATAAGTCTTTACGGAGAAAGCTTTATGCACCATTGGATGAGCCCGCACTTGATTAGTTTGTTGGTAGGGTAATGGCCTACCAAGACTATGATCAATAGCTGATTTGAGAGGATGATCAGCCACATTGGGACTGAGACACGGCCCAAACTCCTACGGGAGGCAGCAGTGGGGAATCTTGCACAATGGAGGAAACTCTGATGCAGCGATGCCGCGTGAGTGAAGAAGGCCTTTGGGTTGTAAAGCTCTTTCGTCGGGGAAGAAAATGACTGTACCCGAATAAGAAGGTCCGGCTAACTTCGTGCCAGCAGCCGCGGTAATACGAAGGGACCTAGCGTAGTTCGGAATTACTGGGCTTAAAGAGTTCGTAGGTGGTTGAAAAAGTTGGTGGTGAAATCCCAGAGCTTAACTCTGGAACTGCCATCAAAACTTTTCAGCTAGAGTATGATAGAGGAAAGCAGAATTTCTAGTGTAGAGGTGAAATTCGTAGATATTAGAAAGAATACCAATTGCGAAGGCAGCTTTCTGGATCATTACTGACACTGAGGAACGAAAGCATGGGTAGCGAAGAGGATTAGATACCCTCGTAGTCCATGCCGTAAACGATGTGTGTTAGACGTTGGAAATTTATTTTCAGTGTCGCAGGGAAACCGATAAACACACCGCCTGGGGAGTACGACCGCAAGGTTAAAACTCAAATGAATTGACGGGGACCCGCACAAGTAGTGGAGCATGTGGTTTAATTCGAAGATACGCGCAGAACCTTACCAACACTTGACATGTTCGTCGCGACTCTAAGAGATTAGAGTTTTCGGTTCGGCCGGACGAAACACAGGTGCTGCATGGCTGTCGTCAGCTCGTGTCGTGAGATGTTGGGTTAAGTCCCGCAACGAGCGCAACCCTCACTTTTAGTTGCCATCATTAAGTTGGGCACTCTGAAAGAACTGCCAGTGATAAGCTGGAGGAAGGTGGGGATGACGTCAAGTCCTCATGGCCCTTACGTGTTGGGCTACACACGTGCTACAATGGCATCTACAACAGGAAGCAAAACGGCAACGTTAAGCAAATCCCGAAAAGATGCCTCAGTTCGGATTGCACTCTGCAACTCGAGTGCATGAAGCTGGAATTACTAGTAATCGTGGATCAGCGTGCCACGGTGAATGCGTTCCCGGGTCTTGTACACACCGCCCGTCACACCATGGGAGTTGGTTCTACCTTAAGGCAAGGTTTTAAACCCTTGACCACGGTATAGTCAGCGACTGGGGTGAAGTCGTAACAAGGTAGCCGTAGGGGAACCTGCGGCTGGATTACCTCCTTTCTAAGGATGAGTGAAAGTAAAATTTCACTCTAAATAATATACATCGGTAATGTTGACCGTCCTCATTTCTCTTCTTAAAGTAATGTTTCCTTCTTGTAGGGCCGGTAGCTCAGTTGGTTAGAGCACACCCTTGATAAGGGTGGGGTCGAAAGTTCGAGTCTTTCTCGGCCCACCAAAAACCTAAATGGGGGGATTAGCTCATCTGGGAGAGCGCCTGATTTGCATTCAGGAGGTAGCAGGTTCGATCCCTGTATCCTCCACCAGGAAACATTTAGTTATTAAAACTGTAAATAAAAATAATTTATATCAATATCTATATCCGAACATTAAAAGTTATTATTTAATGTTCAAAATAAAAATTTGATCACAACATAGATAAATTTTCTGTTAAAAGAATTTTTTTCTGTGCATAAATCAAGCGTTTAAGGGCGTGTAGTGGATGCCTTGGCACTGAAAGCCGATGAAGGACGTGATATACTGCGATAAGTTTCGGGGAGCTGTATGTAAGCTTTGATCCGAAAATTTCCGAATGGGGAAACCCACCACTTTATGTGGTACTTTAAACTGAATACATAGGTTTAAAGAGACAACCTGGAGAACTGAAACATCTAAGTAACCAGAGGAAAAGAAATCAATTGAGATTCCGTTAGTAGTGGCGAGCGAACGCGGAGTAGGCCAGTAGTTTTGTTAGAAAAATTTGAATAGTTTGGAAATGCTAACCATAGAGGGTGATAGTCCCGTATGAGTAATGTCTAACAAAATTCTTGAGTAAAGCGGGACACGAGAAATCCTGCTCGAATATAGGGGGACCACCCTCTAAGCCTAAATACTCTTCAGTGACCGATAGTGAACTAGTACCGTGAGGGAAAGGTGAAAAGAACCCCTATTAGGGGAGTGAAATAGAACCTGAAACTGCATGCCTACAATCAGTCCGAGCCCTTTTTAGGGTGAGGGCGTACCTTTTGTATAATGGGTCAGTGACTTAATTTATTAAGCAAGCTTAAGCCATCTAGGTGTAGGCGCAGCGAAAGCAAGTCTTAATAGGGCGATTAGTTTAATGAATTAGACCCGAAAACGAATGAGCTTACCATGAGCAGGTTGAAAGTTGGGTAACACCAACCGGAGGACCGAACCAGTTGACGTTGAAAAGTCTTTGGATGACTTGTGGTAAGGGGTGAAAGGCCAACCAAATTCGTAGATAGCTGGTTTTCCGCGAAAACTATTTAGGTAGTGCGTCGAATAAATAGATGTTTAGAGGTAGAGCACTAAATGGGCTAGGGGGAAGAGATTCTTACCAAACCTAATAAAACTCCGAATGCTAGACATTGTTCTTCGGCAGACAGACTGTGGGTGCTAAGGTCCATGGTCGAGAGGGAAAGAGCCCAGACCACCAGATAAGGTCCCAAAATCATGATTAAGTGTGAAAGGATGTGGAAATTCCTTAACAGCCGGGAGGTTGGCTTAGAAGCAGCCATCCTTTAAAGATAGCGTAACAGCTCACCGGTCTAATAGAGTTTCTGCGCCGAAGATGTAACGGGGCTAAAATCATGTACCGAATCTGTGGCTTTACAAAGTTTTCGAACTTTGTAAGGGGTAGCGGAACGTTCTGTAAGCCTGCGAAGGGATACCCGTGAGGGATCCTGGAGGTATCAGAAGTGCGAATGCTGACATAAGTAACGATAAACGAAGTGAAAAACTTCGTCGCCGAAAATCTAAGGGTTTCTATGCAAGGTTAATCCGCGTAGAGTTAGTCGGCACCTAAGGCGAGGGCGAAAGCCGTAGTCGATGGAAACAAGGTTAATATTCCTTGACCTGATGGTAGTGACGGATTCCGTAAGTTGTGAGTTCTTAATGGATTGAACTTGCCGCGAAGGGGTCCCAAGAAATAGCTCCATCATGAAGACCGTACCCGAAACCGACACAGGTAGATTAATAGAGTATATTTAGGCGCTTGAGAGAATGATGTTGAAGGAACTCGGCAAAATGCTTCCGTAACTTCGGGATAAGGAAGACCCTTTTGTAGGCAACTATGGAAGGGTGGCACAAGCCAGGGAGAAGCGACTGTTTATCAAAAACACAGGGCTCTGCTAACACGTAAGTGGATGTATAGGGTCTGACGCCTGCCCGGTGCTGGAAGGTTAATGCGGTTGGTGCAAGCTAACTTCTGAAGCCCCAGTAAACGGCGGCCGTAACTATAACGGTCCTAAGGTAGCGAAATTCCTTGTCGGGTAAGTTCCGACCTGCATGAATGGCGTAACGATTTCTCCGCTGTCTCCAACATCAACTCAGTGAAATTGAATTCTCCGTGAAGATGCGGAGTTCGCGTAGTTAGACGGAAAGACCCCGTGCACCTTTACTGCAACTTTACATTGGTGTTAGGAAAAACATATTTAGCATAGGAGGGAGACTTTGAAGCAAAGGCGTCAGCTTTTGTGGAGTCACCAGTGAAATACCTCTTTTGTTTTTCTTGACATCTAACCGCTAGCCGTCATCCGGCAGCGAGACATTGTATGGTGGGTAGTTTGACTGGGGCGGTCGCCTCCCAAATAGTAACGGAGGCGTGCGAAGGTAGGCTCAGAACGGTCAGAAATCGTTCGTAGAGTGCAATGGCATAAGCCTGCCTGACTGTGAGACTGACAAGTCGAGCAGAGACGAAAGTCGGTCATAGTGATCCGGTGCTTCTGAGTGGAAGGGGCATCGCTCAACGGATAAAAGGTACGCCGGGGATAACAGGCTGATACTGCCCAAGAGCTCATATCGACGGCAGTGTTTGGCACCTCGATGTCGGCTCATCACATCCTGGGGCTGGAGCAGGTCCCAAGGGTTTGGCTGTTCGCCAATTAAAGTGGTACGTGAGCTGGGTTCAGAACGTCGTGAGACAGTTCGGTCCCTATCTGCTATGCGTGTAGAAGAATTGAGAGGAGTTGACCCTAGTACGAGAGGACCGGGTTGAACATACCACTGGTGGACCTGTTGTGGCGCCAGCCGCAGTGCAGGGTAGCTAAGTATGGAAGAGATAACTGCTGAAAGCATCTAAGCGGGAAACTCACCTCAAAACTAGTTCTTCCTATAGAGCCGTGGTAGACCACCACGTTGATAGGCTGGATGTGGAAGCGCAGTAATGCGTGTAGCTGACCAGTACTAATAGCTCAATTGGCTTGATTTATGCACTGAAAAAAATTTTTAAGTGATTTAATAGGTAATTGATATTTTATTTTAAAACCCCAGTTTAAACAGCTGGGGTTTTTTATTTTTAACTAGAGTTTTAATATTAAAAAAGTTTAAAATAAGAGATAAAAAATTATGAACATTGTTGCAATTATACCTGCTAGGGCAGGCTCTAAAGGTATTAAAGATAAAAATATTATAAATTATAAAGGTAAGCCATTAATTTATTATTCAATAGAAACTGCACTTAAGTCCAGGTTGATAGATAAGGTAATTGTTTCTACAGACTCTAAAAAATATCAAAACTTATCAATTAAATTTGGTGCGTTGGCCCCATTCTTAAGGCCAAAAAAATACAGTAAAGATAACTCTTTAGACAGTGACTTTATTTTACATGCATCAAAATTTCTTATTTCAAAAAAATATTACCCAGATTTAATTATACTTTTAAGACCAACTAGCCCAAATAGAGCAGTCCAGATAGTAGATAAAGGGATTAAACTTTTTATTAAAAATTATAAAAAATATGACTCTATGAGATCAGTTTCAGAATTTAATCAGCCACCTCAAAAATTTTTTATGATTAAAAATAAAAGTTTAAAAGGTTTTTTTGATGAAAGTTTAAAGGGAGAGTATCATGCCCTTCCTAGACAAAAGTACCCCAGGACGTATTTACCAAATGGTTATATTGATATTTTAAAGCCAGCATTTTTTTTAAATAATAAAAATAAATTATATGGGAAAATATATCCATTTTTGACGAATGAAACTTTAGATATTGATCAAAAAAGAGATTTAAAATGAACATAGGAATTTTTCAGGGTAGATTATCAGACTCAGATATTTTGCAAAAATTTCCATCAAATTGGCAACAAGAGTTTTTTGCAGCAAAGGTTTTAGGGTATTCCCACATTGAAATTTTTCTTGAAGAAAAAATAAATAAACAAAATCCTTTCTGGAATAAAAAAGAAAGAGAAAAAATAAAAAAAAAAATTTTAACCCTAGATAACAAAAAGATTATTTTATGTGATAATTTTGTAATTAGAAATGATCTCTATCAGCAATCTACATTAAAATATCTAAATAAAATTATTAATATCCTATGCGAATTTAATAATCCCAAATTGATTATACCAATAGATAAAAATTATTTTAAAGATATTGATAAACTGTCAAAGTTTTTGAATAACCTTTCTTTATTATCAAAAAATAAAGGTGTGGAGTTATCATATGAGATTGATGCAAAATATAATAGTGTTTTGAGTCTATTTAAAAAATTGAAATTTGATAATGTTGGTATAACTTTTGATGCTGGAAATATTTTTTTAAGTCACAAGAATCTTATTCAATATTTTAGAAAAATTTATAAGCATATTAATCATATACATATAAAAGATAGAAATATCAGAGGAGAAAATGTTATCCTAGGAACTGGACTAATTAATTTTTTAACCTTGTTCAAAGAAATTAAATATAGAAAATATTCAGGTGATGTGACTTTAGAAACATTTAGAAAGAAAAACTCTATAATCCAAGCACATAAAAATTTACACTTTTTGAAAAGTTTGTATAAAAAAAGGTATTAAATCTTCTTAAATGATTTTTTAATATCATTTATGATTTTTAAATTTTTAATTGCATTAGGAAGGGTATTTTTAGAGTTTTTATTATTATTAAATGCAGTATAAACTTTTTTAATTTCGTTAAGAAAAATTTGATTTCTAGTCTTAAATTTACTTTTAATGATAGTTTTGTTTTTACCAAATATCTCAATTTTACCTTTATTTAAATTCCAAACTAATTTTGTATTTGTAAACTGTATTACACATTTTCTTTGAGGGGTTTTTTTTAAAAAGTCTAAATTAAAAGATACTGGTATTTTTTTTTTACCATAAATCAAAGTAAACAATACTGAAGTTTCAACATTTACATTTAAATTCTTATCACTAGAGATTTCTTTTGGGATTATTTGATTTATTTCATTAAACAGATAGCTTGCATAGTCAATTTCATGAGAGAAGCAAAGTAATACACCACCACCAAGATCTTTTCTACCAGCATAGCTTTTTTTATAATCTTCATATTTATGATGAAACGGTAAGTAATGGCGATGAGTTATAGAAGCTTTTTTAATAGCTCCATATTTTTTAGAGGTAATTATCTTTTTTATTTTAACAAGAAGATCATCATATCTTGTTTGAAAACCTATTTCACAATTTAATTTTCTTAAGTTTACAATATCTAATAATTTTTTAGTATCATTAAGATTGTGTGATAGTGGTTTTTCAATAAATAAATTACAACCCATTTTTGCCATACTGTAAGCTGTCTTAAGGTGTAAACTTGTAGGATTTGTTATAAATGCTGTGTCTATGTTATATTTTTTAATTTCATTTAATTGTATTTCTCTGATTCCATTCTCAGCACATTTAAATTTTTCAGATAATACTTCATTTGAACTACCTAATTTAGGGCTTACTTTTTTTTTTCTTATTGCATAAAAACTTATTTTCTTTTTTATACTTTTTAAATTTCTAAAATGTCTTTGTCCTATAGAACCAAGTCCTATAATTAAAACATTTTGCATTTATCTTTATTTAATTAAATAAGCTGTAGGTTTGTAGCCAAAAGCAGTTTTTTTTATTTTATATTTTGTGTCCTTAAAAAATTCATCAATAGCTTCGCTTTCACCCCATCCTCTACTACCATATTCATCAAAAATGACTACGCCGCCTTTCGATACCAATGGGAAAAAGTTTTGCAAGGCATGCTTGGTCCCTTCATAGGTATCTAAATCAAGATTTAGCAAAGATATCCTGAAACCCCTATTTTTTTCTGCATAATTTCTAGATGTTTTAATTATATCACCTTTAATTAGTTGAGATCTTTCACTTAGACCTGCTTTTTCTATCTTCTTATTTATGATTGATAGTAAATTTTTCTTATTAAACTTAGCCTCTTTTTGAAATTCTTTAGCTGCTTTTTTTTCAAATGCTAAGGTAGATTTTGGAAAATCTCCAAAAGTATCAAAGCCAATTACTTTTTTTGGAGAATTATGATCAAATATTTTTAACAGTTTAAGCCAAAATATTTGAGCCGTACCTTTAAAAACTCCACACTCAATTATATCACCAGGTATATCTTGAGATAATTTAAATAATTCATATCTAGTAAATATTTTTTTTAATCTTTCGGAATCACTAGACTCCATTAATAAATTATATGCTTTAAAAATTTCATTACTCATATTTTATTTTTTCATTTCCGCATAAAGCATTACTTCTCTAGAAAACTTTATATATTTATTTATAAATGTTGGAAGCTTAATGTGTATTAACCCCTCATAAACTGGTAGATAGGGTATTTTCAAAAAACTAATCAATTTCGAAAATATTTTCGTCCATGGATATTTCCACGTAATGGGTAATTGGTAAAAATAAGATATCTTTACTTCAGCAAATCCAGCCAAATGACCAATGTCCCTCAAAGAATGAAGCGTAAAAGGTATTCTATGTGTATAATCAAGGTAAAAAGGTCCAAAACTGTGATGTATCCAAGATGGAGTCATTATGACTACGGTTCCTTCATTTTTTATCATGTTTTTGCAATTTATCATAAATGTTAATGGATCATTTAAATGCTCTATAAGAGATTTTGAGAAAATTATGTCATAATATGAATCTTTATTTTCAATCGCCTCATGTTGTAAATCTACTTGATGCACTTTTATTGGTTTTAGTAATTTCATAGCTTCTTCAGATATGTCAGCACCCTCAACGTCACAACCCAAAGCTTGAAAAGCTTTAAGGACGTCACCTCTACCACAACCTGCATCTAGTAGAGAAATTTTTTTTTTAATATCCAGGTTCTCCAATATTTTTTTTGCTAATTTATTTGGGTAATCTGTTAAGGGCCTTCTTTCAGTTGAATAAATATAAGAAAGATATTTTTTACTTTGAATTTGTTCAGTTCGTTCTTTTTTAGAGGTGGTATTTTTTTCTATATCTGTCATTTTAAATAAATATGATCAATTAAATATTATTTATTTTTTATAGAGACTTTGGTAAGAGTATTCAATCTATTTGAATGAATGATTTGTGATCTAATCTTTGCAATCTTTAACAGATACTTCAAATTAATAATTGCCTTATGGTAGTTTTTAGCAAACAAACCCGTTCCCGTTAAATACATATTTATTTTTTCAAAAGCAGAAATAATATATGGAGTGAAATCAAGTCTTTTAAGATAATAAACAAAAAATTTGAATCTGGTAAATTTTAATGCTCTATGTAGGACAGCATCAGCATATCTACTTGGTTGGCCATAGTATTTTTGTTTATTATTTTCAAGCGTACGATATTTTTTATTTAACGATAGACTTACTCCCGTAATGTAAATTTCTTTAAATCCCATTAAAATGGCTAAGGCTAATCCTGCTTCTGCAATGGAAACTCCTATATCAAATTTATAACTTTCTTTATTGAGAGATGTTTTTTTTATCAATAAATCATAAGCATTAATATTATTAGGGTAACTTTTTAAAAATGAACAACATTTTTTTTCAGGTTTACATTTTTTATTATTAAAGTGTCTATCATCAAAAGCTGAATAGTTAATCTTTAAATTTTTACCAAGGAAACTTTTAGATTTGGTCCAGATATCTGAATATAGCTGTGAATTAGTAAATAACCACGTCATATTCTTATAACTATTTAATATATCGAGATGCTCTTTTATTTCTGGAACTGGAAAGATATTATTTGATGATATGAGATAATCTGGCTTAAATCTTTTTCTTATTCTTAACAAAGCACTTCCTAATATAATTTTTCTACCATCAAAATTTTCAAAATTAAATTTATGCATTGAGTGTGATGCTCCAACTATTACACACTTTTCATTTTTGTGTTTATCAATAAAGCTATTGATATTTTTTTCTTTGTTAAAATTTTTTTTTCTATAACTCATAATTTTGTTACAGCTAATCTAATTGGATAACTGATAATAAACTCCATTTTTATCAATGCATAGTAAAATTTATATTTGAATATATATTAATTACATATATAAAAAAAATTACAAATGACAAGATATTCATTAATTACTGGGTCAGCTGGATTATTAGGTAGGTATCACGCAGAGGCATTACTGCAATTAAATTTAAAAGTTGTTTTGACCGATGTAGATCAAGGTGAGCTTGATACAACTTTTAAGTATCTTAAAAAATTATATCCATCAAAAAAAATAATAACATCTATACTTGATGTTACTTCTCCTGAGTCAATTAAAAAAACTGTAAATGATTTAAGAAAAAATAATATAATTATTAATAATCTTATTAATAATGCAGCGATAGATACAAAAGTAAAAAAAAAAAAATCAAAAAAAAATCATAAGTTTGAAAATTTTTCTTTAGATGTTTGGAATGAGGAAATTAAAGTAGGATTAACAGGCGCAATGCTTTGTAGTCAAATTATTGGTGGAGAGATGGTAAAAAATAAAATTAAGGGTAATATAGTCAACATAGCTTCTGATCTTTCTGTAATTGCACCGAATCAAAACATTTACAAATCTAAAAAGAGTAGTTTTGTTAAACCCGTTACATATTCAGTCATTAAACACGGTATTGTTGGCTTAACCAAATACTTATCCACATACTGGGCAGAAAAAAATATTAAAGTTAATTCCTTGTCTCCTGGATCCGTACTAAATAATCAACCTAAAGAATTTCAGGTTAAGATAAAAAAATTAATTCCAATGAATAGATTGGCAAAAAAAAATGAGTATATGGGGGCTATTAAATTTTTATGCTCTAGTGATTCAGATTACATGACTGGTCAAAATTTAGTTATTGATGGAGGACGATCAGTTTGGTAGAATCTATTAATATGAAAAAAATTAAAAAACCATTTTTAATAGCAGAAATCGGTATTAACCATAATGGAAGTATTGATATTACAAAAAAATTAATTGATGAAGCAAAAAAAACAAATTTTGATGCAGTCAAATTTCAAAAAAGAGATATTGATCTTGTTTATTCGAAAGAAATATTAGACACCCCAAGAGAAAGTCAGTGGGGAACTACAACTCGTGAGCAAAAAATGGGTTTAGAATTTACAGAAAAAGAATATGATGAAATTGATCAATATTGTAAAAAACTACAAATAACATGGTTCGCATCACCATGGGACATTAACAGTTTAAAATTTTTAGATAAATATAATTTAGATTATCAAAAGGTTGCTTCAGCTATGATAATTGATGAAAAATTATTAAATGAAATTGCTAAAAGAAAAAAACATACCTTTATTTCAACAGGTATGTCAAATAAAGGGGATATAGACAATGCTGTTAAAATTTTTAGAGATAATGAATGTAGCTTTGAACTTATGCACTGTATCTCCACATATCCAATGAAAACCAAAGATGCCAATTTATTAACAATTGATGAATTGAGAAAAGAATATCACTGTGAGGTTGGTTATAGTGGGCACGAAAATGGTGCTGTGGTTTCGTTTGCAGCATTAATGTTTGGTATATCATCCTTAGAAAGACACATAACTTTAGATAGAACAATGTATGGATCTGACCAAGCAGCTTCCCTAGAACCCAAGGGGATGGATTTTCTCACAAACGGAATAAACAAAATTATTACAGCTATCGGAGAGCCTAAGTTAGGAAACATTATAGATGCTGAGATTCCAATTGGTAAGAAATTAAGAGCTCATATTAAAATCTAATAATGAAATTAAAAGAAAATTTTGAAAGACAATTATCTCAAAATGTAAATACACATCTTATGTTAACAGATTTATTGCCTGAAATTGATAAGGCAGTAAAGATTATTCATAAAAAAATTAAACTCGGAGGAAAATTATTATTTTGTGGAAATGGCGGTTCAGCTGCAGATGCTCAACATTTAGCCGCAGAGTACATCGTAAGGTTAAGACCCAAAGTAAATAGAAGGCCATTGCCTGCATTGAGTTTAGCCCAAGATACATCAACATTGACAGCTTGTGGTAATGATTTTGATTTTTCAGACATTTTTTTAAGACCTTTTCAAGCACTTGCAAATAAAAATGATATACTTATTGGTATTACAACTTCAGGAAACTCTTTAAATATTTTAAAAGTATTGAGGTATGCACGATTAAAAAAAATATCTACGTTAGGGTTTTTAGGTGGCTCAGGTGGCAAGTGTAAGAATTTTTGTGATATAAAGTTAATGATACCTAGTAATGCAACAGCCCGAATACAAGAGTGTCATATTTTTTTAGCTCATTTTATTCTTGAGAGTGTAGAAGATTTATTAATTAGAAATAATATGTAGTTACTCAAACTAAAGATCAAAATTATTATATGTTTTAAGTTTAATAAATGACAAGCCTAACCACAAAAAATAAATTATCATTGGTTGTTTTATTTTTTTCAACAATACTCAGTCTGTTAGTTTTAGTTGAGTATAATGGAAGTAAGATATTGTATTTAACCTTTAGCTTTATAAGTTTTTGTTTTTTAATTTTTCAATTAAGAAAAAATTCTATTTTCTTTGATAATTTTATGGGTATTTTTTTTTGGCTGGGATTTTGGTTCAATTTTTCATTAAAAATTAAATTAAAAAATATTTTCCCAAATGGATATAGAGATTTTAAATATTGGTTTTCAGATGGAGTGGGTTCTTTTGATTTTTCATCCACATCAATTGATAAAGCGTTAACTTTATGTATACTATCATTTGCTGCAATCTCATTGGCCAGTTTTATTCGAGAAAAATTTTTTGTTTATGAAAAAAACTATATTTCTAATTGTGAAGAAAAATTTTATAAAAAAAATAAAAACTTAATTTTATACTTTTTTTTCCTGTCTATTGTAATTTTTTCAATATTAAATTTTGAATTTCAGATTTATCAAAGAGGCAATATTAACGAATATGGTTTTTTTTTAAATTATTCTTTTACTTTTTTATTTTTTATTCTTTTACCAACTTTAACGACTATGATTATTAATTATGAGTTTCATACTAGTAAGAGTTTAATTATATCTTTTTTAGCATCAATTTTAGAATCATTTTTAAATAGCTATTCAATATTAAGTAGAAATTTTTTATTTAATCCTTTGTCCAATATTTTAGGATTATTTAAACTTAATGATGAAAAAAAAAAATTTAAAAATAACAAAATATTTTATTTTTTAATAATAGTTTTAATATTTTTTATAATTTCTGTAGTCTTAGTTACCAAAAAAAGAAATGAGTTTGAAACCAATAATATAAATAAAAATCAAATTGAATTAACATCACAAAATACAAATCAAAAGAATAAAAATTTAATAACAAATTCAACAGATTCACTTGACAAGCTATTCAGAATTCTTATTAGTCGACTAATAGGCATTGAGGGTGTGATGGCTGTTTCTAGTAGTGATAAATTAGGATTTAAATTATTTTTTTCTGCAATAAAAGAAAAATTTATAAGAGGCGAAAATAGTTTTTATGATAATTTTAAAAATGAAAAAAGAACAACCAAAGAGTGTGCCAGGGATAATTATTCTAAGGATAATTGTATAATTAATTCTGTTAGTTTGATGGGCATTGTTGCATTTCTCTATTATTCAGGCTCTTATATTTTTTTATTTTTCAGTTTATTAATAATTTGTTTGTTCTGCTCATTTATAGAATTCATCGGCTATAAAGCTTCAAATAATATAATCTTTTGCGCTCTAATCTCACAAATATTATCATATAGATTACTGCACTTTGGGTATTTACCCCTAAATAGTTACAAACTTCTATTAAGTATTTGCATTATTTTTTTTTTAATTTATCTATCTAGGAAGATTATCTTAAAAATTTATGATTAAAAAAAAAAACAATAAATTAATCTGGGATTCTTATAATAGTCTACTATTATGTTCAGATGTAAACAGAGTAAGAAAACTCTTGGTAAGATACGAGTTACTTAAAAAATCATTAAAAGTTCCAGGTGATATTATTGAATGTGGTGTCTTTCAACAGCATATATCATAAAATATGAAACCTTTTAAAATTCCAAAAAAAACAGAGGAAGAGCTAATACAGTTTTTTAAAGAAAAAAATCTTCATAGTTTTATTGATGCGTATTTGTCAGAAAAAAAAAATTTACATCATGGAAATTTTATTACTAAAAAATTAAAACCATATCCACCAATATTAGATGATTGTTTTAAATTGTTTTATATTATTACAAAATTTAAAAGATTGACTTGTTTGGAATTTGGAACTGGGTGGTCATCTTTAATAATTAATTGTGCATTGGCTATAAATAAAAAGAAGTATTCAGCTAAAATATCTAATTTAAGATTTAGCAATCCTTTTCAAGCTTATTCCGTAGATAATAGTAAAATTTTTTTAAAAAAAAGCAAAAATAGAATTAAGAATAATAAAATAAAAACACGTTTTTTATATAGTCAAAATAAAATGTGTGTATGGAATGGACATATTGCAAATGAATATCTAAAATTGCCTTCAATAAATCCAGATTTTATTTATATTGACGGCCCAGATCATACCTATATTGATGGTGAAATTGATGGGTTAAAAATAAGCAGTCATGATTTTATGCCAATGAACTGTGATATATTAAAAATTGAACACTATTTAACTCCTGGCACAATAATTTTAATTGATGGAAGAACATCTAATGCAAATTTTTTGAGGAATAACTTGAAAAGAAATTGGCTGTATTCAAGAGATGAAGACAGAGATCACTCAACCTTTGTATTAAATGATGTACCAATTGGAATATTAAATAGAAAACAAATTAAATTCTATTTTGATAAAAGTTAAATAATGCATAAGACTTTAAAATAAATTAAAGTCTTTCTTTAAATGTAAAAAATAAATTTAAATTTCACAATTTTACTTTATAAACTTTTTAATATCTCTAACAAGCTTCTTCACTATAAATTCAGAACTAAATTTATCAAATTTACCTTTTTTATAATATTTTATAATGTTTTGATAAATTTTATTATAATCCTCAATTGTAAAATCTTTTAAATAATCAAATAAGTCTTCATGATTTTTAAAATTATTTACATTAACAAAGCAACTCTCAGGAATATATTTGTTTATATTATTTGGGCCCATATAAACAGGAACGCAACCATTATTGAATGAGTCAAAAATAATATCACTAATATATCCATCTTCATTAATATTTTCATAGCAAAAATTAAACCTAGTATTCTTTAAAATTAAGAATTTATTTTTAATAGTTCCTTTGTGGCATCTTAAATTTTTTTTTATTTTTATAAATTTATTTATATAGTTATAAATTCTTCCACTCATACCATTTTCTTTATTAGGTAGGTCCCAATCTTTACCAAATAGAAAAAATTCATTAGGATGATTATTTTCAAACCATTTAATAGTTTTAAATCTTTCCTGATACATTATCTTATTTGATTTTAATAAACATGATTTATTAGATGCAATCATGACAGAAAAGTATTTTCTTGAAAAAAACTCTTTATCTTTTACAGGTTTTATAGAAAAAGGTGTATTGAGTTTAAATATTTTTTTATTATCAATCAATCTATCAAATTGACAATATATTCTTTTATAATCATGTTTTATTTTTTTAATTTTATTTTTTGGATTTATTAAGTAATGCTCTGGTAGCAACAAAAAATTATTTTTGTTAATTATTTTTGTTGCATCACCATATTGTATGTCAATTTCATTTTGTTTCTTAGTCTTTATATCGCTTGTATTTAATATGATTTTATTGGAAAAAAGTTTTTTTTTTAACAAAATAAAGCCTTGATTTTTATCGTCCCTTTTATAATTATAGATCCAACTTCTATTTAATGAAAAAAATTGATTATTATCATCAATACCATTGTTTCTATCTATATTGATTGTACTTAAGCTAATATATTTCATTTTTTCATATATATATCTTAGAATTCAATCAAACAAATTATAATTTAATATTTTTTTATATAGCTTTGATTTTTTCATCATTATGTATTACATGCCTTTCTATGAAAAATAATTTTTATAAAAAAAAAGAAATATTAGTTACTGGTGGTACTGGTATGATAGGCGTTCATTTGGTACAAAACCTTAAAGATTTTGGAGCAAAAGTAACTGTAGCTTCTTTAGACAATATTAAACCCATAAGAGGTGTAAAATATATTAAAGCAGATTTAAGAAATTTAGATAACTGCTTAAAAGTAACCAAAAATAAAAATATTGTTTTTCATTTAGCAGGGATAAAAGGCTCTCCTTTGATGGCGAAAACAAAGCCTGCAAGTTTTTTTGTTCCAACATTACAATTTAGCCTAAATATGATGGAAGCCGCTTTTAGAAATAAAATTGAAAATTATTTATTTACTAGCTCCATTGGGGTTTATTCTCCTGCTAAAAAATTTAAGGAAGATTCTGTTTGGAAAACTTTTCCATCTGAAAATGATAAATATGCTGGGTGGGCAAAAAGAATTTGTGAGCTACAATCTGAAGTTTATGAAATTCAATATAAGTGGAATAAAATTTCTGTAGTGAGACCAGCTAATGTTTATGGCCCCTATGATAACTTTGATGAGAGAAATGCAATGGTTATTCCTTCTTTAATCAGTAGAGCTCTTCGTTCAAAAAAAAAATTATCTGTTTGGGGAAATGGAAGTAATATAAGAGATTTTATATATGCTGACGATGTTGCAAGAGCTATGATATTTATTTTGAAAAAAGAGATTAATTATCCAGTTAATATCGGAAGTGGAAAAGGTGTTTCAATAAAAGAGATTGTTGAAAAAATAAACAAAAATTTATCAAAACCTTTAGAAATTGAATGGTCAACTAATAAGATCTTAGGTGACAAGATAAGAGTTATGGATAACACAAAACTTAAAAAAATTGGATTTTCAGAATTTACCTCTCTAGAGAAAGGAATTAATCAAACTATAAATTGGTATAAGAAAAATTTATCACAAAGTAAATTAAGATATAATTCATTTACTGAAAAGTTTTGATTCTTTATACCATCTTATTGTTTTCTTTATTCCCTCAGTAAGATTAATTTTTGGTTTCCACCCAAGTTCTTTCTGTGCTTTATTACAATTAAGTGCAACTTTTGTATCAAGAGAAATTTTAGTAAGGTCATGTGTTATATCTAATTTTTTTTTAGAGATAAGTACAATTTTTTTTACTACATCTTTAACACTGTAGCTTTTTCCAAGACCACAATTATATATTTCAAAGTTATTTCTTTGGTTTTTTATACAAAGTTTAACGAAATTAACAAGGTCATCCACATAAAGAAGATCTCTTTTTTCACTACCTTTTCCCCATATCTTTATTTCGTTATTAGCATCCATAACTTTTCTAATTGTAGCACCAAAGAAATGACTTTTTTTAAGATCATATTTGTCGTGCTGACCATATATATTTGAATGTCTTATGCATGTATATTTTGTATTACTTATTTCAGAGAAAAATTTACACATTTTCTCTACATAAAGCTTGGTATTAGCTACACCAAAATATTTAGGATATAATTTTTTTGAAGGATCATAATCTTTTTCTTTTATAGCTTTATCACTAGAATGATACATAACCGTGCAACTAAAAAATATAAAATGCTTCACTTTGTTTTCATAGGCTGATCTAAGTAAGTATGAATTCATAATTGCATTGTCTGTAACATGAAGAAATGGTTTGTTAAGAATGTCACTAGCCCCTGATGTCGTTGCTGCAGCCTGGATAACAATATCTTTATTAATCGTTAACTTTTTAACTTGATTTACATTTGTTAAATCAGTTTTGACCCAATTTACGTTAGAAATCTTAAATTTTTTAGATTTATTATAAGTTGCAAATATTTTATAATTTTGATTTTTGCTTAATTCTATTAAAATATTTTTCCCTATAAAACCTGTGGCACCACAAATAAGTACAGTTTTCTTATTTCTCATTATAGAAGTCACCATATTCAATAAGAACCGTTGGTTTATTATCTTTTCTCAATAACGCTTTTTTATAAGCAGGAAAAATATCTTTTGGCTCCTTAAGTTTTATAAAGTCAATATTTTTACACATTTTTGAAAATTGGTTTGTAAAGTCACCTACATGTTGATGCTGAGGGTGTAGTGGTCTTTCTGAACCAACAGCAGTTCTTATAATAATTTTTTGATGAAATTTTTCTTTAGACATTAAGCCAATCTTATCTAGGTGATTAACCATTTGATTAGTACCAAGTAATAAAAAATTCCACCTTGGATAAATAGAAACAGGGATATGGCCATTCATGGCAAGTCCTATTGTCATACCCATTTGCATTTCTTCTGCAACAGGTAATTCAAATTTTTTTTCTTTTTTAATTCCAGACAATGTATTGAACATTGCCGTGCCAGGATATGTTACAGCCTGACCAATAAAAACAACTTTTTTGTTTTTTGATAAAAAAAGCATTGATTTTTTTAATTCGTCAAAATATTTCATTAAAATTGTATTCTTTGACCAGATCCAGCGTGCGGATACTTGCTTTTATATTTATAATAAATTATTTTTTTATTTTTTGATTTAGAATAAGTTAAAATTTTTTGACTCCAAGTTTTTTTAGTATCGCTACACACAGATAAGCCATTATCCTCTATAACAAAAATAATTGGTAAATTTTTATTAATTGAATATTTTATGCATTCATGAGCTATTCCACTCTCAGATGTCATATCTCCAATAAAACAAAAAACTTTTTCTTTTTTTTTATTAATTTTTATTGATTGAGCGGCACCAATTGCAATTGGTAAAATTCCACCCACAATTGCAGACGAAAAAATTTTATACTTAGGAAAACATAGTGAAATTGAATTTCCATCCAAAATAGAATCTATGAGTTTTTTTTTAGGTACTCCTTTAAGCAAACATTGATAATGACTTCTCCATGTACAAAAAACCCAATCATTTTTCTTAATTTTTTTAAATACCTTAATTATTTGTTTTTCATTTCCATCATACAAATGGATTGGAGCTCTAATTTTTTTTTCCGAAAATAGTTTCGAAATTTCTACTTCAAATTCCTTCAAATTAATGGGATCTAATTCAGTTATCATTTTTAATATGGTATTATATATTGAATAATTTATAAGTTTTTATACATTATTTAAAAAAAATCAAAATGATAATATGCAGAACACCTTTTAGAATCTCTTTTTTTGGAGGAGGAACCGATTTTCCTAAATGGTATTCTAAAAATGCAGGATCTGTTATATCAGTTTCAATAGATAAATTTTCCTACATAACCGTTAGGGATCTACCAAATTTTTTTGACTATCGGTATAGACTTAGATACTTTAACACTGAACAGGCAAAGAAAATTAGCGAAATTAAACATCCAAGTTTTAGAGAGATTATAAAAAAATATCACACTAAAAATAAAACTATAGAATTGGTACATAACGCAGATCTACCAGCAATGACTGGCCTAGGGTCAAGTTCAAGCACAACTGTAGGGACAATTCATGCATTGATGCATTTGAATAATAAAAAGGTTAATAAAAAAGATCTTGCCTACAAAGCAATAGACATAGAGCAGAAAACTTTAAAAGAAAGCGTAGGTTCTCAAGACCAGGTTATTGCCTCATATGGAGGCTTTAATCATATAAAATTTAATAAAGATAAATCTATAACCGTTAAACCTTTTAAAAATGTAGAAAATATTAAAAAAATTGAGAATAGTTTATTGTTGGTTTTCACAGGAATAAAAAGAAAAGCAGAAAAAATTGAAAAAGATAAAATTAAAAAAATTAAGAAAACAGTAAATTATTATGCTGAAATAAACACAATTACTTTAGAGGCAAAAAAATTAATTGAATCTAAGAAATTTAAATTAAAATATTTTGGAAAACTACTATCAAAACAATGGCAATTAAAAAAGAAATTATCTTCAATGGTTTCTAACCCTAATATAGATAAAATTTATAATGTTGGAATTAAAAATGGAGCTTATGGTGGAAAACTTTTAGGTGCTGGAAATGGAGGTTTCTTCTTATTTATCTGCAATTCAAAAACTAAAAAAAAAATTAAACAAAAACTTAAGAGTTACTTAAATATTCCAATTAAATTTGAAAAAAAAGGAAGTCAAATTGTAAGATACGAGTCTTACTAATTATGAAAATATTAAGTTTAGTTATTCTCGCAGGGGGAAAGGGAACTAGACTAAAAAAAATTAGCAAAGGTGTTCCCAAACCTATTATTAAAATAGGTGGAAAGCCTTTTATAGAGAACATTATAAATCATTATTCCAAATACAATTTTAACAAAATATATATTTTATCTGGTTACAAATCTTATCTTTTCAAAAGATATGATAATAAAATTTTTAATTCAATTAAAACTGAACTTATCCAGGAAAAAACACCACTTGGAACTGGAGGTGCACTCTCGTTGTTAAAATCTAAAATAAAAAATGATTTCATCTTGGTGAATGGTGACACTTTCTTTAATTTTGACCTAGATATTCTTCTAAAAAATATTGATAATAAAAATATTGCTCATATTGCGATGGTAAAAAACCTAAATTACAAAACCAATCAAAAGCTTAATGGACTTGCTTTAAACAAAAATAATGAAATTTTTTTAAAGAAAAATTCTAAATTAATGAATGGTGGTGCCATTTATATTAAAAAAAGTTTTTTAAAGCATTTAAAAAATCAAAATTGCTCATTAGAAGATGATATTTTACCTAAATTTATAGCAAAAAAATTAATAGGTGGGACGTGTTTTAAAAACTTTTTTATAGATATTGGAACGCCAGATAATTTTTTTTATGCAGAAAAAAAGTTAAACAAAATTTTAAGTAAAAAAGCAGTTTTTTTAGATAGAGATGGTGTTATTAATCACGATCAAGGCCATGTTTATAAATATAATGATTTTAAGTTCAGAGACGGAGTTATAAAAGCTCTAAAATATCTAATAAAAAAAAATTATTATATATTTATAGTTACCAATCAGGCTGGAATTGCCAAGGGCATGTACACATTGGATCAATACCTAGATTTAAATAAAAAGATTAAATTTTTCTTATCAAAAAAAAGAATATTTTTTGATACTGTAGAATTTTGTCCACATCATATAAATGCTAAGATCAAAAAATTTAAAAAAAGGTGTAATTTTAGAAAACCAGGTAACTTAATGATAGAATCAATTTTTAAAAAGTGGGATGTAAAAAAAAGTGGTTCATTCATGATAGGAGATAAAAGAACCGATTTTTTAGCTGCAAAAAAAAGCAAATTAAGATTTTATTATGTCGAAAATAATCTATATAATCAGATAAAAAATATTATAAAATAAAAAAATTTATGAAAAAAATACTTATTACAGGTGGAGCAGGGTACATTGGTTCAAAGTTAGCAACCAGATTATTAAATAAGAATTATGAAGTAACAATATTGGATGATCTTATGTTTTCTGATGACTCCTTAAACCATTTATTTTCAAATAAGAATTTGAAATTTTTTAAGGGAGATACAAATAATAATAAATTTGTTAAAAAACACTTGATAGGAAAAGATATAATAATTCCACTAGCAGCATTAGTTGGGGCTCCATTATGTGAAAAGTTTAAAACACTTGCAATAAAAACTAATTTAAATGCTATCGAATATTTAGTAAAAAATTTAAAAAATAAACAAAAAATAATTTATCCAACAACAAATTCTGGTTATGGGATAGGTGAAAAAAATAAATATTGTGATGAAAATTCACCCTTAAATCCAATCTCACTATATGGAAGAACTAAATCTCAAGCTGAAAAAAAAGTTCTTAATTTTAAGAATTCAGTTTGCTTCAGATTAGCTACAATTTTTGGATATTCATACAGGATGAGAACAGATTTATTAGTTAATAATTTTGTTTACAGGGCAATCAAAGAAAAAAAATTATCATTATTTCAGCCACATTTTAGAAGAAATTATATCCATGTTGAAGATGTTGTGAGTGCATTTATTTTTGCAATTGAAAACTTTTCAAAAGTTAAAGGAGAAATTTTTAATCTTGGTTTATCTACTGCAAACTTAACAAAGCTACAACTAGCTCAAAAAATTAAGAAACAAGTACCTGAATTAAAAATTAAAATAGTTCATAATAAAAAAGACCCAGATCAAAGAGACTATTTTGTTAGCAATAGGAAAATAGAAAAATTAGGCTTTAAAGCAAAAGTTAGTATAGATGATGGTATAGCCGAGCTGGTCAAAATTTTCAGATATTCAAAAACAAAAATTAAAAATAATTATTAAGTATTTTACTTACTTATTCTTAATAAATACAAAAATTTTATAGACATAATTATACTTTTAAAGAGTTTAAAGAAAGAGTTTTTAGTTTTTCCACTTTTCCTTTCATCAAAGTTAACAGGAATTTCAACTATCCTCATATTATTTTTTTTTGCTTTTATAGAATGCTCCCAAAAAAAAGCTGGATGTTTGTAATTAGTCGTTTTAATTTTAAATGTAGAGGGAAATATTCTCAAAGAATGAGAAATATCAACTGCTATTAAGTTGAATATTTTAGATATTAAAATATTCAATGATTTGCTAAAGAAAATTTTAATTTTAGAAACTCCTCTAATTTTTGAGTTTTTAATATATCTACTTCCAATAACCAAGGTTTTATTGGCTTTGTTTTTAATCATCCTTTTTAAAAAATTATTCTCAACTGAATTATCAGCATCTAAAAATAAGATATATTTTCCTTTAGATGAATTGACTCCCTGGTTAAGAGCGTGACCCAAACCCCGCCTTTTTTTTGAAATAATTAATTTTATTTTTTTTAGTTTTTTTTTATAATTTCTAATTTTTTCAATTGTTCCATCAGTACTTTTGTCATCAACAAATATAATTTCATGTTTAATTTTTATTTCTTTAAATAATTTATTTAAACGAAAGATAGTTTTATCTATATTGGATATTTCGTTGAGAGTTGGAACTATTACACTAATCAATTTTATAACCCTTTATTTTTCCAATATTCCATTGTCATATCCAAATCTCTAAAAAAATTAAATTTTATATTCATTTTTAAAACACTATTTATTTTGATCACATTAAGTTTGGCAAAATTTGGAAATTTAAATTCATTAGTAAAGACTATTTTTTTCTCTTCCTTCTCTTTTTTGTTTAAATACTTTATTACATCTATAATTTTAATTTGTTTATTTGTGCCCACATTATAAATTCCAGTTTTTATTTTAACTTTAATTATAGATAGTAAAATTTTTACTAAATCTTTGACACTCATCATTTCCCTTGCGTCATGAACTGTACCTCTCATAGTAATTATTTTATTTTTAGAGTTTATTTTTTTAATTAGGTCAAAAATTACTTGTCTTTTTAATCCTTCTCCAAATATTGAGCATAATCTTAAAACTATTATATTTAAATTAAAATTTTTTGAGTAAAATAAACATTGTTGTTCAGCATTTATTTTTGAAAGAGCATAGTAGGACTCCGGATTTAATTTTGTACAATTTTCTTTTACGCTTTTTTCTCTGATAGATCCATAAACACCTATAGAGGAAGAGTATATTATTTTACCTTCAAATTTACTTTGCTTAGCTGCTTCAAGAAAATTCTGTAAAAGTATATTATTTTTTTTAATATCTAATAGATGGTCATTTTTGGAAAATAATGGATACGAGTTTCCACTTAAAAAAAATATATCATCTGGATTATGTTTTTTTATTAATTTTTTAAAATTATTTAATGAGTATTTTATACAGTTTTTTTTAATTTTTTTTTTTTGACTGGTATATCTAAAAACCTTATAATTATTTGCAATTAAGTGATTGTATAATTTATTACCTACAAATCCATATCCACCAAAGATTAAAATAGTTTTCATTAATTATGAATAAAATTTTTAATTTTTTATAACTTGTGTTCTGGATAAAACCTATCTTTAAGTTCAATTATCATTTCATCCAACATTGTTTCAAACGTGTAATCAGGTTTCCACTTTAATATTTTTATAGCTTTTTTAGGATCACCTTTAAGATGGTGTAATTCATTTGGCCTAATATATCTTTTATTTATCTTTATATAATTCTTATAGTTTTTTAGCTCTAATTTTTTAAAAACATAACTTAATACATCCCTTACTGATTTTGCTTTACCAGTTGAAATTACAAAATCCTCTGGTTTTTTATGCTGTAGCATCATCCACATCGCCCTAACATAATCTTTAGCATGCCCCCAATCTCGTTTTGCATCTAAATTTCCAAGCTCTATATATTTTTGATTATTAAATTTAATATCTAAAGCTCCCTTTACAATCTTTGCAGTCACAAAGTTCAAACCTCTTCTGGGTGATTCGTGATTAAATAAAATTCCATTAGTTGCAAACAAATGATAACTTTTTCTATATATTCTTACAAAATGATAGGCCGCATGTTTTGCAACTCCATATGGGCTTACGGGTTCCATTATAGAATTTTCATTAATTTTACTTTCTTTATTGTAGTTTCCATATATTTCAGAGGTCGCCGCGTTATAAAATTTTGATGATGGGCTGTATGCTTTTACAGATTCTAAAACATTCAATGTTCCAATGCAGTCAATTTGTGTTGTTAGAAATGGAGACTTAAATGAAATACCAACATGAGATTGTGCAGCCAGATGATAAACTTCATGAGGTTTTATCTTTTTTATTATTTCGTCAATATTAGATTTATCTAGTATGTCGCCATAAGATAAATTTATTTTTGAAAGTATTTTTTCAATCCTCAATGTTTGAAGTTCAGGACTAGATCTTCTAGGCAATATTCCATAAACAGTATAATTTTTTTTTAATAAAAATTCTGCAAGGTAAGAGCCATCTTGACCCCCTATGCCAGTTATTAATGCTTTTTTTTTCATAATGCTTAATATTTTAATAGAATAATTTTAGTATTAGTGTAAATAAAAATATATACAATTTAAAAAATGATCAAATATCCACTTATTCATTCAACTTGGAATAAAGACGAGTTTAAAGCTATAAATAAAGTAGTTAAAACTGGCATGTTTACAATGGGTAAAAATGTTAGTGAGTTTGAAAAAAAATTCTCAAAATATCAAGGAAAAAAATATGGGGTGATGGTAAATTCTGGATCTTCAGCAAATCTTGTATCCATAGCTTCGTTATTTTATAAAAAAAAAAATCCATTAAAAAGAGGTGATGAGGTCATTGTCCCCGCAGTATCATGGAGTACTACATATGCCCCACTACAACAACTTGGATTAAAGATAAAGTTAGTTGATATAGAATTAGACACTTTTAATGTAGATTTTGAAAAGCTTAAAAAGGCAGTATCTAAAAAAACAAAATTGATAGTTGCTGTTAGTTTACTGGGAATTCCGGCAGAACTTCAAAAAATAAAAAAATTATGTAAAGAAAAAAACATTCTTTTTTTTGAAGATAATTGCGAAAGCTTAGGTGCTGAAATTAATAAAAAAAAAACAGGATCTTTTGGAGATTTAGCGAGTCATAGTTTCTTTTTCTCTCATCATATTTGCACTATGGAAGGTGGAATGGTTGTAACGGATGATTTTGAATTATATTGTTTAATGAAGGTATTAAGAGCTCATGGTTGGTCAAGAGATCTTCCAAAAAAAAATCCATTAATTAAGTTAAAAAAAAATGATTTTTATGAACAATATAAGTTTATCTTACCAGGATTTAACTTAAGACCTGGTGAAATGCATGCTGCTGTTGGGTTGGTTCAATTAAAAAAGATTAATTCTTTAATTAATATGAGAATAAAAAATTTAAAGCTATTTCAAAAGTACTTTAATAAAGATGAAAATTTTATAATACCCAAAACCAAATATAAAAGTTCAAGTTTTGCTTTTCCCATGATCATCAAAAATAAAGATCCAAATTTTAAACTAAAAATATTTAAAGCACTTAAGAAAAATAAAATTGACTTTAGGTTAGTAACTGGAGGATGTTTTACTAATCAGAAATATGCGAAGTTATTTGATTATACGATATTTGATAACTTAAAAAATTCAGAACTTCTACACAATCAAGGTTTTTTTGTGGGAAATGCAAGTACCGATCTATCAAAACAAATTAAAAAACTTCATGATGTCCTGTCTAATATTATTTAATGAGGAATTTTAAAAGAGCTTTAATTACCGGGATCTCAGGTTCTGGTGGAAGCTATTTAGCTGAATATATAATAAAAAACCAAACAAAAACAAAGGTATTTGGTATATATAGAAATAAAACAGAAAATCTTACTCAAATAATAAAAAAAAAGTCTAATTTGATTAGATGTGATTTAAATAATTTTAAAAAAGTTTTTAATTCAATCAAAAAAATAAAACCTGACGTAATTTTTCATCTTGCATCAAATGCAGATGTGAAAAAATCCTTTGATTATCCAATGGAGATTATTAATAATAATAATAATTGTACGCTAAATTTACTTGAGGCTGTAAGAAAAGCAAAAATTAATCCAGTTATTCAGATTTGTAGTACTTCAGAAGTTTATGGTATGGTAAAAAAAAAAGAAACACCTATCAAAGAGTCAAATCCATTTAGACCCGCAAGTCCATATGCTGTCTCAAAAGCTTTTCAGGATTTAGTTGCACAAAATTATCAAAAGAATTATGGACTTAGGATTATAATAACGAGAATGTTCACGTATTTGAACCCTCGAAGAACAAATTTATTTGCTTCACATTGGGCAGATCAGGTTTCAAAAATAGAAATGGGCAAAATTAAAATTTTAAAGCATGGTAATTTAAAATCCACTAGAACAATTATAGACATTGATGATGCAATGAGGTCTTATTGGGTTGCAGCAAAAAAAGGTAAAATTGGTGAAATATATAATATTGGTGGAAATAAGATAATTGAGATTTCCAAATTTTTGGAAATTTTAAAAAAAAAATCAAAAGTAAAAATAACCACAATGATAGATAAAAATTTATTAAGAAAAACAGATGTTACTTTGCAAATTCCAGATGTAACAAAGTTTAAATTGCAAACAGGATGGAAGCCAAGAGTAAAATTTGAAGATAGTGTAAATTCACTTTTAAATGAGTTTAGGAAAAAAAATCAATAATATAATTATTAATTTTTTTATGAAATGGATAATATTTTAAAAATCTATAAGACATTAGGTGATAAAAAAAACAAAATAAAATTATTTGTTTTTTTAATACTAATAAGTGCAATTTTAGAAATTCTAGGTGTTGCCATGGTAGTTCCAGTTTTAACCTTAATTCTTTCATCTTCAGAGATTATTATAATCAATTTTGAATTCTTTAGTCTACAAAATTTAAAATTCGATAAAGAGAATTTATTGATAGGAACTGTAATTTTCATATTTTTTTTCTATTTACTGAAATCTATTTTTTTAGGATACTTTAACTACTGGAGATCTAAATTTATCTTTTCATTAAACGAAATAATAAGCGGTAAATTATTTAATATTTATCTATATCAACCATATAAATTTCATATTTCCAGGAATTCATCGACATCAACACGAAATTTAATTGCTATTCAGAATTATGTTAGAAATATTGATCAATGTGCGCATTTAATTACCGAACTCATTATTTTATTCAGTTTTCTAATTGTACTATTTCTTTATGAGCCAATGATAACTATTTATATGTCAGTTGTTGCATTAATATTTGGCACTATTTATATTAAAATTGTAAATCCAATAAATTTTAGAGTTGGGCAGGATAGTCACAAATCAACACAAAGTATTATTCAAAATATTAATCAAGGTTTATTTGGTATAAAAGATATTAAATTATATGGAAGAGAAAAAGATTTTTTAAAATCTTTTAATTTGAATATTAGAAAATTTTCAAAATCTCTAACTATTTTTGAATTTTTGCAGCCCTTGCCAAGAATTCTTTTGGAGTTTTTAGCTGTTATATTAATTATAATTACTGTTACAGCTTTATATTATTTAAAATATGAGAATAATGAGATTATTATATTCGTAGCCTTATTAGCTGCCGTTGGATTTAAATTAATACCTTCATTGAATAAAGTTTTATTCGCAATTCAACATTTAAAATATTATCTACCATTATCTGAAAATATTTATCAAGAGCTAAACTTAAAAATAACTAAAACAGCTTTAAATAATAAAAAAATACAATTTAACAATGAAATTGAACTTAAAAATTTAAATTTTAGTTATGGAGATAAGTTAATCTTAAAAAATGTAGACCTAAAAATTAGAAAGAATAGTTCCATAGGAATTATAGGTAAAACAGGATCTGGGAAAACTACTTTAATTAATATTCTTCTAGGCTTATTAGACGTAGATAATGGAAAAGTTACAATTGATGGGTATATATGTAATTTTAACAATAGATCATGGCAAGATAGAATAGGTTATGTACCTCAAAATATTTATATTGTAGATGATACAATTAAAAAAAATATAGCTTTTGGTATTTCAGATGATCAAATTGATGATAAAAAGATATTAAGATCATTGCAAATAGCTCAAATGGATAACTTTATTCATAAGCTATCAAATGGAGTAAGTACAATGGTGGGTGAGAATGGTACTCAGTTATCTGGTGGACAAATTCAAAGGCTTGGTATCGCTAGAGCAGTATATAATGATCCAGAAATTCTCATTTTTGATGAACCATCTAGCTCTTTAGATCAAGAAACAGAAGATAGGTTTATTGAAGCAATCGAAAAACTAAAAATTGATAAAACAATTATTATAATTTCTCACAGAGAAAGTGCATTAAGTTTCTGCGATGAGGTTTATAAATTAGATGAAGCTCAACTTTCAAATATAAGAAATGATAAAAATATTTAATCTAACAAAGACTATTTATTTAAATTATGCAATTAATTTATTCAGTATAAATATACTAATAATTCTTCTTTACATTTTTAATTTACAAAGATTAGTAAATGAAACAGCTATATTATCAAGTTTTGCAATTGTACTCTGTCAAATATTTTCAGGAAATTCAAGATCTTTAGTTTTAGCAACAAAAAATTATATTAAGGCTGATAGTGTTATTACATTGAGATTGATACTCATTTTTCCAATTACTATTTTTTGTTTATTTTTTTTATATCAATATAATTTTTCAGACTACTCTTTTGCAACATCAGTTTTTTGCTTAATAATATCACAATGGGTTTATGAAATTTTTTTATCAAAGGAAGAACTAATCTCAAAAAAAATTATTTTTAAGCATTTTATATTGTCGATAGTTATTTTTTTGCTAGTGGTACTAGCTCTGTACTTTAAAAGTATATTTTCTTTAAAAATAATCATATTTTCATATTCTTTCAGTATATTATATTTTATTTTCAGTGCACAATTTAAAAAAAATATTAGCATACCAAAAATTATTTTAGATATTAAAACAATAATTAATTTATTAATATTTTCGTCATATGGATCATCACTATCGATAGCAATAAGTAATTTTTTCTTTAGATTTTTTTTAATAAAATTTCTCACAGAGGATTTAGCTAGTACACTAATTATTTGTTTTATGATTGGTTCTTTCCCAGTTTCTTTATTTTCTCAAATAATAGGAGCATCTATGCTTCGACTTAAAATGAACTTTAGAAAAGTTTTTAAAATATCTTTTATAATTTTTATTGTAAGTGTAAGTATCTCTTTTCTTATTGTGGGGGAATTATTTAGCCAAGAGAACTTGAAAATTTTTAATATAGAAAATTCAATTAAATTGACATTAGTGGCATCATTTTTAGGAGTTTACCCAATGATGATAGGCTTATTTAGAAGGCAATTTTTTTTAACAAATTCCTACAAAAGACAAAACTTTTTTTATTTAGATATTATTTATAGTTTGGCAATTATCTTAATTATACCCTTTTTATATATGCTAGATAATCCTAACTATTTTTGTTTTAGTTTTTTAATTAGTGGTTGTACTTGTTATTTTGTTTATGGTTTTTCAAAATATTTAAATAATAAAAAATTATTTAAAATCTTAATAATTTTGATACCCATGCCAATATTTATACTTTTCTTTAATTCACTTAATAGTTTTGAGTTTAGTTTATTAAACTCTTTCAATTATCCAGAAACGATTATGAATAAGTTATTTTTTGCACCACTGCCAATTTCGTCTATTTTATTAATACCTTTATTACTTGGCCAATTAAATAATAAAGAAAATAAATCAATTACTATTTATTTTGTGGCTTTAAGTATTTTTAGTATGCTGTTTGTTACGTCGTATACTGAAAGATTTAATTTCTCTAATTTTATTAATTTTGCGCAGTTTTTTTTACCAATGCTAGCAATAATTTGTGGTGAAATAATTGGATCAAATTCAAAATTAAAAAACACAGTCTTAAAAATATTCTTTAAGATTGCCCTGATAGTAATTTTTATGCAGATATTATTTACACTAAGATTTAATACAGAAGGATTAAATCCTAACTTTATACTATTTTATGTATATCAAACAGAGCAATATACTAGCCTTGCGTTAATAATAATAGTTTTTGTGAATTTGCAAAATTTGTATTTAAAAAATTATAATACTAAATTATATTACAAATATTATTTAGTATTAGTTCTTATTTTAACCTATGTATACTTATCAAAGAATATGACGTTGTATGTATATACGACTATTTTTTTTATTACTCATTTATTTTTAATATTACGTACTTTAAAAAACTATCTATTTATAATACCTCTGTCTTTTATTATACTTCTTAGTGTTAATTATTTAAATTTTGATTACTCAAATTTTATTATTCATAGGACTGAGTGGTATAGTCTTTATTTTTTTGAAATAACCTCATCAATAAAAAGTTTTTTATTTGGTTCAAATATTAAAAATGAACTTTACAAAATTACACCTGGAGTTTTTAATTATTATTTAGATTTTATCTATAATTTTGGTTCTATATCTATAGTTCCATTATTATTATTAATATCTTTAACAGTAACTAGAATTATTAAATATACAAAAATTAATACAATTAGTTCTGAAAATTTATTTATTATAGTAGTACTAGCTGTTGTTGTATTTATAGACTCGTTTCTAAAAGTCTCTTTAAAACAACCCTATATAGCGATAATTTTGTACTTTTTATGGGGCATTTGTCTCTCCAGCTTGGCCACAAATTCAAAAAACAATAATTAGTTTTAAAAACTGAAATATTTATAGTTTTAAATAACTTTTCTTTAATTTATATCAATATAATTTAGTTATTATTTTGTATGAATACTTTTCACGTCTTTTTGTTTTATAAATATTGATAAATAACCAGGTACTATAATAAATAAAAGACCACCATTAAAATATCGAGTACCCCCAAATATTTATATAATTTATTTTGTAAATTGGATTTTTTAATGATGATAGTTATTTTAGTTTTAGTTCCTAGTTTTTAGCAGATAAAACATTTTTTTTTAAACTTATCAATATTATTATCTTTATAACTAAATTTTATATATACAATTTATTAACTGAAAGAGAATACTGAAGTATATAATAGATTTAAGTTAGATTTAAACTAGAATTAACATAATGAATATATTGCTTTTTTCACAAAGGTTTTGGCCTGAAAACTTCAGAATTAACAATATTGCTGAAAGCCTTAGAAAAAAAAATAACATTTTTGTGGTTACAGAAAAACCAAATTATCCAGATGGAAACATTAAAAAAAAATATAAAAAATCCTTTTTTTTTAATGAAATTTGGAAGAATATAAAAATTTATAGATCACCAACTATATCTAGGGGTAAAAATAGTAAACTTAATCTATTATTAAATTATATTAATTTTATAATTATATCTCCAATTGTTTTATCAAAAAATTTAAAAAAAAAAAAAATCGATATAATATTTGTATATGCTACTTCTCCGATTTTTCAGGCATTACCAGCAATTATATATGGAAAATTAAATAGCATACCTGTTGTGCTTTGGGTCCAAGACATTTGGCCAGATGTACTGAAGGATTTGGGAATAATAAAGAATAGGCTAGCTTTAATTATTATAAATTATTTTGTTAAAATAATTTATAATAATTCTGATTATATATTTGTTCAATCGCTATCTTTTAAAAAAAAGATATCCAAATATTCGGATAAAAAAATAAAAATTCTTTACAACCCAGAAACAAAAAAAATAATAAATAAAAATTTTAATAAAATAAATAAAAATTTTATAATAACATATGCAGGTAATATAGGGAAAGCACAGTCGTTTGATACTCTCATTGAAGCACTAAAAAAAATAAATAAACCAAAATTTAAAATTTATATTTATGGTGATGGGTCAGAAAAAAATAAATTACTGAAAGATATTAATAAATTTAATTTAGAAAAAACCGTTAAAGTGTTCAAACCTATTTCCAAGTCAGAAATAGATATTGTACTTTCAAAATCCAATGCTTTTTTATTAATATTGGGTAGTGGTGATGGTCTTTCAAGCACACTTCCAGCCAAACTCCAGACTTACATTGCGCATAATAAACCTATAGTAGTAAGTGCAAATGGTGAAAGCTATAATTTTGTAAAAAAAAATAAGTTAGGTTTTGTATCTAAAGCTGGTAACAGTACTGGATTATCACAATCAATATTAGATGTTCAAAAGTTAAAAAAAAAAAACTTAAATTTAATTAAAAAAAGGTCATTAATGCTATTTAAAAATAATTTTGAAATTAATGAATGGACCAGAATATTAGAACAAAAGCTTGAAAATTGTGCTGAAGATTATAAAAGATGTAAAGTTTATTAAAATAAATCAAATATAAAGAGTAAATATCATATGAAAATTCTAATTATAGGTGGAGCGGGCTATGTAGGTGGAGCCGTAACAGATTTGTTAAAAAATAATTCTGATAATGAAATAATAGTTTATGATATTTTATTATACGAAAGTTTATTTCAAAAAGATGTTAAATTTGTAAATGGAGACATAAGAAATTATTCTCTTTTAAAAAAAAATTTAGATTGGGCAGATAGTGTCGTATGGATGGCAGCACTTGTTGGGGATGGTGCCTGTAGTATCAACCCTTTAATTACCCAAGAAATTAACTGTGACACAGTTCAATATTTAGCTGATAATTTTAATGGTAAAATAGTATTTTTTTCAACATGCTCTGTTTATGGAGCCCAGGATGAAGTACTTAACGAAAACTCACCAACAGATCCTTTATCTGTCTACGCCTCAACAAAACTCGATGCTGAAAAAATACTTATAAATAAAGATGCATTAATTTTTAGGTTAGGAACGCTTTTTGGAATTGGAGATGCTTATTCAAGAATTAGAATGGATTTAGTAGTAAACGTTTTAACTGCAAAAGCAATTACTGATAAAAAATTAACTGTTTTCGGTGGTAGACAGTTTAGACCATTATTACATGTAAAAGATGCGGCTAGAGTTATAGAGGAATCAATCAGATCTGAAAATAAAGGTATTTACAATCTACATTTAGAAAATACTAAAATTATTGATTTAGCTGAAAGGATCAAAAATTTATTTACAGATGTTCAAATTGAAAAAGTTGATATGAAATTTCAAGACTCAAGAAACTATCAAGCAGATGGGACTAAATTGAGAAAAGACTTTAAATTTCGACCAAAATATACGGTTGAAGATGGAGTAAATGAAATAAAAAAATTAATTCTAGAAAAAAGAATTACCGATATAAACGATCCAAGATATACTAATCAAAAATTTCTAGAATTGTTCAAATCAAAATTGGAGTATATTAACAATGAAACCTGAGTTATTTGAGGGTGGTATATCTGTAGATAAAAGAGGAAGCGTTTCATTTAACAATAATTTATTACTTCAAAAAATAAAACGATTTTATATTGTCCAAAATAAAAAAAAAAATTATATAAGAGCATGGCATGGACATAAAGTTGAGGCAAAATACATTTTATGTATAAGTGGAAAAGCAAAAGTATCAGCTGTAAAAATTAATGATTTTAAAAATCCGTCAAAAAAAATTAAACCCTTCCATTGGTATTTAGACAGTAAAGTGCCAAGTGTAGTTTATATTCCGCCTGGATATGCCAATGGGTCTAAATCAATTAGTAAGGATATGAGATTATTTATTTTTTCTACAACTACTTTAAAACAAAGTTTAAAGGATGACTTTAGGTTTGATGAAAACCTTTGGAAAATATGATTTTGAAGAAAAATGTCTTAATATTAGGGGCTACAGGCATGCTGGGTATAGAAGTCGTAAGAGAGTTAATTAAAAAAAAAAATATTATTCTACACGTCGCAATTCGAAGTCTTAAAGATAAAAAATTAATTCAAAAATATTTAAGTTGTGATATTTCGGGTATAAAGTTTTATAAATTTAAAATAGAAGGTAACTATCAAGCTACCTTAAAAAAAATAACAAAAAATAAAAAATATATTGTAAATTGTATAGGTATAATAAAGCCCTACATTAATGAAGGTAGCTATTTAAGTATTGAAAATGCTTTAAGAGTAAATTCAAATTTTCCACATGTATTAAAAAACTGTGTAACAGAAAAAGTCAAAATTTTTCAGATTGCTACGGACTGTGTTTATGATGGAGTGAAAGGAAAATACAATGAAAATGAATCGCACAATGCAACTGATGTATATGGAAAATCAAAAAGTCTTGGTGAAGTAAGAGGTAAAAATTTTTTTAATTTAAGATGCTCAATTATTGGAAAAGAAATAAAGAGTTATAAATCATTATTATGTTGGTTTTTGAACCAAAAAAAAGATGCAAAAATTTTTGGATTTAGAAATCATTTATGGAATGGAATTACAACAAAACATTTTGCAAAAATTATTGCTGTGCTTATTCTAAAAGAGATAAAAATTCCAAATTTACTTCATATAATACCAGGCGATATAGTTAATAAATATGAATTGTTAAAAATATTTCAAAATAAGTTCCAAAGGCATGATCTAGAAATATCAAAAACTAATGCAAATGTTATTGTAAATAGAACATTGGCCACAAATCACAAAGATATTAATAAAAAAATAAATAAAGCTATGGGATTTAAAAATGTGCTAACAGTAAAAAATATGGTTAACGAAATAATTTAATCAAATCAATTGTTAAATTAGATCAATGAAATTAAAAAAAATTAAAATCTTAACAATCTTAGGCACAAGACCAGAAATTATACGACTATCAAGAATAATTCCAAAACTAGATAAGGAATTTAAAAATATTATAGTTCATACTGGTCAAAATTTTGACTATGAGTTGGATAAGATATTTCTTAAAGAGCTAAAAGTACGAGCACCAAATTACTATTTAAATGCAAGAGGTAGTTTTGCAGAACAAATATCTATCATAATTTATAAACTTGAAAAAATTATTGAAAAAGAAAAACCAGAAAAATTTTTAGTTTTGGGAGACACAAATAGTAGTGTTGGATCAATAGTTGCAAAAAGAATGGGTGTTAAAGTTTACCACATGGAAGCTGGTAATAGATGTTACAGTAACAAGAGTCCAGAAGAGGTCAATCGAAAAATAATTGACCATAGCAGTGATATCTTACTACCTTACACCTCCGGTAGTTATAAGAATTTAATTTTAGAGGGAATAAAAAAAAAGAATATAATTAAAACAGGCAATCCTATTACAGAAGTAATTTATGCCTATAGAAAAAATATAGATAAATCAAATATTTTAAAATTGTTAAATTTAAAAAAAAATAATTTTTTTGTTCTCACAATGCATAGGCAGGAAAATGTTGATAGTTACGAAACTTTAAAAAAGTTTGTCACCACATTTAACAAAGTTGTTGAAAAATTTGATAAAAAGATTGTATGGCCAATTCACCCAAGGTCAAAAAAGATGTTAAAAAAATATAAAATTATTTTAGATAATAGGGTTCTTGTTATCCAACCACTTGGCTTCTTTGATTTTGTAAGATTAGAAAAAGACTGCTTATTAACTTTAACTGATAGTGGTACTGTCCAGGAGGAGAGTGCTATTCTAAAGAAACCCTGCCTAATAATAAGGGAATATACAGAGAGAATTGAAACTATAAAAGCTGGTGGTGCTACTTTAGTTGGAAGCAATGCTAACAAAATATTAAAGATAATTGATTTGTATATGAATAATAGCATTAAGATAAAAAATATAAGTGATTATATGAGTAAAACAGTAAGCTCAAAAATAATAAGGATTTTAAAATCTAAAATTTAAATTTGATGGATTTAAATTATATATTTAGAAATGATAAAGCTAAGTCTTTTACAATTCTTTTAATTATATTTTTTATTCATATTGTTTGTATAAACTTCTATCCAGTTAACGATGAGTATATTTTTCCAGTTGGCGCAAAGCTTTTAGAAAGTAAAAATATCGAAATAATAAATAATTTTTTTATATATAACGCAAATACTCTTGGCTTTTCTGTGGTAATATTTTTCTTTTCAAAATTGCTACCATTGGATTATTATCTTATTGGAAAGTTATTATCATGTAGTGGAATTATTTTGATTTATTTAGGAATTAATAATTTAATTAAAATATCAAAAGTTCATTTCAATGAAAATAATTATTTATTAATATTACTTATCCTTCTAAACCCAATTATTTTTACTTTTAGTTTTAGAGCTACCCCAGATTTATTTTCAGCAGCATTAGCCCTATTTAGTGTCACATTTTTTATATTAAAAAAAAATA
>CAJQSY010000023.1:0-21586 GCA_905616605.1 uncultured Candidatus Pelagibacter sp.
AGATGTAGATTTAATTAAATCTAAAAAAATAGCAATTTTTGGTTATGGAAGCCAAGGACATGCACACGCATTAAACTTAAAAGATAGTGGAGCTAAAGAAGTTGTTGTAGCTCTTAGAGATGGTTCAGCAAGTAAAGCAAAAGCTGAATCTAAAGGATTAAAAGTAATGAGTTTATCTGATGCAGCAGAGTGGGCAGAAGTTGCAATGATATTAACCCCAGATGAATTACAGGCAACAATTTATAAAAATCATATTGAGCAAAGAATTAAAGCAGGAACAAGTATAGCTTTTGCTCATGGATTAAATATTCATTACAAACTTATTGAGGCAAGAAAAGATCTAGATGTATTTATGGTTGCACCAAAAGGTCCTGGACATTTAGTTAGAAGTGAATTTGAAAGAGGTGGTGGAGTACCGTGCTTATTTGCTGTTCATCAAGATGGAACAGGCAAAGCAAGAGATCTTGCTTTGTCTTATGCCTCAGCAATTGGTGGTGGTAAATCAGGTATAATTGAAACTACTTTTAAAGACGAATGTGAAACTGATTTATTTGGTGAACAAGCAGTTCTTTGTGGAGGATTAGTTGAACTAATTAAAAATGGTTTTGAAACTTTGACAGAAGCTGGATACGAACCTGAAATGGCATACTTTGAATGTCTGCATGAAGTGAAATTAATAGTAGATTTAATTTATGAAGGTGGAATCGCAAACATGAATTACTCCATTTCAAATACAGCAGAATATGGTGAGTATGTATCTGGTAAAAAGATTGTAGATAGTGAAAGCAAAAAAAGAATGAAAGATGTTCTGGCAGATATTCAGTCTGGTAAATTTACTAAAGATTGGATGAAAGAATGTGAAGGTGGACAAAAGAACTTTTTAAAAATGAGAAAAGATCTTGCGGATCATCCAATTGAAAAAGTGGGTGCTGAACTTAGAGCAATGATGCCTTGGATTGGTAAAAAAAAATTAATAGATAGTGATAAGAGTTAATTTTTATTAAAGATCCAAATCGATCAAAATTATAGCCAAAATATAACAATTATTTTGCAATCTCTATTATAGATTGTATTATGGTTTTCTAGAATTATTGGTTATGAGCGACAAAGAAAAAGTTATTATATTTGATACTACCATGCGAGATGGTGAACAATCACCTGGCGCATCAATGAGTATTGAAGAAAAAATCCAAATTTCAAGAATTTTTGATGAAATGGGAGTTGATATAATTGAGGCTGGTTTTCCCATTGCATCTCCAGGAGATTTCGAAGCTGTAACAGCAATAAGTAAAATTTTAAAAAATTCAATTCCATGTGGATTATCAAGAGCTAGTAAAAAAGATATTGATGCATGCTATGAAGCATTAAAAGCTGCCCCAAGATTTAGAATTCATACCTTTATTTCAACAAGCCCACTTCATATGAAGTTTAAGTTAAATAAATCTGCTGATGAAGTTTTAGAGGCAATAAAGGAAAGTGTAACTTACGCAAGAAATCTTACAGATGATGTTGAGTGGTCATGTGAAGATGGAACAAGAACTGATATGGATTTCATGTGTAAAATAGTTGAAACAGCAATCACTAGTGGTGCAAAAACAATAAACATTCCAGATACAGTTGGCTACACGATTCCTTCTGAGTTTACTAAGATCATCACGACTTTAAGAAATAAAGTTCCAAATATTGATAAAGCTATTTTATCCGTTCACTGTCATAACGATTTAGGATTAGCTGTTGCAAATTCTTTAGCAGGAGTTTCTGCTGGAGCAAGACAGGTTGAATGTACAATTAATGGAATAGGTGAGAGAGCAGGAAATGCTGCACTTGAAGAAATTGTGATGGCAATAAGAACTAGAAATGATTTGATGCCTTTTACAACAGGAATTAAAACTGAATTATTAAGTAAAGCTTCAAAAATTGTTTCAAATGCAACTTTTCCAGTACAGTTTAATAAAGCAGTTGTAGGAAAAAATGCATTTGCACATGAAGCGGGTATTCATCAAGATGGCATGCTTAAAAATAGAGAAACTTATGAAATTATGACACCAGAGAGTGTCGGTGTTAAAAAAACTTCATTAGTGATGGGAAAACATTCTGGACGACATGCGTTTAAAGAGAAATTAAATGATCTTGGTTATGCTGAGGTTACAGATGATGTTATTCAAACTGCTTTTGGTAAGTTTAAAATTTTAGCTGATAAAAAAAAGCATGTCTATGATGATGATATTGCAGCCTTAGTTGACGACAGTATGGTTTTAGATAAATATGTAATTAATTTAAAATCATTAAAAGTTTTTGCAGGAACAGGTGAGCCTCAAAAAGCAGAAATGACTCTTGATGTTTATGGTGAAGTTAAATCAACCTCAGAAACAGGCGATGGTCCTGTAGATGCAATTTTCAAATGTATAAAAGTTTTGTACCCACATGATGTGAAGCTACAATTGTATCAAGTTCATGCTGTTACAGAAGGAACTGATGCTCAGGCAACAGTGAGTGTCAGAATTGAAGAAGAAGGTAAAACTACAGTAGGACAGGCTGCTGATACTGATACATTAGTAGCGTCAGCTAATGCTTATTTAAGTGCTTTAAATAAAATGATTATCAAAAGAAAAAAAACTGCTCCAATGGAGCATGAAACTCAAAAAGTGAAAGGTATATAATTAAGATGGCTAATTGGTTTAAAAATTTAAGTAGTATTTGGAGTCAAGATATGGCGATTGATCTTGGAACCGCCAACACACTTGTTGTTTTAAAAGGACAAGGAGTAGTTTTAAACGAACCATCTGTTGTTGCCATAGCTGAGAACATGGGGAAAAAAACTGTTTTAGCTGTAGGTGATGAAGCAAAAACTATGCTTGGAAGAACACCTGGTAACATTAGTGCTATTAGACCTTTGAGAGATGGAGTGATAGCAGACTTTATAGTTACTGAAGAAATGATTAAACATTTTATAAAAAAAGTTCATAAGAATAAAACTTTTGCAAACCCAAGAATTTTAATTTGCGTTCCAACAGGGTCAACACCTGTTGAAAGAAAAGCTATTCAAGATAGTGCGTTAGCAGCGGGCGCTAGAAGAGTTCAATTAATTGAAGAACCTATCGCTGCAGCAATTGGTGCAGGTCTTCCAATCTCAGAAGCAACAGGATCAATGGTTGTAGATATTGGTGGAGGAACTACGGAGATAGCTGTTATGTCATTAGGAGGCCTTGTTTATTCTAGATCATTAAGAATTGCTGGAGATGCAATGGATACAGCTTTAGTAAATTATATGAGAAAAGAATATAACTTAATGATTGGAGATAGTACTGCTGAAAAAATAAAAAAAGAAATTGGTACAGCTATACCATCGAACAACAATACTTATGCCGTTAAAGGTAGAGATTTAAGATCAGGAACACCTAAAGAAGTAAATATTACTGAAGAAGATACATCAGAAGCTTTAAATGATATTTTAAAAGAAATGGTGAATGGTATAAAGGATGCCCTTGAAAATACTCCTCCTGAATTATCTGCCGATTTAGTAGATATGGGTCTAACGTTAACAGGTGGTGGAGCTTTATTAAAAAATATTGATAAAAGGTTTTCTAAAGAAACAGGATTGCCAGTTTTCATAGCAGATGATCCATTAGCATGTGTTGCAATTGGTACTGGAAAAGCTTTAGAGCAAGAGGAGACTTTCTCTACTATGTTATCTGAGTACTAGAAATAATGGAAACAAGCAGAGATGATTTTGTAATTGCATTAAGGTCTGCTTTTTTAAAAAAAGGAACTCAGCAAAGATTCTCATTATTAAGTTTAATATTTTTTTCTATAATTTTTTTAATTTTAGGCAGTTTTAACTTTAAAATTATAAACTATGTAAAAATAGGTATTACAGAAATAGTTTATAGATCTTCCTTTATAGTTTCTGTACCAGAGAATTTGTTAAAAGATAGCTATCTTACAATTCAAAATCACAACAAACTTTATAAGAAAAATGAAAAAATTAAATCTGAATTAGAAATTTTAAAAGCCAAAGATCTATTAAATGAATTTATAATTTTAGAAAACCAAAGATTAAAGAATATAGTTAATGATTATCTGGTTAAATCAGACACTATAATTGCTAAAGTTTTAAGTGATAAAAGCAGTCCATTTTTAAGATCAATAATCATTAACAAAGGCAGTAAACATAAAATCAACCTTGGAATGGTTGTAATGGATGGAGCATATCTTGTTGGAAAAGTTGTTGAGGTTAACTATTTGTCATCAAGGGTATTATTACTTTCAGATTTGAATAGTAAAATTCCAGTTATAGTAGAGCCAAACGCAGTATTCTCTATACTTTCAGGCACAGGTAAAGATTATGGAATTATTCAATATAGTAAAAAATTTGATGACATCAAAAGTGAGTCTATTATTTACACTTCTGGATCAGGCAGTTTATTCAAGGCTGGAATACCTATAGGAAGAATCAATATAAATAACATGAGTGATGAAAAAAAAGTTGAATTTTTTTCAGATTTTTCTCAATTAAAATTTATAAAAGTTGTTTCATTTAAAAAAAGTGAGAACAAATGATAGAGTTAAGGAATAAAAATTTTATTAGAACAATACTATCAAAAGCACCTTTAATTCTGCTTTTTGTATCTGTTTTAAATGATTATGATTTTAATTATTTAAGTTTGAAGTATTTTTCATTTAATTTTTCATACATTTTAATTTTTTATTACAGTCTAAAAAAAAGTGAAAGTTTAGGATATACTTATATTTTTATTGCAGGCTTGTTTAATGATGTTGTGGCAGGAACTCCAGTAGGATTAAGTAGCTTAATGTATCTAATACTTTGTGTAGCAGCATCCTATCTTAGAAATATCACTTTAAGACCAAGTTTATTAAAAGATTGTATATTTTTTCTTTTAACAATTTTAATTATAAACTCATTATTGTTTTTTTCCTTAAATTTTATTTTTAATTATGAATTGAGTTATTTTGATCAAATAATAAATATTACATTCACTTTTTTATTTTATTTTTTATTTTCAAATCTATTTGATTTTTTTGAACGCTATTTCGTGAGTAATAATAATGCGGGGTGAAGATTTTGGTGTAAAAAAAGTTCACACTATTAATAGAAGAATGTTTATTATTGGTGCCGCTAAGTTGGTTGTATTTACTGGAATAATAGCTCGATTATTTTCATTACAAATTACAGAGAACAAAAAATATTTAACACTGTCTGATAAAAACAGATTACGTGAATGGAGATTGCCTCCAATTAGAGGCGAGTTTTTAGACTATTTTGGAAATATTGTTGCCGGTAATCTAAAAGTATATCAACTACATGTAATTCCTGAGGAAGTAGAAGACTTTAAGTATTTGATGGTGAGATTAAAAAATATTCTATCAATCAGTAATAATGATTTTAAAAAAATAATAAAACAGAAAAATAGTCAAAAACCATGGGAAACTATAATTATTTCTAAAAATTTAACATGGGAACAGTTTACAAGAGTTAATTATTTTTTGCACGATTTAGCAGGAGCTAAACCAGTCTTGTCTGTTTCACGTAATTATCCGTTCAATGAAAATTATACACATGTTTTGGGCTATGTAAGTGAAGCTAGTGAGAAAGATATTTTAAATAATAAAATTATAAAAAAAACACATGTACCAGGACTTAAAGTGGGAAAAACTGGTTTAGAAAAAACTTTTGAAAATGAGTTAATTGGCACTAATGGCGTACAAAGATATGAGGTTAATGCTTATGGTAAAAGAATTAGACAAGTTGATCATACAGATGGTTTAAACGGCAAATCAATCCAACTTACAATTGATACAGAAATTCAAAAACTATGTAGTGAGCTTTTAAAAGATGTGGCTGGCTCAATAAGTGTGATGGATATTTATACAGGTGAAATAGTTGCCATGCAATCATCACCATCATTTGATGCTAATTTATTTCTATTTGGGATTAATCAAGATGATTGGCAATTAATTAGAAACAATCCGTTAAAGCCATTGGTTAATAAAACTTTATCAGGCTTATATTCGCCAGGCTCAACATTTAAACCAATGGTAGCTTTATCAGCATTAGAAAATAAAATTATTGATGAAAATTTTAAAGTTAACTGTAAAGGAAAAATTGAAATGTATGGGCAAACTTACCATTGTTGGAAAAAAAAAGGACATGGTATTGTAGATTTAAAAAGTGCGATGAAGCAGTCATGTGATACATATTTTTATGAGATTGCAAGAAAGCTCGGTGTAGACCGATTAAAAGAAACATCTATAAAATTTGGACTTGGCGAAAAAGTTTTAAATGAAACATTTAGTAATGAGAAAAAGGGATTAATTCCTGACACTAAATGGAAAAAAAATAATTTGGGAAAAGGTTGGGTTATAGGTGAAACATTAATTACAGGTATTGGACAAGGCTATACTCAAACAACGCCACTACAATTATGTCTCATGACAGCCCAGCTTGCAAATGGAGGGTTTAAGATTTATCCAAAAATAATAGCAGAAGACGATAGTAAAACAGTAGAGGAAATTAAATTCATAATGAATGAAAATAGAAAAAAATTAAATAAAAAAGACAGAGGATTGAAAGATGCAAAAGGCCTTTTGGATCTTTTAAATAAAAAAAAACATGAAACCTTGTTTAAAAATTCTAAAAATATAAACTTAGTTCGTGATGCGATGTTTGCATCTACAAATGAAATTAGAGGAACTTCTTATAAGTCAAGAATTGATAATCCTAAATATCAATTTGCTGGAAAAACAGGAACATCACAAGTTAGACGGATTACAAAATTAGATAGAGAGCTTGACTTAAAAACATTTGAAATTCCTTATAATGAAAGAGATCATGCGCTATACATAGCGTTTGGACCATACAAAAATCCAAGATATGCATTAAGCATAGTAATTGAGCACGGTGGATCTGGAAGCTCAACTGCAGCACCAATTGCAAAAAAACTTTTTAAATTAATTATAGATAGACACGAATTAAGGGAAAAGAAAAGTAAACAAAATGATTTAGAAACATAAATGCAATATAATTCTTTTAATACGCAACCCACTTTCTTTCAAAAATTAAGAAATCTTGATTATATTTTATTAATTTGTATTTTATTACTTGGGTTAATTAGTGCTTTGTCTATGTATTCAACGGATGGTGGGCAAATTTTATTTCATAGCAAAAGTCATATTTTAAAATTTTCAACATTTTTTACAATGATGATTTTTATGTCATTTTTTAATATTAAATTTTGGCATTACTTTGCTTATTTATTTTACATAGTAGTTTTATTTTTTTTAGTTTGGGCTTCTTTATATGGTGTTAAAGCTTCAGGATCACAAAGATGGATCAATTTATATTTTATTAATTTACAACCCTCAGAATTAATGAAAATTGCAATAATAATATGTCTTGCCAAATATTATCACCGTATACAACTTAATAAAGTTAATACCTTTCAAGTTATGTTTGTTGCTTTAATAATTTTAATTTTACCTATTATGCTGGTTATTACTCAACCGGACTTGGGTACTTCAATTTTAATTGCATTAAGTGGATTAGTAGTTATTTGGCTTGCAGGAATTAATATTAAATACTTTATATATTCATTTATAGTTTTATTAATTTCAACTCCTTTTGCTATTGCTTTTTTACAGCCTTATCAAAAACTTAGAATTTTAACATTTCTTAATCCAGATAGAGATCCTTTAGGCGCGGGTTATCAAATTATTCAATCTAAGATAGCAGTTGGATCAGGAGGCCTAACTGGTAAAGGATTTCTAAAAGGTACTCAAAGTTATTTAGAATTTTTACCAGAAAAACATACAGATTTTATTTTCACTCTATTTGCAGAGGAGCATGGTTTTTTAGGGTCACTAGGTTTATTGCTAATTTATATAATTATTATTTATAGAGTATTAAGAATTGGTGCAATCTCGAGAAGTTATTTCGCTAAACTTTTTTGCTATGGTTATGGGTCTGCAATATTTTTTTATGTAACAGTAAATATGTCCATGGTTTTGGGTTTATTGCCTATAGTTGGATCGCCATTACCAATTATGTCATATGGAGGATCTTCAATGCTTGCAACAATGATTGGGTTTGCAATCGTTATGAGTGCAAAAATTAACCATAAGCAGCTAATAGCTTAAGTATTTTAAGGCTTTACTTGTTGAATTTGTCGCAAGAATATTCAAATTTAAGAATTATATAAAGTGTCATGAAAAAAAATTTAAAAATTGGAATTGTAGGTGCTGGTATTCAAGGTATTTCGAATGCTTTATTTTTACAAAAAAAAGGTTTCAAGGTAACAATTTTTGATAGAGATGAGCCTGGTAGTCCTGCAGCATCTTATGGTAATGCAGGTCATTTTTCTCCTTATGCATCAGTTCCAGTAAATAGACCTGATGTTTTATCTGATGTCCCTGCAATGCTTTTAAGCTCTACAGGTCCACTTGCACTTAAATGGAACTATGTTCCAAAAATGATACCTTGGTTTTTACAGTTTATAAGAAACTGTACAAAAAAAAAAATGATGCACACTGCTAAAAATATGCATCAAATTTTGGATTTAGCACTACCTGCTTATGATGAATTATTCGATGATATTGAGCTTGGAGGATTAGTTGAAAAAAAAGGTATTTTATATATTTGGAATGATCAAAACTTAAAAAGTAGAGAGCTTGAAATTAATGTTAGAAATGAACTGGGTGTTGACCAAAAAGAAGTAACACCTAAAGAAATTCATGATCTAGAGCCTAATATAAAACCTATTTATCATGGAGGTGTTTATTATCAATATGGTAGACATGCTAGAAATCCTAAAAAAATTCTTTTAAAACTTTATGATCTTTTTTTAAAAAAGGGTGGCAAGTTTTTAAAGATGAATATTAAAGACATAAATTTTGATGATGAAAAACCAGTTATAAAAGCGGAAACCCAAAGCTTTCTGTTTGATAAAATTGTAATTGCTTGTGGTTCATTTTCTAAAAGATTAACAGATAATTTAGATGAAAAAATACCTCTTGATACTGAAAGAGGATACCATGTTCATTTTAAAGATTGTGATCATCTTTTAAGTAGACCGGTAATTTTCCAAAATAGAGGATTTGGTATCACTCCAATGGAACAAGGGCTTAGAGTTGTAGGTACTGTTGAATTTGGTGGATTAGATAATCCACTATCTAAATCAAGAGTTAAAAATTTAATTGATAATGCAAAATATATGATGGGTGATTTACCTGAGCATGAAGATGAGTGGCTTGGTTTTAGACCAACGTTACCAGATTACTTACCAGTAATAGGACCCTCAAAAAAATATAAAAATGTTTTTTATTGTTTTGGACATCATCATTTAGGATGGACCTTAGGACCAATTTCTGGAAAAATAATTTCAAGTATGATTGCTGAAGAAAACACAAACTTAGATTTAAAGCCATATAGCTCTCTTAGATTTAACTAAGTGATAAATAAAAATAATATTGCTTACATTTTCTTATTTTTTGCAACTTTGTTTTGGTCTGGAAACTTCTTAGTTGGAAAATTTGCCAGTCAATATGAGGTACCACCTTTTTCATTAAACTTTTACAGATGGTTTTTTGCCTGGTTGATTTTAGCACCATTTACAATTCAAGAAATAATAAGAAAAAGAAATTATATTTTAGAAAATTATAAATATTATACAGTTCTTGGGATAACAAGTGTCACTATATTTAATTCAATTGTCTATTATTCTTTAAACTTTACTCAAGTAATCAGTGGAGTGTTAATGATATCAACAATACCAGTGATGATCATTTTCATTTCATCAATTCTAAAAATTGAAAAGACTAATACTTTTCAAATATTGGGAGTTACATGCTCTTTTATTGGGGTGGTTTTAATTATAACTAAAGCCAATCTTGGAATATTGATTAATTTAGATTTTAATAAAGGTGATATTACAATGGTTTTTGGAATGCTATCGTGGGCAACCTATTCCGCTTTACTAAAGAAAAAAAAACATGAATTATCTCAATTAACATTATTAGAAGTAGTAATTTCATTTGGTTTCATTTTTTTAATTCCAATTTACTTTATAGAATATCAAATGGGCTTTAGAATTGTTTTAAATCAAAACTTTTACCTGATTTTATTTTATGTAGTTTTATTTCCAGGTCTTGCTTCTTTTATTTTTTGGATAAAAGGAGTTGCTTTAATTGGTGCCAATAGAGCAGGTGTTTTTTTACATATGATGCCTATTTTAAGTGCAATTATGGCGATGATTATTTTTAATGAAAAATTTATGTTTTATCATATGTTAGGCGCAATATTTATTTTAACAGGAATTCTTTTATCAAATAGAAAGATTAAAAATGCTTAAAGTTGCTATCTTAGATGATTACCAAAACGTGTCTCACGAATTTGTTGATCTAAAAAAATTATCTGGAAAATATGAATTTAAAATATTCAGTGAACCCTTTGAAGAGGAGGCAGACACTATAGAACAATTAGCAGACTTTGAAGCATTATTGATAATGAGAGAACGAACTCCTATTACAAAAAATTTAATCGATAATCTTAACGATCTTAAATATATCATTACAAGTGGCTCAAGAAATAAAGCGATAGATTTAGCGGCTGCTAAAAAAAGAAAGATTATAGTATGCGGAACAGAGATTGGTTTTTCAGGTACTTCTGAATTAACGTGGGGTTTAATTTTAGGTTTAGCCAGAAACTTTAAAGAAGAAATTGACAATATGTACCAAGGTTACTGGCAATCAACTATCGGCTTTGAACTTAAAGGAAAAATTTTAGGCTTAGTGGGTCTTGGAAGAGTTGGTTCTCAAGTTGCAAAAATTGGTAAAGCTTTTGGCATGGAAGTTATGGCTTGGAGTGAAAATTTAAACCTAGACACCTGTAAAGAATTAGGTGTTTTGCCATGTAGTAAAGAAGATATATTACAAAATTCTGATTTTATTTCTATCCATGTTCAGGCAGGCGAAAGATATAAAGAATTAATAAAATTGAAAGAGTTGGATATGATGAAGAAAACTGCTTTTTTGATAAATACTTCTAGAGGTTCAATTATTAATGAAGATGATTTAATTATTGCATTATCAACAAATGTTATTGCTGGTGCTGGTCTTGATGTGTATGAAAAAGAACCTTTACCAGAAGGTAATAAATTAAGATTTTTACCAAATGCATTATTAATGCCTCATGTTGGTTATGTTACTGCAGAAAATTATAGTATGTTTTATACACAAATGATTGAAGGGCTAGAAGCTTGTGTTGCAGGAAAACCTTTAAGAGTATTGGAGTAAATTTATGACAAAAAAAATTAATCAAGATCTTACCGCTGAGCAAAAATTAGTTTTGTTTGAAGATGGTACGGAAGCACCTGGTACGAGTGAGTTAAACCATGAAAAAAGAGAAGGTAGTTATCACTGTACTAATTGTGGTGAAAAATTATTTGACTCAAATGCTAAATATGAAAGTGGTTCAGGCTGGCCTTCATTTTATCAATCACTACCCAATGCATTTGAAACTAAAACAGATACTCTATTAGGTTATGAGAGAGTAGAATATCATTGCAAAAAATGTGGTGGTCATCATGGTCATATCTTTGAAGACGGACCTAAACCAACGGGTAAAAGATTTTGTAATAATGGTGTTTGCTTAACCTTTAAGCCTAAAAATTAATTTACTTTAAAAGTTCTAGTAATTTATTTTTTTTTTCTAAAGCTCTAATATCATCGTAACCACCAATATGTTGATCATCAAAGAAAATTTGAGGAACAGTTCTTTTTCCATTAGCTTTTGTAATCATCTCATCCATTGCACCATCAACTGTTGAAATATTGATCTCTTTATACTCAGCATTGTTTCTTGTTAATAATTTTTTTGCTGCATCACAAAAGCCACAAAGTGCCCCTGTATAAATTGTTACATTCTTCATGACTTATTAATAATCACCTTTTCTAATTTTACTAGTAATTTCTTTTCTAGAATATTCAAATTTTTTTCTGTGTTTTATACTTTTTTGATTAACTCTCTTTCTCCATAATCTAAAAGAAACTGGCTTTATAGATCGTCTCATAATCTTGATTACTTCAGCTTCTGTCTTTCCAGTCTTTTCCTCAATTTCCTCAAAAGTAATACGATCAGCCCAAGCTGCCCAGATGATCCAGTCAGGATCTGATATATGGGGTTCTGGATTTTTAACCCTAGTTGTGGGGGTGTGACCTTTTTTTTTCATGGATTCCTTATATTTCAAAAAAATGATTAATGCATTTTATTTGAGCTCATGATAATATCATTGTTAAGATAGTCCTATTTAGCCATCTTTAGCTCCCGGTTTTTTTAGGACTATCCAAACGATTAAAATGCTCCCCTTAAATTATTTTCTTTTTCTTCAAATAATCTTATTTTTATTTATTACGCCTGGAACACCTAGAATTGTGATCATTTCATATTCGATGAATTATGGGGTTCAGAAATGTATTTGGACAGCACTAGGAGATGTTACTGCAAATATTATTCAAGCAACGTTAGTAATTTTTGTTCTAGGATCTTTTTTTGTTGATAACCCAAATTTTTTAAATATTTTTAAGTGGGTAGGGATAGCGTATTTACTCTATCTTGCTTACGATATTTATAAATCACAACCAAAAGATATAAGTTCAAAAAATATTTCATCTAAAAGTTTTTTTTCATTCTTTAAAGACGGTTTTTTAGTTGCAGGCACAAGTCCTAAGGCTTGGATGTTCTTTCCATTAATTTTTCCACAATTTATTGACTTTAATGGAAATTATATTGTTCAATTTTTAATTTTGATAACAACGTATGTAGTTTTAGATTTTTTATCATTGATTGCTTATGCGGTACTTGCTAGAAAACTAATTGTTTGGATAAAAGCTAACCCTAAAGTAATTAACACAATTTCTGCGTGTGTATTAATATTAATCGCACTAATCATAGCGTTTATTCAAAAATATTAAGTCGCAATCTTTATTACAGACTTGTTTGTTCTGTAGTTTAAGAGTTTAATTAATTTTTAAATTTAAAACTAATAGAGGAAAAATAAAATGAAAATCAGAAATATACTTATTACTTTGGTTTCTGCAATTGCACTTTTAATTTCAACTTCAACTATATCTTTTGCGAAAGTTGTTGGAGATAAAATTATTTTAGGTGCAGCTGTTTCATTGACTGGAAAATATTCATCTAATGGTGTTCATACTCAAAACGGTTATAACTTAGCAGTTGAGAGAATTAACAGCATGGGTGGTGTTAAAGTTGGTGGAAAAACTTACAAGTTTGACATTATTTATTACGATGATGAATCAAACTCAGGAAGAGCAGCTCAACTTGCAGAAAGATTAATCCAACAAGATGGTGTGAAGTTCATGCTTGGGCCATATAGCTCAGGACTTACAAAAGCTATGGCACCTGTAACTGAAAAATATGAAGTTCCTATGGTTGAAGCTAACGGTGCGTCTAGATCGTTATTCACTAAAGGCTACAAATATTTATTTGCAGTACTTGCGCCAGCTAACCTTTATCTTGATGTAGCAATTGATCTTGCAGTTGAAAAAAATGGTGGAAAACCAGTTAAGATTGCAATGGCATTTGAACAAGACGCTTTCTCACAAGACGTGAGATTGGGTATTGTTGAAGCTGCTAAGAGAACAGGTTCTAAAATCATTATAGATGACAAGTTACCAAAAGAGCTTAATGATATGGCTGCTACTTTATCTAAAGTAAAAGCTACTAATCCAGATGTTCTTGTAGTTTCAGGTCACACTAAAGGTGCCTTAACAGCTGTTAGACAAATTTCAGAGATGAAAGTTGACGTGAAAATGTTAGCAATGACTCACTGTGATGCTGCTAAATTATCTAAGCAACACGGTAAAGCTTCTGAGTATGCACTTTGTGCTTCTCAGTGGCATAAATCTCTATCATACAAAGATAAATTCTTTGGTGGTGGTATGAAATATGATGCTGACTTTACAAAAGCTTTTGGATATGCGCCACCTTATCAAGCTGCAGAATCATCAGCTGCTTTATTAGTTTTTAAAGATGCGTTCGAAAGAGCACAATCATTTGATACTAAAAAAGTTAGAGATGCTTTAGCTGCAACTGATATGCAAACTTTTTATGGAAACATAAAATTTGCTGAAGGTGGACAGAATGTATCTAAGCCAATGGTGCTTTTCCAAGTATCTTGTAACGATGATGGTAGTAAGTGTGAAAACAAAGTTGTTGCTCCTACAAAATGGGCATCTGCTGAGTTAGTACACCCAATTCCATCTTGGTCAAAAAGATAATACCTAATATGTAAAATGCTCCCTAGTAATAGGGGGCATTTTTTTATAAACATCTAAAGAATTTATGGATTTATTAATTTTCCAAGCTCCTATTTTAATGGTTCAAGCGTCAATGGACGGAATACTTCTTGGTATTCTGTTTGCACTAATTGCATATGGAATGGCATTACAGTGGGGAGTAATGAATATAATAAACATTGCTCAAGGAGAATTAGTAATCATGGGTGGATACATTGCATATTTTATGTATCTTTCAGGAATTCACCCAGCCTTTGGAGTGATTGTATCACCAATCATTATGTATTGTGTGGGTTGGGGAATGTACAAGCTCGTTATTAACAAAGTAGTAGATAAAGATTTGTTTACTTCAATACTCGCTACATTTGGAATTAGTATTTTAGCACAACAGTTAATGAATTTTGCTTTTGGTGCAGATGTAGTAGTCGCTCAATCAAATTTTGGAACAACAATGTTGTTTGATAACTCAGTTACACTTCCTAATGCAAAAATATTTTCAGGAGTAGTTTGTGTAATATCTGCAATTATTCTTGTCATTTACATGAAGAAATCGAAATTAGGTAGAGCAATTAGAGCAACTGCTCAAAACGCAAGAGCAGCAAAAATTTTAGGTGTTGATACTGAGAAAGTTTATGCAGCAACTTTTGGTATTAATGCAGCTTTATGTGGAATAGCAGGAGCATGTATTGCAATCACATTTACACTTCACCCTTATACAGGATTACCTTACACCGTTAGATCTTTCATGATCGTAATTATTGCAGGACTTGGAAATTTACCAGCTGTTGCAATATCTGGCATGGGTCTTGGAGTATTTGAGGAATGGTCAGATTACTTGCTTGGAACAGAATTTAGAATTGCAGCGGTATTCTCCCTACTAGTCATCATACTAGTCTACAGAAGATTCAAATTAGCGAGAAAAAGAGAGTATTTAAAATAATGAAAAAAATATTTTCATTTTTAATAATCATAACTCTAATAACCCCTGTTTATGCAGACAAGCTTCGTAAAGATAATTTTCTTAATAGCAAAATGGGTTATGCAAAAGAGCAAAATATTTTAGATCCAAAAAATAAGATAATCCTTATTTTTAACCACGGACAACAAGAACTTGACCGCTCTTCTAAAGATTGTGTTTGGAAAAATGGAATAAGAAACTTCTCTTCGTTAGTTGGAGAAAAAATTAACGGAAAAGAAATAATGGTTTATCTTTTATGTACAGATCATTTAGCAGGAGATGATTATAAAAATTTGTGGAAAAAAAAAAAATTTCAACCTCCTTATAAAGGAATAACTAAATTAGATAAAAGAGTTAATGCAAATTTAAAACTTATTGATAATTTTTTAGAAAAAGGTGTTCCAAAAAATCAAATTATCCTAACTGGTCACTCGTGTGGTGGTTGGTTAACAATGATGTTAATGGCAAAATACCCTGATAAAGTAGGAGGGGGAATTTCTTTAATGCAAGCATGTTACGGAAAGTTAAGCAAAAGAGCAAAAGTTAAAAAAGTTGGTGTTGATAAAGCATTAGAGAAATTTAGGGAAAAAGCAGGTGATGGACCTGCTGACTTAAGACAAGATCAAATAAATGAGATTAAAAAAAGTAAAAATTTGCCAGTTTTAGTTTTTACTCATCCGAAGGATCCTTATGATGGATTATTGTCTGATTGGGTAGAAGAAATTCAGGGTGTTCAAAGAATTGTTATTTCAGAAGATAAAAAAATTAATGGAAAAAGATGTTATAAAATTGGAGTAAATAATGGTCAAAAATGGAAAGAACCTGTCAAGAAATATCATGACATGGATGGGGCAGATTGTTTTCAATACTACAATCCAACAATATTAAAATATATAGAGTCTAGAATTTAATGAATAAAATTATTTTAATTCTTACGTTACTATTAACTTTAACTACAAGTAGTTTTTCAGAAATGATTTCAAAAAGTGGTTTCTATGACAAGAATATGAAGCTTCAAAAAGATCAAACAAAAGATAACATTGATGACCCAGGAAATAAAATAATTCTTATCTATAACTCTGGCCAAGCTTATCATGACATTCCGAAATCAAATTTAAAAGATTGCGCAAATACAGTAGATATTTCTGCTTTAGCTACATTAGTTAATAGCAAAATTAACAATAAAGAAATTATGCTTTATATTCTGTGTACTCAAAAGCTAGCAGGAGATGACGAATATTTGTGGAATAAAAAAAAGTTTAAAGAGCCTTACAAAGGAACAACAAAACTAGATAAAGCAGCCAACTTAAATTTGAAACTAATTGATAATTTTGTAAAAAAAGGAATACCTACTAATCAAATTTTTCTTACAGGGCATTCTTGTGGTGCATGGATGACTTTTATGCTTATGGCAAAACATCCAAATAAAGTAGCTGGTGGAATTGTAACAATGCCAGGCTGTTATGGAATGATAACTAAAAATGCCAAGGTAAAAAAAGTAGGTATAAAAAAAGGGCTAGAAAAATTTAAAAAAAAAGATGGAGATGGTCCAGCAAATTTAAGACAAAATCAAATTAATGAGATTAAAAAAAGTAAAAATTTACCAATTCTAGTTTTTACACATCCAGAAGATCCTTTTGATGGATTATTATCAGATTGGACGGATGATATTCCTGGAGTTAAAAGAATTATTATTGAGACAAAAGGTAAAAAAGGAAATTACAAACTTAATAAACAAAAATGTAGAGTTCATGACAGACAAGACGGTAAAATTACAAAACTCAAACCAAGAAGTGCACATGATCTTGCATTCACAGACTGCTTTCAGTTCTACAATCCAACAATATTGAAATATATAGAGTCTAGAATCTAATGAATAAAAATACTTTATTATATGCTGGTTTAATAATCTTTGGCTTAGCTGGGGCATTTATATTTCCAGCTTATAAGCTTCAGTTATCGTTTCTTTATATTTTAATTGTTTTGGCTATGACTTGGGACGTTCAAGGTGGACAGATGGGTTACAATACATTTGGAAATATATTATTTTTTGGCATTGGAATGTATGTTGCTTCAAGTACACAAATAGCAATGTTCTTTTCACTTGCTGAATGGACAGATGCTGGTGGAGAGAAAACTTTTGTTCACACTATTCCTCAATTCTTTCAAGGTTTTGGAGTGGGATTACTATTAGCAGGAATTATACCAACAATAATTGCAGGAGTAATTGGTTATGGGATTTTAGGCTTAAGAGGACATTACTTTGCAATTTGTACTTTAGCATTAGGAATTGCCGCAGGTGAACTTGCGGGAGGAATTGAGATTATTGGCGCAGGTCAAGGTATGACAGTGCCAGTTTGGCCAAAAGGGTTTGGATCCAATGCATCGTCTTCACAATTTTTATATTATTTAAGTTTTATTTTAGCACTTGTAACATTTGTTACTTTAAAGTGGGCCTACAGCACAAGATTTGGTTTAGTTTTAAATGCGATAAGAGACAATGAAGATAAAGCTGAAGCAATGGGAATTCACACAATGAGATACAAAATTATTGGGTGGATGGTATCAGCGTTCTTTGTTGGAATAGCAGGAGGGTTAATGGGGCATATTAATGGTTACATTGAGCCAACTGAAATTGCATTTGCTGGTCCAACATTTGGTGTGTTCATGGTTTTAATGGCAATCCTTGGTGGTAAAGGAACTTTATGGGGCCCACTTGTTGGTGCAACTTTATTTCATGTATTTAAAGAAGGTTTTTGGACTTACTTTTTGGGCTGGCAGTATGTTGCTCTTGGAGTTTTAATTATCGTGATCGTAGTTTATTTTCCTGAAGGGGTAATGGGATGGTTAAGAGAAAAGTACCCTGAAAGATTTGGTGAAGTTGTTGATGAAGCTGATCTAAAAGCACAGGTGGAATTAAAGTAATGGCTATATTAGATATATCAAATGTAAGTAAGTCTTTTGGTGGTGTTAAAGCTAATGTTGATATCTCAATGTCAGTTGAACAAGGTGAAATTGTTGGACTGATTGGTCCAAATGGATCTGGTAAAACTACTTTATTTAATTCAATTGTAGGGACTTATCCGATTGATAATGGTTCAATTAAATTTGATGGTACAGAAGTTTCAGAACTACCCGTTCCTGTTGTTGCAAAACTTGGACTACTTAGAACATTTCAACAAACTAGAATTTATGGAAAATTAAACTGTATTCAAAATATGCTAATTAGTAATAAGCCAAAAAATGATGGAATATTAACAGTGTTCCAAAAGATACCATCAGATTTAACAGATAAAGCAGAAACGTTATTAAAATTTGTAGGACTTCATCAAAAAAGAAAACTTAGAGCGGGAGACCTTTCTTTTGGACAGCAAAAATTATTAGAGCTTGCTATGGCATTAATGAATGAGCCTAAAATGCTTTTATTAGATGAGCCAACAGCTGGAATTAATCCTACATTGATCAATGGAATTATTGATCGGTTGATTACTGTTAATAAGGATTATGGAATTACTTTGCTGGTTATAGAACACAATATGAAGGTAATTATGAATTTAGCACAAAGAGTTTTTTGTTTAGCACATGGTCAAATGTTAGCAAATGGAACTCCAGATGAAATTAAAAATGATAAGCGTGTACTAGACGCTTACTTGGGAGCGCAATAATGTCAAATCAATATGATGTATTAGGAAAAGCACCAGGGCCAGAAGAACTAAAAAAATTAGCTCCTGAGAATAATCATGTAACAATTAAGAAATTATCAGCTGGTTATGGTAAAATGGAAATACTTCATGATTTTGATTTGTATGCAAGTAAGGCACAATCCTTATGTCTAATTGGACCTAATGGTGCAGGAAAATCTACAATACTTCATTCAATCTATGGATTTACAAATATTTTTTCAGGACAAATTGAAATTGACGGAAAAGAAATTACACACTTAACTCCAGCTCAAAAACTTACATCGTGTGGTATTGCGTATATTCTTCAAGATAATTCTGTTTTTCCAGATATGACAGTTGAGGAAAATTTATTGATGGGTGGTTATGCTAAAGAAAATACAGACGAGTCTTATCAAGAAGCAGAAAGAATTTTTGAAAAATATGAGAGACTAAGAAACAGAAGAAACCAACCTGCTAAAGTTTTATCAGGTGGTGAAAGAAGGTTATTAGAAATTTCAAGAGCATTAGTTATGAAGCCATCAGTACTACTGGTTGATGAGCCATCAATTGGACTAGAACCAAGATATATTGATATGGTTTTTGAAATTTTAAGAGATCTTCAGATAACAGAAAAGAAAACAATCATTTTAGTGGAGCAAAATGCTAAAAAGGGATTAGAGTTTGCAGATATTGGTTACGTTTTAGTATCAGGACAAACTGCGATTGCTGGCAAAGGGGATGACTTATTAAAAAACCCTGATGTCGGTAGATTATTTCTTGGAGGTTAATGATTAATAAAGAATTTTTCTTTAAAGGTTTTAAATCAATTCTAGCTCCAGATAGCCCAGCTCTTGCACTAGGTTGTTGTTTTATTGCTATCGGCGCACTTCTTAAAAATTTAGGATTTAATATTCAAGAAAGTGTTTTTTCAACGATGCTTACTTATGCTTTGCCTGGGTCATTAGTAATGGCTGAGTCATTATTGGTTGGAGCGTCATTATTGAATATTTTTTTAGCTGTTTGGTTTGTTAATGCAAGATTGTATCCAATGGCAGTTTCTTTATTCCCGTTAATGATGCACAAAAGCCAACCTAAGTGGAAATATTATTTTTCCTGTCATTTTATTGCTGTGTCTGCATGGTTGATAATGAAGAGTAATTACAAAAGTATTGAAAAAAAATACAGAATTGATTTTTGGATTGGAATTGGATGTGCTACGTGGACTACTGCGGTAATAGGCACTTTCATAGGGTTTTATGCATCAGATTATTTGGATAAAAATATGATGATGGGTCTAGCGATCTTAAATCCAATTTATTTTTTATGCATGATGGTTGGTGCTATGAAGACTATTCAAATTACAGCTTCAGTGGTTTTGGGCTTGATACTAGGGCCAATATTTTATTTTTTATCTCCTGAATGGTCAATTTTACTTGGTGGTCTTATTGGTGGGACCATTGCATATTTTATTGGAGAGTTAAATGTCAACTAGTGTAGTTCTTGCAATTTTAGTTACATCATTAGCAACTTTTTCATCTAGATTATTGGGTGTAATTTCATCCAAAGGAATAAAAGAAACATCAAAGTTATTTAGATGGTTTAATTGCCTTGCTTATTCAACATTAGCTGCATTAATAGCTAGAACAATCATATTTCCGGTAGGTGTTTTGTCTGATGCTAGTTATCTAAGTAGAATTATTGTGGTTTTATTTTGTTTATTCATATTTTTTATTTCAAAAAGAAATTTTGTTTATCCAACTGTGATTTCTGCTATTATGATGACAGTACTAAGTAATTATCTTTAATGGAAAACATCTCTGGAATAACAATAACAGAACATCAGGATTCAAAAAGAATAATTGATATTAGAATTGAAGATGAAATTTTAGATAAATTGATATTTCCATTCAATAAATTTGATATCACTGCTTTAGAGTATAAACCATTTACTAGATTTACTATTGCTAAAAGTTTAGACGATTTAACTTCTAATAGATTAAGCAAATTACTTAACTCAATAATAAGAGACAGAAACACAGGTTGTTTTATAATTGGTCCAAAAAATATAAGTCCAAAAATTAATGATACATTTTTAGTTAAACTATCAACGGCAGTTGCTTATTTAATTGGTAATCCAAACCATGATGCAATGGCTGGAAAATATTATGCAAGATTTTTTGTAAAGCATGAAGATAAAAGTGACTCGTATTTGAGAAAAGCCTACACAAACATGGATCTCCATACAGATGGCACATATGTCAAGGAGACCACAGACTGGTTACTTATGACTAAAATTGAAGAACAAAATGTGCAGGGTGGAGAAACAGCAATGCTTCATCTTGATGACTGGGAACATTGTGAGGATTTATTTAATGATCCAGTTGGAAGAAAAGATTTTGTTTGGGGTTCCCCCAAAAGTAAAAATATAGAATATAAAGTTGAACATCCAGTTTTCACAACAGATGATAAGGGTAAGCCAAAAATTTCTTATATTGATCAATTTCCAGAACCTAAAAACATGGCTCAAGGAAATTTTTTACAAAAGTTATCAGATGGTTTGGAGGAGAGTAAGAATAAAGTAATCACTAAACTAGCACCTGGGTCAAGCATTGTAGCTAATAATTATTTTTGGCTA
>CAJQSY010000024.1:0-10115 GCA_905616605.1 uncultured Candidatus Pelagibacter sp.
TAAGCTTACAAAAATTGGCTCGATTCAAAGTTACGTTAAAAAATCATCTATTGTTGATGATAAAAACGTTAAAATTAGCCTTAAAAACAAGGGTTATTTTCATAAGTTTTAGCAAGTTAGATATTGCCTTTTATTGCTTTTTTTGTATTGTCCGGACTTTAAACAATAAAATTTTTAACAACCAAACAACTAAAAAGGCATCATGAACTCACTTATAGAAACAATATTACTTTACACCATAGCAGCAGGATCACTTGCAATCGTTTATGGTTTTTTTACTGGTTTAAATATTATTAAATTGAGTGCTGGAAATGCAAAAATGCAAGAAATTGCATCTGCAATTCAAATTGGAGCTAAGGCCTATTTAACAAGACAATATAAAACAATAGCCGTGGTTGGAGTTGTTGTATTAGTTATTATTTGCTGGGTGTTTAGTCCTCTAGTTGGGCTTGGTTACTTTATTGGTGCAACACTATCTGGAATAGCTGGTTATGTTGGAATGTTGGTTTCAGTTCAAGCTAATGTTAGAACTGCAGAAGCATCAAGAAAAGGTTTAGCAAGTGGGCTAGCTGTAGCTTTTAAATCAGGTGCTGTCACAGGGATGCTTGTTGCTGGTTTAGCTTTGTTAGCTATAGCAGTTTATTATTATTTTTTATTAAAAGCTGGAATTGATGATAGAGAAGTTGTTAATGCATTGGTTGCGTTAGGTTTTGGTGCTTCTTTAATATCTATTTTTGCAAGATTAGGCGGTGGAATTTTTACTAAAGGTGCTGATGTTGGTGCTGACTTAGTTGGTAAAGTTGAAGCAGGAATACCTGAAGATGATCCTAGAAATCCAGCAGTAATCGCTGATAATGTTGGAGATAACGTTGGAGATTGTGCTGGTATGGCAGCAGACTTATTTGAAACTTATGCTGTAACAATTGTTGCAACAATGGTTCTTTCTTCTATTTTTTTCTATGGTGATTTAAATATGATGATCTACCCTCTAACTATTGGTGGGGCTTGTATCTTAACATCAATCTTAGGAACTTTCTTTGTTAAACTTGGAAAAAGTAAAAACGTTATGAATGCTTTATATAAAGGGTTCGTAGTTTCTGCTGTTTCTTCACTAATAATTTTATACCCTGTTACTGATTATGTAATTGGTTTTACAAGCGAATATACTGTTAATGGTAAAAGTTTTACTGGTATGAGTTTGTATTATTGTGGAATAATTGGTCTAGTCATTACTGGATTATTAATTTGGATTACTGAATACTACACTGGAACTGAATACAGACCAGTTAGAAGTATTGCTAAATCTTCTACAACAGGTCATGGAACAAATGTAATTCAAGGCTTAGCTGTTTCAATGGAAGCTACAGCGATACCAGCTTTAATTATTGTTGCTGGGATTTTAGCCACAAACTCAATTGCTGGTCTTTATGGAATTGCTATTTCTGTAACTACAATGCTTGCATTAGCAGGTATGGTTGTTGCTCTTGATGCTTATGGACCAGTAACAGATAATGCGGGGGGTATTGCTGAAATGGCTAAACTACCAAATAGTGTTAGAAAAACTACAGATGCATTAGATGCAGTAGGGAATACAACTAAAGCTGTTACGAAAGGTTATGCTATTGGTTCAGCAGGTTTAGGTGCGTTAGTTTTATTTGCTGCATACGTTGAAGATATTAAGCATTTTTCTGGTACGGCAGGATCTAAATTAGAGGGCATAGTTGTAACTTTTGACCTAACCAATCCTTATGTTGTGGTTGGTTTATTAATAGGTGGAATGCTTCCATATTTATTTGGATCAATGGGCATGCAGGCTGTAGGTAGAGCTGGTGGTGCTGTAGTTGTTGAAGTAAGAAGACAATTTAAAAAATTTCCAGGGATTATGAAGGGGACACAAAAACCAGATTACGCCAAACTTGTTGATTTATTAACTTTAGCTGCAATTAGAGAAATGATTATACCTTCTTTATTGCCGGTACTATCTCCGATCATATTGTACTTTGTTATCCTTTCAATAGGTGGACAAGCAGAAGCTTTAGCTGCTGTTGGTGCTATGTTGCTAGGTGTAATTGTTACAGGACTATTTGTTGCTGTTTCAATGACTGCTGGTGGTGGAGCGTGGGATAATGCTAAAAAGTATATTGAAGATGGTCATCATGGTGGAAAAGGTTCTGAAGCACACAAAGCTGCAGTAACTGGAGACACTGTTGGAGACCCGTACAAAGATACTGCTGGTCCTGCTGTAAACCCGATGATTAAGATTACTAATATTGTAGCTTTATTATTGTTGGCTGTAATTGCTGGATAAAAAGATTAAGTTTATCTTTTTCTTTTACCTAAGGGGTCATTAATTTTCTGTCTCATACTAGATAGAAAGTCGTACACAAATGTATTTTTCTTGTATTGATTTTCTGTGATTTTTTTGGCAAATTTTAATTCTTGCATATTGGTTAAGTCTAGAAATTCTTTCTTTTTTAAAAGACCCATGTTATTGATCTCTAGTAATAGTACGTTATTAACTATTATTCTATCACTTCCAAAGTTTGTAAGAGTTGAATTATCTGTTTTTCTTTCAATATAGATCCAAAGATCATTATCAAAGGCACTTTTTGTTGATGGTGAGCCTAATAATTTTAAAATATCATTTTTATTTGTCTGATTGACAGTAAGTTTTTCTTGTTTTTTATTTAAAAAATGAACACCGTGGTGCTTTTCGACTTTTTTTAAAGTACAAGCTGAAATAAATAATGATATTATAATAAATATAAATAATTTTCTCATGAATAAAAACTACATAAATATTTACAACAATTTAGTTAAATTAACTAGAAATAAAGATTTGTATAAAGATTTTAAAAATCAAGATACTTTTTCTGACAGATTAATATTCTTTTTACTGCATTTCGCTTTCTTTTTGAAAGTTTATAAGGAAAATAATGATAAAAAACTACTTCAAGAAATTTATGATTTTACCTTCCGACAAGTTGAATTAAGCATCAGGGAAATTGGTTATGGCGACCAATCAATTAATAAGAAAATGAAAGACTACCTAAATTTATTCTATGGAATGATTGATAAAATTCACGATTGGGATGGTCTATCAATAGAATCTAGAGCTAGTCTCTTAGAGATATTTTTAGATAACGCTACAAATACCAAATATTTGGCTGAATATTTAGAAAAATATAGGTTAAATTTAATAAATAATACTTTAAATTCTTATATAAAAGGTGTAGTTAAACATTAATTTTATTATGGCTGTACCAAAACGCAAACAATCCCCGTCAAGAACTGGAATGAGAAGAGCTCAGAATATGAAGTTCAAATCAACTAATATTGTTGAGGATAAAAAATCTGGTGAATACAGATTACCTCATCACCTTGATCTTAAAACTGGAATGTATAGAGGCAGACAAGTTTTAGACCCCAAGGAATAAATACCTCAATTTTTGATGAATAAAATAATCAAGATTGCAGTTGATGCAATGGGTGGTGATGGCTCTCCAAAAAAAGTCATAGATGGTATTATTCATCATTTCAAAAATAATAAAAATTCATTTTATCAAATCTTTGGTGACAAAGATAAAATCCTTCCTCATATTAAAAGTGATTTATCTAATACTTCTTTTGAAATAATTCATACAGTGGACATTGTTAAGGGCACGGATAGTCCACTAGAGGGTGCTAAGCGTGGGAAAAATACTAGTATGTGGTTAGCCATTCAAAGTGTTAAAGAAAAAAAATCTGATGTGGTAATTTCTGCTGGAAATACAGGAGCTTTATTGGTTATTTCAAAACTCAATCTTAAGATGATTGAAAATATTGATAAACCAGCTTTATCTGCTTTATGGCCAAACAAAAAAGGAATGAGTGTTGTTTTAGATTTGGGTGCTAATATTGAATGCAGCCCAAAAAATTTAATTGATTTCTCAATAATGGGATCTTCATTATTTAGATCTTTATACCCACATGATAAAGCAAAAGTTGCTTTATTAAATATTGGGTCTGAAGAACTCAAAGGTAATGAAATTATAAAAGAAACTTATCAACAATTAAACCAAAGACAAAATCAGGATTTTGAATTTAAGGGCTATATTGAAGGAAATCAATTAATGAATGGAGATGTAAATGTTATTGTTGCAGATGGCTTTACTGGAAATATTGCTTTAAAGACTGCAGAAGGAACTGCAAATTTTATTACTAGTGAACTTAAAAAAGCAATGACTGGTAGTATAATTGGTAAAATTTCATCTTTATTAAATATTTCAAATTTAAAAAAATTTAAAGCAAGATTAGACCCCAGATTGTATAATGGAGCTATATTTATTGGCTTAGACCATCCTGTTATTAAAAGTCATGGTGGGACTGATTATATCGGGTTTTCTAACTCATTAAGTGTTTGCACAAAAACAGTAAGTGGTGATTTAATAGAAAAAATAAGAAATAATATAAATTAATGACTAGAGTTAATTTAACCAAAAAAGACTTAATAAACTCTATTTATATGCAAATTGGTTTTTCTAAAAATATATCTGAAAATCTGATTGATGATTTTTTAAGTACAATAGTGGAAAATTTAAAAAATGAAAAAAAAATAAAATTATCAAAATTTGGTACATTTTCAATACGTTCAAAAAAAAGTAGAATTGGTAGAAACCCCAAAACTAAAGAACAAAAAACTATATCCGACAGAGATGTTGTTCTATTTAAAGCTTCTAAAGAATTTAAAGATTTGGTAAATTCTAAGAATGATTCATAAAGATAATAACGCTTATAAATCTATAGGGGAGGTTGCTAAAATTCTTAATCTTGTAAATAAGAAAAAAGGAAGCCTGAATACTCATACCATACGGTTCTGGGAGAAAGAATTTAAGCAAATTAAGCCAAAAATTTTAAATGGTAATAGAAGATATTATAACAATGACACAATAGAGGTTTTAAAAAAAATTAAATATCTACTTAAAGATCAAGGAATGACAATTATTGGTGTTAAAAAAGTTCTTAAATTTGATAAATCTTTAAAACTTGACGAATTACCAAATAATTCTATAAATGCTGATTATAGTATAAAAAATAAACTTAAGAAGATTTCAGACTTAATAAAACAGATTAAAAACTTAAAATAATATGGCAAAAAAAACACACGTTAAAGTTAGATTAGTACCTGAGGCTAAACCTGATAGTCCATATTTTTATTATGTTAAAAAACCAGCTGGTGGAGAAAAAGCTAAAGTTAAACTGTCAGCAAAAAAATATAATCCTGCTACAAGAAAGCACGAGATGTTTGTAGAGAAAAAATTACCCCCGCACAGTAAATAGTATTATTTTTTTCTAAAATTTCTTTTTTCATAATCAATAAAAGACCAAATCATATTTTTCCATATTCTGTTTGTGATTTTTGGATCAATTTTTAACTGTATTGATTTTTTTTCAATTTTTTTAAGTATGAAGTTTATTCTTTTTTGATCGATGATTTCTTTTTTATGAATTTTTACCTTTAATACATCGTTTACTAAATTAGATCTTTTTTTTAACAATTTAAGCAACTCAGTATCGAGACTATCTAGCTTAATTCTTATTAAATTTAATTTTTTTTTGTTTATAGGCGACATTTAATCAATTGGTTATTAAAGTAATTATTATAAGTATAATTTATGTTTGTAAATAGCGACACCTATATTAAATATTTAAAATTATGGTTAATAACATTATTTTTATTAATTATTCTTATGGTAGCTGTTGGTGGACTTACTAGACTAACTGATTCAGGTTTATCTATTACTGCTTGGGAACTCTTTACGGGAATACTTCCGCCTCTAAACATTAACGAGTGGAACTTTTATTTCTCTGAATATAAAAAAATTCCAGAATATCAAAACATAAATTATGGCATGTCTCTAAATGAGTTTAAGGTGATTTTTTATTGGGAATACGCTCATAGATTATTAGCAAGATTTGTTGGATTATTTACATTGATACCTTTAATTTTATTTAGTCTATATTTTAAAAATATCCAACATTATTCAAATAAATATTATTGGATATTTTTCCTTGTGAGCCTTCAAGGATTTATTGGTTGGTATATGGTTTCCAGTGGATTAATCCAAAACAATGATGTTAGTCACTTTAGGTTAAGTATGCACTTATCTTTAGCACTATTTATTTTATGTTTAATTTTTTGGTTTATTTTGAATGTTTATAAAATTAAGAAATTTCAATTTAAATTGCCATACAAGCTTTTATTATTAATTCTTATACTGATTGTTCTACAAATTATATTAGGTGCTTTTTTATCAGGCTTAGATGGAGGTCTTATTTATAATTCATGGCCCGATATGAATGGTAGTTTTTTCCCTGGTGATGTTGGTTATTTAGATTTATTAAGCACTCAATTATTTTACAATGTATCTATAATTCAATTTTTACATCGTTTTACGGCTTATTTACTTTTATTCTTTATTTTGATTTTAAATTATTTTTTTATAAAAAATAAATCTAATATTAAAAATGTTATATTATTTGATGTAGCAATTTTGCTTCAAGTTCTTTTGGGAATTGTAACTTTAATTTCTGGTGTAGAGATTAAATATGCATCACTACACCAGTTAGGGTCAATTTTTGTTTTGACCACATATCTTATGATTTTATATAAAAATTCTAACCAACGGCTTTAGCTTTTTTAATACTTTCAATATTATCTGAAGCTCTATTGAGTGCTTGCTCTAGGTCTTCAATGATATCATCTATATGCTCTATACCTATTGCCAATCTTACATACCCTGGTGTGACACCAGCTGCTAATAGTTCTTTCTCATTTAATTGACTGTGAGTAGTTGACCCTGGATGAATAGCTAAACTTCTTGCGTCACCAATATTAGCTACATGGTAGAACATTTTTAAAGCTTCAATAAATTTCTTACCAGCTTCAATACCACCTTTTAGCTCTATTCCAACTAAACCACCGTATCCACCCTTAAGATATTTTTTAGCTCTTTTACCTATCTCTCCGGCATATTTTGTTGGATAGATTACTCTAGCAACATTTTTGTGTTTAGATAAATATTCGACAGTTTTTTCAGCATTTAAGCAATGCTGTTTCATTCTTAAAGCTACTGTTTCAAGTCCTTGTATAATTCCAAAAGCATTATCAGGCGCCAGAGCTGAACCAAGGTCTCTTAAAAGAGTAACTCTTGCCCTAACTACAAATGATACATTGGCACCAGTAAGTTCTGGAACAGCTTTACCCCAAATAACCCCACCGTAACTTGCATCAGGTTCATTAAATAAAGGTTGTCTTTTAGGGTCTGCAGTCCAATCAAAATTTCCACCATCAACTAGACATCCACCTACAACAGTTCCATGACCAGCAATATATTTTGTGAGTGAGTGAACAACAACTGCTGCACCATGCTCTAAAGGCTTACAGAGAATAGGGGATGCGGTATTATCCATTATTAAAGGTATGTTATATTTTCTTCCAATATCAGACACTTCTTGGATAGGAAAAACTCTTAGGTATGGATTAGGTAAAGTTTCTCCATAAAAAGCTCTAGTCTTATCATCTACAGCTTTTTCAAAGTTTTTTGGATCAGCAGGATCTGCATATCTAACTTCAATTCCAAGCTTACTCAAAGTGTGGGTAAATAAAGAAATAGTTCCACCGTAAAGATCAGTTGAGCTAACTATATTATCTCCAGCTTGAGCAACATTTAAAATTGCAAATGTTGAAGCAGTTTGTCCTGAAGACACTGTTAAACAAGCCAAACCACCTTCTAATGCTGCTACCCTTTTTTCTAGGGCATCATTAGTAGGGTTCATAATTCTTGTATAAATATTCCCAAACTCCTTCAAGCTAAACAGATTCGAAGCATGTTCGGTACTATCAAATAAGTATGAAGTTGTTCTGTAGATCGGAACTGCTACAGCTTTAGTTGTTGGGTCACTTCTGTAATCACCACCGTGAATAACGATAGTTTCTGGGTTTTGTCTTTTTGTGCTCATCTTGTGCTCCTTTTTAGTACTTTAGCATATGCAAGGCGTACAATATAGTTCAAATACCTACCGAAAATGAATATAAATAATCCTGTTTAGCAATACTTAGCCTGCAATAGGAACAAATCGGCTTAATTAAAATAACATTCTCAACCCTTATTGCAAGCTAAATATAAAATTGACTTTATATCTAATAATAGTATTAATCCTCGCACAATGACAAAATTTCTAAAACAAAGTGAATTAACTAGCAACTGGTTTGAAATTGATGCGAAAAATGCTGTAGTTGGAAGGCTTGCTTCTATAATAGCAATGATTGTTAGAGGAAAAAATAAAACTACCTTTACTCCTCATATGGATGATGGTGATTTTGTTGTAGTCAAGAATGTTGAACAAGCAAAATTTACTGGAAAAAAATTCAAGGACAAAAAGTATTACAGACACACTGGTCACCCTGGTGGTATTAAAGAAATAACACCTGAAAAACTATTAGAAAAAGATAAACCTGGTGAATCATTGAAATTAGCCGTTAAAAGAATGTTACCTGGTGGAGTACTTGGTAGAAAACAATTAACTAAAGTAAAAATTTATGCTGGTGAAGATCATCCTCATGCAGCACAAAACCCTAAACTTTTAGACTTAGGTAAATTAAACAGTAAAAATTTAATAAGAAATTAATATGGAAACAGCAGTCTCACCAAATAAAGTTGCTCCAAAAAAACCTAAAATTAAACTAGATTTTAAAGATAGTAAATATGCAACAGGTAGAAGAAAAAAATCAATTGCAAAAATTTGGGTAAAAAAGGGTACGGGTAAAATTTATGTAAATGGCAGAACTATGCAAGACTATTTCACTAGTGGAAGTCATAAAATGCAAATTACAAGACCATTCGAAATTATAAATCAAGCAACAGATTATGACGTTAGATGTAGTGTTGCAGGTGGTGGACACACAGGTCAAGCTGGTGCAATGGTCCACGGTATTGCTAAAGCCTTAATTTTGTTTGATGCAGATAATAGAGCTATACTTAAGACGGAAAAATTAAATACTAGAGACTCTAGGTCAGTTGAGAGAAAAAAACCTGGTCGTAGAAAAGCTAGAAGAAGCTTCCAATTCTCGAAAAGATAATTCTTTTTTAACCCTAAACTGCTATAGTAAAAAAATGCCTAAGCTTAATGTTTTAGTTGCTGGATCAACTGGTTATATTGGTGTTCAATTAATTAAACTATTAGTTAAACACAGCGATATTAGAATCAAATACCTTTGTGGGAATTCATCTGTGGGAAAGACGATTTCTAGTTATGAGAAATCATTAAGTTCAAAAGTATTACCAAAAATTACTAAGTATAATAAATCTTTCTTAAAAAATATTGATCTTGTATTTACAGCCTTACCTAATGGTGGGAGCCAAGATATTTCAAATGATTTACTAGATCATAATGTGTTAATTGATTTAGCAGCTGATTTTAGACTTAATAAAGCATCAGACTATTTAAAATGGTACAAACAAAAACATAGATCAGTTAAGAATATTAAAAAATCAATTTATTCTTTACCAGAAATTAATGGTGATAAAGTTAAGAAATTTAAAATTATTGGGTGTCCAGGCTGTTATCCGACATCGATACTTTTACCTCTTATACCTCTAGTTAAAAAAAACTTAATAAAAATAGATAATGTAATTATAGATTCTAAATCTGGTTATTCAGGAGCTGGTAGAGGAGTTCATGATAAATATAAAGATAAAAACCTTTATGAGTCATTAAGTGCATATGGTGTTGGTTTCCATAGGCATAACTCTGAAATTCAACAAGAAATTAATAACCATACTAAAAAGAAATTTTCTTTCACTTTCACACCCCATCTAAGTCCAATGTTTAGAGGTATACTTAGCACTATTTATGTTGATTTAAATAAAGGTGTGAGTATTAAAAAATTAGAAAATACTTTAAATAGTGAATATTCAAAAAACAGATTCGTTAAAATTTTAAAAACAAATTCATCGTTAAGTACAAACGACGTAATTAACACAAATAATTGCTCTATAGTAATTTGTAAAACTAAGTATAAAAATAGAGTTATTATTTTATCTGCTATTGATAATTTAATTAAAGGTGGGGCA
>CAJQSY010000025.1:0-58542 GCA_905616605.1 uncultured Candidatus Pelagibacter sp.
AAGCTTGTCCATAAAGGGTATGAAGTATTGCATGTCCAGTTCTATCTGCAGCTGCGCATGTTCTTTGAACAATTCCATTGCCATAATTTTTTGTCATTCCACCAAAAGGTCTTTGGTAAATTTTACCATCATCAGTTCTACTAAATGGAACTCCGTATTTTTCTAATTCTATAACAGCTGCTGGAGCTTCTTTACAAAGATACTCGATACTATCTTGGTCACCTAACCAGTCAGCACCTTTGACAGTATCATACATATGCCAACGCCAATCATCTTCGCCCATATTCCCTAAGGATGCAGAAATTCCTCCTTGAGCAGCAGAGGTATGACTTCTTGTTGGAAATACTTTTGAAATACAGGCTGTCTTTAAACCAGCTTCACTTAAACCAACAGCAGCTCTTAAGCCTGATCCGCCTGCACCAAGTACGATAACATCGTATTCATGATCTATAATTTTATATGAACTCATGTATTTAAAATAAATATTATTATAATTGTAATTAAGGGGATTATTATAGCAAATATATTCAAAGTTTTGTTTGCGACATTTTTGATTTTTTCATCCTGTATATAGTCTTCAAATACCTCACTAATACTTAAGGCTGAAAAAAAATAGGCAAAAACTAACAACAGAGAAACTAAAATTTTAGATGGCTGATTTGAAAAAAAATTAACAATATCAACATAGTCTTTATTGAAAACTGAAACTAAATTTAAAATAAACCATGTCATTAGTGGTATCAACACCACAGAGCTTACTCTCATTAATAGCCATTTTTTAGTCACGTTATTCATGCTAAATAAATTGCTTTCCAATTAAATAAATTAAAATTGTTAAAAAAAATGAACCAATAATCACAATTAATCCTGTTATCTTTGTTACTTTTAATTCAAACCCATATCCTAGATCCATAATTAAATGTCTTATTTCACTTAATATCTGGAAACTAAATGACCATGTTAAACCTAAAATTATGAATTTTCCTAAAATAGAATTTAAAAATACCTTAGTAAACTCATAACTATTTTCACCAAGTAATAATGATGCAATCCAAAAACAAATTATTGTTATAGCAACTATATTTATTATTCCTGTAATTCTATGTGAAATAGATACTAAAGAAGATATGTGCCATCTATAGATCTGAATGTGAGGTGATAAAGGATTATTATTTTCCATTAAATTCACTTTTAATTAAAGTTTCTGCAATCTCAACAGCATTTAATGCCGCTCCTCTAAGTAGGTTATCAGAAACAATCCATAGGTTTAATGAATTTTTATTGGTTTTATCTTCTCTTATTCTTGAAATATAAGTTTCGTCTCTACCTTCTGCTTCGATTGGAGTGCTATATCCTCCATCTTCTCTTTTATCATAAACCTCACAGCCTTCTGCTTTACTAAGGGCATCTCTAACTTTTTCTAAAGAAAATGGTTTTTCAAATTGAATATTTACTGACTCTGCATGAGAAATCATGACAGGAATTCTTACACAAGTTGCTGTTAATTCTATTTTATCACCAAGAATTTTTTTAGTTTCATTAGTCATTTTTAATTCTTCTTTAGTATAACCATCATCTGCAAAAACATCGATTTGAGGAATGGCATTAAAAGCTATTTGTTTAGTAAAATTTAAAGATTTAATTTCTTTATTTTCTAAAGATAATTTTGTTTGTTCTATTAGTTCGTTCATAGGTTTTTTTCCACCCCCTGAAACTGACTGATATGTCGAGACAATTATTCGTTCAATATTAAATAAATCGTGTAATGGTTTAAGAGCAATTACTAACTGAGCTGTTGAGCAATTAGGGTTAGCAATTATATTTTTTTTCATACCCTCAATTGCTTCTGGATTTACCTGTGGAACAATTAATGGCACATCAGGATCCATTCTAAAAAAACTAGAATTATCTATAACTATTGAGTGCTTTGCTGCTTTTAAAGCATATTGCTCTGAAATTTTTCCACCTGCTGCAAAGAAAGTAATTTTAATTTTTGAGAAATCAAATGTTTCAAGGTTAAAGACCTCATGCTCTTTGCCACTAAAATTTATTTTTTGACCAGCACTTCTTGGTGAGGCGACTAAAAATAGTTCCTTTATAGGAAGTTTTTTTTTCTCTAGAACTTCGAGAATTTTTCTTCCAACGTTACCTGTGGCTCCTACAATTGCTATATTCATGATGTTATTAGGCTTTTATACTAGATGAAGGGTAAATCACAAACTTTTCCACTAAAAGTGTTATCATTTATTTGAATTTTAAAGGTTTGAGATACTTCCCAGTGGGACTTCTGGATCATTGCTATTCCAATAACCATTTGAAAATGAGGTGAATAACAAGATGACCTTAATTCGCCAATTATATTATTTTTCTCATCATATAAATTTTTTGATCCTGTGAGGCTAATTTCTTTTATATCAATTTTAATACCCATTAACTTCTTTTGGGCTCCTTTTGATTTAACTTCTTTTAATTTATCTTTTCCTAAAAAAATTATATCACTATCCAAACTAACATATTGATCAAAACCACATTCAAATGGATTATCACTGTTATCAAAATCATTTCCATAAGATAGTAATGCACTCTCAATTCTCTCTATTAAGTTTGGACACCCAGGTCCTACATTGAATTCTTTTCCAACTTCAAAAAGATAGTCATATAATTTTTGTCCTGACTCTGTATTTTGAACATAAACTTCATACCCACCTTGCTTAGACCATCCTGACCTTGCTACTAAATGTTTAGTTCCATCAAAATCAAAATAATCAAATCCAAAGAATTTTAGTTCAGTAATTTTTTTTCCAAAAACTTTTTCCATTAATGCAAATGATTTCGGACCCTGTATTGCCATTATATCCACTACTGGTTCTATAATTTTAACATCAAATTTATGTCCGGATGCTAAACCTTTGGCAAAAAATATTACATCCGAGTCTGCTATTGATAGCCACCATCTGTTTTCATCCAGCTTTAGAACAACTGGATCATTAACAAGGTTTCCATTTTCATCTATTATTGGACAATAATAACATCTCCCAATTTTAGATTTTGATAAATCTCTACATGTCATCAATTGTACTAATTCTGCAGAGTCTTTTCCCGAAATCTCTACTTGTCTTTCTGCAGCAACATCCCATACTTGAACATGCTCTTTTAAATGTTTGTAACTATTTTCTATTGATCCAAAAGCAGCAGGTAACAACATGTGATTATAAATTGTATATGCTGTAACTCCTTGTTTCTCTATTCTTGAGGTATACGGAGTACTTCTTAGTCTTCTAGATTTTGCAATTGAAAAATTTGTCATTTTTTTAGAAATTCAGAGATCTTTTCTCTCATTTCAAAAGCTTTTTCAAACATAATCATATGTCCGCAATCTTTTATTGTATGTATTCTTGAATTAGGAATAAGTTCAGCGAATTTCTTGCCTTTTTCAAGGCTAACCATCTTATCTAATTCACCAAAAATAAATAATGTGGGACAATTAATTGACTTTAGAGCTTCAGATCCATTTTTATAATTATTACAAGCTACAAGATCAATAGCTAAAATTTCCCTAATATCTCTTGAAGAATTAATAATTTTTTGTACAGGATTGCCTCCAATAAATTTTTTAGAGTTCTCGTAACTCCATTTCATCATCAGTTTAATTGCTTGACTGTCTCCATCTTCAGCAAGATCAATTAAGTCTTGATTAACTGGCATTCTATATGATCCGCCAACAAATACTAAGTTTTTAACTTTTTTTGGGTATTTAAAAAAATATTCAAGTGCCTCCAAGCATCCTTGTGAGTGTCCAATTATTGTTATCTTAGAAATGTTAAGTTTATTAAAAACTTTTTCTAACCAATCAGAAATTTCTTCTATTGATCTCAAACTTTTACCTTCAGAATTTCCATGCCCTGGTAAATCAATTGCTAGAACATTATAGTTTTGATTTGATAAATATTGTTCTGTTAAAGACCAAACAATATGAGAAAGGCCACTTCCATGAAGTAAAACTATAGTATCTTTATCTTTATCTATACCTTGACCTGCATCCGAAACAAAAATTTTTTTATCATCTATTTCAAGAATCAACTTAAGTCCTTTAATTTTTTTCTAAGCTCAAATTTTTGTATTTTTCCAGTTGATGTCTTTGGTAACTCACAAAAAATAACTTTTTTTGGAAGTTTAAATCCTGCTAAAGTTTCTCTACAGAAATCTATGATATCTTTTTCTTCTGCAGACTTATCCTTAATTAACTCAACAAAAGCACAAGGTGTTTCTCCCCACTTTTCATCTGGCTTAGCAACAACCGCAGCCAAAGATACTGATGGATGATTTGCTATTGCATTTTCTATTTCAATCGAAGAAATATTTTCACCACCTGAAATTATTATATCTTTAGATCTATCTTGAATTTTAATATATCCATCTGGATGCATAACCGCTAGATCTCCTGAGTGAAACCATCCACCAGCCATTGACTTTTCTGTTTCTTCTTTATCTTTATAATAACCCTTCATTACAATATTTCCCCTAATCATAATTTCACCCATGGTCTTTCCATCTTTAGGAACTTGCTTCATAGTTTCAGGATTCATAACAACTGCACCTTCAGTATTAGGATATCTAACACCTTGTCTTGCTTTAATTTCATTTTTTTTATTTTTTTCTAAAGTATTCCAATCTTCGTTCCATGCACACTGCAACATATGACCATAAGTTTCAGTTAATCCATAAACATGCATCACTTCGAAGCCAAGGTTTTCCATTTTTTCAAAAATAATACTTGGTGGGGGGGCGCCCGCAGTTAAAACATTTACTTTTCTTTTTAAAGCTTTTTGATCCTCTTTTGGAGCATTAACAATCATATTTAATACTATTGGTGCTCCACCAAAATGGGTTACTTCATATTTATCAATTAATTCAAACATCTTTTTCACATCAATGTTTCTTAAACAAATTACCCTTGAATGCAGCATCGCCAGTGTCCAAGGATAGCACCAACCGTTACAATGAAACATTGGTACAACGCACAAAAAATTTAGTCTATTAGGCATGTTCCAAGCTGTTACACTTCCTGTTGCCATTAAATATGCACCCCTGTGATGATAAACTACTCCTTTTGGTTTTCCAGTTGTTCCAGATGTGTACCCTAATGAGATTGCCTCCCACTCATCTTTAGGTTTTTTCCATTCATAATTTTCATCACCTGTATTTAAGAAATTTTCATACTCAAGTTCTCCTATTTTTTTGAAAGAACTTGTGTCAATGTCTTGGTCATCAATATCAATAATTGTAATTTTATTTTTAACATTTTTTAAAGCTTTTTCGATTACATCGTGAAATTGTCTATCTACAATTAAAACTTTTGCATCACTATGCTGTAAAATATAACTTATTGTATTTGAATCTAGTCTTGTGTTAATTGCATTGATTACGGCTCCCACCATTGGTATTGAATAATGAGCTTCAAAAATTTCAGGAGTATTGAAAGCCATTATAGAAACCGTGTCTCCAGTTTTTACACCTAGTTTGTCTAATGCACTGGCAAACTTAACACATCTTTTATAAACCTCTTTCCAAGTATAAGATCTACTTTCATAAACTAATGCTTCATAGTTTGGATATATATCTTTGGTCCTTTCTAAAAATGTTAAAGGAGATAGAGGAACATAGTTAGCCTTATTTTTATCTAAATCTGTATCGTAATGACTCATGTTAATTGAATTTAAAATTCATTATGTAGTCACTTCCTGATGTGGCAGTTTTAAAATGACTTTCAGCTCTTGGTAAAACTCTTTTGAAATAAAAATTTGCAGTTTGTATTTTATCATTATAAAAATTTTTATTTTGTTCGTAATCTTTAAAACTTACCTCTAAAACTTTTATCCATGCATGAGCTATAGATACAAAGCCTAATGCTTTTAAATAGTCATTACATGCTGCACTTGCGTCATCTTTTGAGTTTTGTGTTTTTTCTTTAATCCAGGTAGTAAATTTAGATAAAATTTCTAAGTGTATTTTTAATTCTTCTATGAAGGGTTTTAATTTTTCATTTTCAATGTTGCAATCATTCTTGATCAATTCCAAATATTTATTAATTATATCACCATTTTTATTTACTAGTTTTCTAAAAACTAAATCTGCTGCTTGAACCGAATTTGTTCCTTCATATATTGGAGTAATTCTATTATCTCTATATAATTGCTCTATTCCTTGGTCTTTTGTATATCCATAACCACCATGAATCTGCATTGCATCACTGGTTATTTCCATGCCCATATCTGTAAACATTGTTTTAACAACTGGAGTCATTAAGGAAACAAGGTCAGACGCTTCTTGCTTTACTTTTTCATCTGGGTGATAAAGGCTAACTTCTGTTTGTTGTGATAGCCAAAAACATAATGCTCTCTCTCCTTCAATAATAGATTTCATATTAAGCAGAGACTTTCTAATGTCTGCATGTTCAATAATATAATCTGCTCCATTTTCAGATTTACTATAATTTGTTTTTCCTTGTTTTCGCTCTTGTGCATAGGTTAGTGAGTTTTGATAAGCTATTTCAGAAATTCCTAGGCCTTGTATTCCAACAACTATCCTCTCTAGGTTCATCATAGTAAACATTGAGCTTAAACCCTTATTTTTTGGTCCAATCATATAACCAGTTGCACCATCAAAATTTAAGACACAAGTTGCCGATCCTTTAATACCCATTTTACTTTCTATTGAACCTGTAGAAACTCCATTTCTTGAGCCTATAGAGCTATCTTCATTAACTATAAATTTAGGAACTAAAAATAAACTAATACCTTTGGTTCCAGCGGGAGAATCTGTGGCTCTTGCTATCACTAAGTGAATAATGTTTTCTGTAAGATCTTGGTCACCTGAGGTAATAAAAATTTTTTGACCACTAATTTTATAAGTTCCATCAGGTTGCTCTTCTGCTTTTGTTTTTAATAAACCTAAATCAGTTCCACACACTGGTTCTGTAAGACACATAGTGCCACTCCACTTACCTTCTACTATTTTTGGAAGATATTTATCTTTTATCACATCTGTTGCATGATGTTTTATGCAATTATAAGCACCAATACTTAATTCGCTATAAAGCTTAAAAGATAGACTTGCAGAAGAAAGCATTTCATCAAAAAAAGCACTTACTGTTTTTGGCATTCCTTGACCTCCATATTTTGGGTCACAAGAAAGTGAAGTCCATCCATCCTCAATATATTTTGTGTAAGCCTCCTTGTATCCAGGAGGTGTTCTAACTACTCCATTCTCTAAGACTGACGGGTTTTCATCACCTGATTTTGCTAATGGTAAAATTAGATTCTCATTAATTTTAGCTGCTTCAAGCAATATATCTTTTACTAATTCTGAGCTAACCTCTTTGTATTTTTCGATTTCATTATAATTTTTATTGTTTCTCAACTTATCAAAAAGAAACATCATATCTTCAACTGGTGCTGTGTAATTTGGCATTACTGAACTCTAGAATAAATTTTTAATTATTGCAATTTTGAAATTATCGCATCACCCATTACTGATGTTGATACTTCTTTCATACCTTCAGAAATTATGTCTTTAGTTCTAAGACCATCATTTAAAACGTCTTGAACAGCTTTTTCTAAAGCATCAGCCTCATTGTCTAGGTCTAATGAATATCTTAATGCCATTGCAAAACTTAAAATTGATGCAATCGGGTTTGCAATTCCTTGGCCAGCTATATCTGGTGCTGATCCATGAATAGGTTCATACATTGCTCTCATCTCTCCATCTTTATTTTTGGCACCTAGAGACGCTGAAGGTAATAAACCTAAAGATCCTGTTAACATTGAAGCTTGATCAGAAAGCATGTCTCCAAACAAGTTATCGGTAACAATTACATCAAACTGCTTTGGATTTTTTAATAATTGCATTGCACAATTATCAGCAAGCATATGGCTTAATTCTACATCTTTGTATTCTTTGTCATGAAGCTCTTGGACCTCTTCTCTCCAAAGTTGTCCTGCCTCCATTACATTTGATTTTTCACATGATGTAACTTTATTTGATCTTTTTTTAGCTAAATCAAAGGCTACTTTTGCTACTCTAACTATCTCGCTAGTCGTATATGTATGAGTATTAACACCTTTTCTTTCACCATTTTCTATTGGCTTGATTCCCCTTGGCTCTCCAAAGTAAATTCCACCAGTTAATTCTCTAACTATCATTATATCTAATCCTGAAACAACTTCTGGTTTTAGAGTCGAGGCATCCACTAATTGTTCAAAGCAAATTGCTGGTCTTAGATTTGCAAATAATTTTAATTCTTTTCTTAATTTTAATAATGCTCTTTCAGGTTTTTTTGAAAAATCTAAATTATCCCATTTAGGACCACCAACAGCTCCTAACATTACAACTTCACATTCTAATGCTTTATAAAAAACTTCATCCGTGATCGGAGTTCCATGTTTATCAAAAGAACAACCACCTGCTAAATCTTGATCAATTTCAAAGTCTAAAGATTTATTTGAATTAAACCATTGAATGACTTTTTTAACTTCCTGAATAACTTCAGGTCCAATACCATCACCAGGTAAAAGTAAAATTTTTCTTTTCTTAACTTTAATCATTAAATATCCAAGGTTTATTTTCTTTTAATTTTTTTTCGTAAGTGTCTATTTGTGATGATTTTTCTAATGACAAAGCAATATCATCAAGACCTTCTAATAAGCATTTTTTTTTAAAAGGATCAATATCAAATTTTGTCTCATTATTTCCATAGACAATCTTTTGCTCGTTTAAATCTACTGAAATTTCTTCTTTTCTATTTGAATACTCTGAAAGTTCTTTAATTTTTTCCTCTTCTAAAATAATTGGCAAGATACCGTTTTTAAAACAGTTGCTATAAAAAATATCAGCGTAGCTTGAACTAATTACACATGTGATACCAAAATCTAATAAAGCCCAAGGAGCATGCTCTCTTGATGAACCACAACCAAAGTTATTTCCAGCAATTAATATTTTTGAATTATTAAAAGGTTCATTATTTAATAAAAAATCTTTAATTTCATTTCCATCATCATCATATCTCATTTCAAAAAATAGATTTTTTCCTAGTCCTGTTCTTTTAATAGTTTTTAAAAATTGTTTAGGAATAATCATATCCGTATCAATATTAACTATTGGCAAGTAAGCTGGAATACTTTTAAGTGTATTAAATTTCTGCATTTTAATTTTGGTACTTTCTAACATCATCAAGGTTACCAGCAATTGCTGCAGCTGCAGCCATACCTGGGCTTACTAGGTGTGTTCTTCCACCTCTACCTTGTCGGCCTTCGAAATTTCTATTTGATGTTGATGCACACCTTTCTTTTGGTTTTAATTTGTCTGCATTCATTGCTAAACACATTGAGCATCCAGGCTCTCTCCACTCAAAACCTGCGCTAATAAATATTTTATCTAGACCTTCTTGTTCAGCTTGCTCTTTGACTAATCCAGATCCTGGGACAATCATTGCATGAACATGTGTTGCTTTCTTTTTATCTTTCAATATTTGTGCTGCCTCTCTAAGATCTTCTATTCTTCCATTTGTGCAACTGCCAATAAAAACTGTGTCAATTTTTATATCTTTTATGGCAACATCTGGTTCTAATCCCATATATTTCAATGATCTTTCTATTGAATTTTTTCTATCTGCATCACTTTCATTCTCTGGGTTCGGAATTTTTCCATCAATTGAAACCACATCTTGAGGCGACGTTCCCCAGGTTACCATTGGAACAATGTCTTCAGCTGATAAATTTATCTCTTTATCAAATTTTGCATCAGAGTCAGTTTTTAAAGTTTTCCAATATTCTACTGCTTTATCCCAATTCTCATTTTTTGGAGACATCGGTCGACCTTTTAAATAGTCAAAAATTTTTTGATCGGGTTGTATAAGTCCAGCTCTAGCTCCACCCTCAATTGTCATATTACAAATTGTCATTCTATTTTCTACTGACAAATCAGAGATCAAGCTTCCTGCATATTCAATTACATATCCCGTACCACCTGCAGTACCTATATTTCCAATTATTTGCAGAACAACATCTTTAGAAGTAACACCAACTGCAAGCTTACCATTTACATTAACTCTAAAATTTTTAGCTTTTTTTTGAACTAATGTTTGTGTTGCTAAAACGTGTTCAACTTCAGAAGTTCCAATTCCAAATGCTAATGATCCAAAAGCTCCATGTGTAGCAGTGTGACTATCACCACAAACTATTACCGTTCCTGGTTGAGTAAATCCCTGTTCTGGTCCAACTATATGTACTATTCCTTGTCTTTTATCATGAACACCAAATAACTGAACTCCAAATTCTTTGCAGTTTTTATCAAGTGTTTCAATTTGAATTCTAGAATCCTTATCATCAATACCTTTTGATCTGTCGGTAGTTGGAATATTATGATCAACCACAGCCAAAGTTAAATTTGGTTGTCTTACTTTTCTATTAGAGTTTCTAAGACCCTCAAATGCTTGTGGACTCGTAACCTCATGAATTAAATGCCTATCAACAAATAATAGGGCCGTCCCATCTTCTTGTTGATGAACTAGATGTTCTTTCCAAATTTTATCGTAAAGAGTTAAAGGCATTGAAAAAAAAATTATTTTTTTTCTTCAGAACTTTCTATTTTTTGTTCTGCTTGAGCTTCAGGTTGTTTTTCAGTTTCTGTTGTTGCTGGAGCTAAAGTTTTTTCAGTTACAGCTTCTGGTTTAACATCAACCTCTATACCAATTTTTTTTCTAATTCTTTCTGCAATTCTAGCTGATTTACCAGTTCTGTCTCTTAGATAGTATAATTTTGCTCTTCTAACTTTTCCATGTCTAATAACTGTAATTGAGTCAATTACTGTTCCATATAATGGAAACGTTCTTTCAACACCCTCACCAAATGAAATTTTTCTAACAGTAAATGAAGAATTTAAATCTCTATTTTTTCTAGCGATACAAACACCTTCGAAATACTGAATTCTATCTTTTTTACCCTCAGTAATTCTCACACCAACTTTAACTATATCTCCTGGATAAAAATCTGGAATCTTCTTCTCTGCTAAGATCTTTTTAACATTATGTTGGTTTATTTCTTCAATTGTTTTCATATTACTATTTATTAAATTAGTTTTTGTTATATTTTTCCCACAAATCTGGTCTACGGACGCGTGTTATAGCCTCTGATTGTGACAAACGCCAGTCTTTAATTTTGTTGTGATCTCCTGATAATAGTACCTCTGGAACACTTTTTTCCTCCCAAATTTGAGGTTTTGTGTACTGAGGGTACTCTAAAAGTCCATTCTCAAAACTCTCATCTTTTTTTGATTTTTCATTTCCTAATACTCCAGGTAAAAGTCTTAAAATACTATCTAGTACAACAAGAGATGCTGTTTCCCCTCCTGATAAAATGAAATCTCCAATACTAAGTTCTTCTATATTTCTTGTTAATAATATTCTTTCATCAACACCCTCAAAATGACCACATATTAAACTGATCGATTTTTCTTTTGATAGCTCTAGTGCTAATTTTTGATCAAGTTTTTTTCCCTTGGGAGATAAATAAAAAATTCTTTCACCTTTTCTTTTATTTTGATCAATTGATTTTGCTAGAACATCGGCTTTTAACAACATACCAGATCCACCACCAAAAGGAGTATCATCAACTGTCTTATGTTTATCTTCTGCGGCATCTCTAATATTTACAACTTTTAGGTCCCAAATTTTATTTGATAATGCTTTTCCATAAAGCCCTTTACTTAAAGGGCCTGGATAAATATCTGGGTAAAGCGTGAAGATCTGAGCTTGCCACATGAATCTAACTATTTAGCTTCTTCCTTTGGAGCTTCTGCTGGAGCTGCTTCTACTTTAGGAGCTTCTTCCTTTGGAGCTTCTGCTGGAGCTGCTTCTACTTTAGGAGCTTCTGCTGGAGCCGCTGCTGGAGCTGCTGCCGGAGCCGCTGCTGCTGGAGCTTCGTCTCCTTCTTTTTTTCTTTCTTTTTTAGGTATAGCTTTATTAGGGTTGTTAGCGTTTGCAGGCATAGGGATAATATCATTTTCACCTAAAATTCTTGCAACTCTGGCTGTTGGTTGAGCACCTTGACCTAACCAATATTTAATTCTTTCTGATTCCAATCCTACTCTTTCCTTTTTATCTTTTGGTAAAAGAGGATTAAAAAATCCTACTTTTTCAATAAATCTTCCGTCTCTTGCACGACGACTGTCAGCTATAACTACTTTGTATACTGGTCTTTTCTTTGTTCCACCTCTTGATAGTCTTATTTTTATCATTTTTTTTCCTTTATTTATTTAAGTTGATTTAATAGCTCTGGAGGTATTCCTTTATCAGACATACCCTTCAGGTTTCCTTTTGACATCTTCTTCATCATTTCAGACATCATTTTAAATTGCTTAAGCAATTTATTGATAGTGGCCGCATCTGTTCCAGAGCCATTAGCAATTCGTTTTTTCCTAGAACCATCAATGATTTTAGGGTTTCCTCTTTCCTTTTTTGTCATAGATAAAATAATTGCTTCATTTTTAGTAATGACACTTTCATCAATTCCAGAAGCATCCATCTGTGATTTCATTTTAGAAACACCTGGCATAAATGACATAATTCCTTCTATGCCTCCCATTTTTTTCATTTGTCTAAGCTGTGTTAAATAATCTTCCATAGAGAATTGTCCTTTTTTTAAATTCTCTTCTGCTTTTTTTATATTCTCTTCACCGAGATCTTCTGCAGCTTTTTCGACAAGAGAAACAATGTCTCCCATACCTAATATTCTATTGGCTATTCTATCTGGGTGAAAAACCTCTAAATTTTCTATTTTTTCTCCTACCCCTAAAAATTTAATTGGAACTTGTGAGACATACTTCATACTAAGGGCCGCCCCACCTCTGGCGTCACCATCAGCTCGTGTTAAAACAATTCCTGTTACATTTACAGTATTCTTGAATTCTTTTGCAACTTCTGCAGCAACTTGTCCTGTTAAAGAATCTGCAACTAAAAATACTTCTGTTGGGTTAATTATACTTTCTATCTGTTTGATTTCACTCATCATCTGAAGATCTATTTGTGTTCTGCCTGCTGTATCAAATAGTATAATTTCTGCACCATTTAGGTTTGCGGCACTAATTGCTCTTCTACAGATATCTGCTGGTAGCTGCCCTTCAATAATAGGTAGTGTTAAAATATCATTTTGCTCTCCTAATGATCTTAACTGTTCTTGTGCGGCTGGCCTATACACGTCTAGACTCACCATCATTATCTTTTTTTTTTTATTTTTTTCTAAGTATTTAGCTAATTTTGCTGTTGTTGTAGTTTTACCAGAACCTTGAAGACCCACCAGCATCATTGGGACAGGTGGAACTGCATTTAAATTAATATCTGTGTTGCTTTCACCTAAAAGGCTTACTAGTTCATCATAAACAATTTTAACAACCATATCTCCTGGAGAGGTTGATCTAATTATCTCTTGACCCATAACCTTTGGCTTAACTTTTTCTATAAAATCTTTAGTTACGTCTAGAGACACATCGGCTTCTAATAAGGCCTGCCTAATACCTCTTAACCCTTCATCTACCTGATTCTCATCAAGTGAAGCTGCTTTTTTTAAAGAAGAAAAAATTTCTTCGAATTTATTTGTTAAGTTTTCAAACATATTTATTACGCACAGCAGTTTTGCACTAGTGGGCGAATATCGCTGACTAGTGTTGATCTCTTTGTTTCCAAAGACACCACAAATTTAACGTTTTTGTGGAAACGAAGACAACCTATAATAGAGGTTCAAAAAGTCAATAAATAAGTTAAATATCTATATATGGATATTAAAGCATTCAAAATGGATGGTTTGGGCAATGATTTTGTAATTATTGATCAACGAATTCATGATCTTAATTTAAGCAAAGATCAAATAATTAAAATATGTGATCGAAGTTTTATTGGATGTGATCAACTTATTCTAATTAAAAAAAATAAAGAAATAGATGCTGGTTTAGAATTTTATAATTCAGATGGTAGTACATCAGGGGCCTGTGGAAATGGAACGAGGTGCATTGCTGATTTTTTATCAAAAGAAAGTAACCAAAAAGAAATAACTGTCTGGACATCCTCTGGATTATTAAAATCTAAAATTTTAGGAAATAATCTAGTTGAGACTGAAATAGGAATTCCAAAAACAAATTGGGAAGAGATTCCTTTAAGTGGACAGTTAGATACTAAAGACCTTAAGGTTAAAATTATAGATAAAAATAATAACAAACATATTGGTGGAATTGCAGTAAATGTAGGAAACCCCCATATAGTTTTTTTTGTAAGTGATATTGAGAGTTTTGATTTAAAAAAAATTGGACCTGAAATTGAAAATCATGAATTATTTCCTGAAAAATGCAATGTAACATTAGCTAAAGTTGTAAATAAAAATTTAATAAAAGTTAAGGTGTGGGAAAGAGGTGCAGGACTTACTAAGGCTTGTGGTACTGCAGCTTGTGCAACAGCCGTAGCCGGGAACATCAGATCATTAGTAGATAAAACTGTAGATATTGAGTTTATGCTTGGAAGACTAACAATTTCTATTGATGAAAAAAATAGTATTCACATGAAAGGGCCCGTCTCTAATATTAAAAATATTGAGATTAAACTGTAATGGGAATTTTTGATAAGTTTAAAATTGGTTTTAAAAAGACTGCTTCTGCTTTTACATCTGGCTTAAAAGATATAATTGTCAAAAAAGAAATAGATGACAAAACATTGGATCAAATTGAAGAATATTTAATTCAATCTGATGTAGGTCTAACTGCTGCTGCAGAAATTAAACAAATTATTGCTCAAGAAAAAATTGATCCTAAAAATGATGTTATGACTGAGGTAAATTTAATTCTAAGAGATTATATAACTACTTTGATGAAGCCTTTAGAAAATGAGAGCTTTTTTAATAAAAAAGAAAAACTAAATGCAGTTCTAGTGTCAGGTGTTAATGGGGTTGGAAAAACAACAACTATTGGAAAGATTGGAAAAATTTTAAAATCTAATGGTAGCAAAGTTATGTTTTCTGCTTGCGATACCTTTAGGGCGGCTGCAATAGAGCAGCTAGAAAGTTGGGCTAATAAAATTGATGTTCAAATTACTAAATCTTCCCAAGGATCTGATCCTGCTTCTGTTGCTTACAAAGCAATAGAGGAAGCAATTAAGGGTGATTTTAATCATGTTTTGATTGATACAGCAGGAAGATTACAAAATAAGAAAAACTTAATGGAAGAGTATAAAAAAATTGCAAACGTAACTAAAAAAATAGACCCAGGCGCTCCACACGATGTAATTTTAGTTCTTGATGCTACATCAGGACAAAATGTTATCAACCAAGTAGAAGAGTTTAATAAAATTATTCCAATCACAGGTTTGATAATGACAAAATTAGATGGGACAGCAAAAGGAGGTATTTTGCTAGCACTTGCTAAAAAATATAAACTTCCAATAATTGCTTTAGGCCTTGGTGAAAAAGAAGATGACTTACAAGTTTTTAATGCAGAAAAATTTGCTGAAGCATTTACTCAAATTAATTAATTAAATTATTAGAAATTAAAGGTTTATAATAATTACATTTGTAATTTTCTTTAAGCTTTGAATGCCTACAATCTTTAGCGATTGATGAAATTATAAAATCAAATTTACTATTTGATGAATATTTATTTAGCTTTTTATTAGCTATAGTAAATTTAAAGTTTTTATTAATATCCTTAACCGCACTAATCATGATCAGAGTGTTATTATCTTTTAAAAGATAGTAAGCAAAATCCTCTGGGAAAACTGGATAATTATAACTCTCTAGAAGGTGTTTGGCTTGAGAGGGGAACCACTCATAAGTGATTAGTGGTGAAGAAATTTTCGTTTTATGATTATATATATACAAATCTTGAGGAAACTCTGTGACATAATTATAGTCCTCACCTCTTGCTAAAACTGCTTTTTCTCTAGTTTTAAAATAAAGAGAGAATTTTTTATCATGAGAGTTCATTTTACCTATATGAAAAAGTTTATCTATGAGTGATGTTTGACTTTCAGCTGAACTTGAATTTGAGATAAGTATTAATACAAAAAAAGTTACAATAAATTTATTCACTATCTGCTTATAGAAATGAATTTTGTAAATTTTTTGGTCAGATTGTGGCTTAATTTAAACTTTTCTCTTAACAATATAAACACCACCAAAGACCAAAATGGTTCCTATGTAATGATAATACTCTAGCTGCTCGTTAAAAAATAAATAACCGTAAATGGCACTATAAACAGTAAAGATGTATAGAGTAAAACCAGTAATAGAAGCACCAAGCTTCTTTTGAGCCATTGTGTATAAAGTAAAAGCTATAATTCCTGGTGAAATAGCCGCAAATAAAACCCACATAAAAAATTGAGAATTAAAAACTGTTCTAACAAAAAATGTTTCTTCTATTAAGTAAAATGGAAGTAAGCTCACTACACCGAAAAAAGCAATCAAAGTAAATCTATCAAAAATTTTTAAATTAGTTTTCCAGTAAAATAAGTAAATAGAGTAGAGAGCCCACCCAATAGAAGAAGCTAGCATCCATAAATCACCAATTGTAAATTTAAGCTTAATTAACATGGATAAATCACCTTTAATAATAATAGCAAAAACACCTATTAAACAAGAAGCCAGACCAACAATTCTAAGAAAATTTATTTTTTCTTTAAAAAAGATACAGGAGATTAAAATTATAAATATTGGAGATGATGAATAAATAATTCCCATATTGGTAACAGTTGTTGTTTGTCCTGCTAAAAATGGAAAAGCTCCACAAACACCACAGCCCATTGATCCAATAAAAAATATTCTTTTATATTCTTGTTTTACAAATTTAAAATTTTTTTTTAATGAGATAAAAGTAAAAGGGAGCAACATTAAGAAGACGACTGCCCACCTCCAAAAAGCTAAAGAAATTGGTGGTACATACTCAACTCCTCCTCTGGCAACTATCAAATTACTAGCCATAAAAATTGGTTGGATAAATAATAGTAGAAAAGGTAAATAATTATTTTTAGAATTATTCACTGCAAGTAGAAAATTAGTTTTTGTCGAAAAAAGCTTCGTAGACCATCATAAAAATTGCAATAGCCATCAAAATAAATACTGGCAATACATCCCAAAAACCTATCATCGATGATCTTGTCAATGTAGTTGCTAAACCAATGAGAAAAATTGCAGCAAGAAAAGTACCTAGAAATTTTGTTATATTATTTAGCATATTTTTTACAATTTTTTTCTAACCAATTGGCTACACCTAAAAATCTTAAATCGTCTAGTTTGTCTCCAATTAACTGAACTCCTAATGGTAAATTATTAGCACCTGTAAGTAAAGGTAATGAAATAGAAGGTAAACCCATATAGGTCCAAGTAGTACAGAATTCTGGGCTACCTGTACTCTTTAAACCCTTAGGTGCAACCCCAGTTGTAGATGGACTTAACACACCATGATAGTCCTCAAAAACTTCTTTAAAAGATTCGTAGCTTCTTTTCATAAAATCCATTGCTTCAACATAATCTTTTGCTGAGTATTTTAAGCCTCTTTCAATAGCACTAACCATTTCTTTAGAAAGTTTTTTTTTAGATTTTTTGTAATAACCTTGGAAATTATTAGCCATATCTGTTTCATGAATTATTTTATGGTATTTTGGAATATCATCAAAATATGAAGGCGTATCAAATACTTCAATATTTTTTTTGAATGTTTTTATAAAAAACTCAAAAGACTTTTGAGATTCTTTATCTACATTTTTCCAATTTTTAGTTTTGTAAAAGATAAATTTTGGTTCGTATAGTGGTCCTTTTTTACAAACTTTTAACATTTCCTCAGATGAATAATGGATAGTTGAACTATCGTATAAATCTTTTTTAATTAATGATTTTGTTAATAAGGCAACATCCTCGACCGTTTTTCCAAAAACACCTATGTGATCTAACTTGTCTGACTGTTTTAAAACTCCACTTCGAGAGATTAGTCCATAAGATGGTTTGTACCCAACAACCCCACAATAAGAAGCTGGTCTAATAATTGATCCATTAGTTTGTGATCCAATTGATAATGGTGCCATATGAGCTGCAACTGCAGCTGCAGAACCACTTGAAGATCCACCAGGTGTTCTTGAATTATCGTGAGGGTTAGTAGTTTTGCCTGGGTGAAAATATGCAAGTTCTGTAGTTACAGTTTTTCCCATAACTATTGCTCCTGCAATTTTAAGTAAATTAACAACTTCAGAATCTTGAGAACTTGGCATTTTTTTTCTTAATGGAGTTCCACATTCAGTAGGCATTTCAAAAGTACCTATTATATCCTTAACTGCAATGGGTAGTCCGTGTAAAGAACCTAGAGGCTTTCCTGATTTTCTGTGTTCATCCGCTTCTTCTGCTTTTTCTAAAAGTTTTTTTTTATCAAAATATTCCCAAGCATTGATATCTTTTTCAAATTTTTCAATTCTTTCAATGTATTGTGTACAAACTTCTACAGAGGAAATTTGGCCTGTTCTTAAATGTTCTACTAATTTATTAGTTGTAAGAGAAAATATGTTCATAATTTTAAATTACCTAGTTTGCAAATAATGTTTCTGGTAACCACAAAGCAATACCTGGAAACATATACATAAGGAACATTGCAAATATTACTATGCCCAAGAATGGCATAATTCCTGCAAATATTTCCATCAACTCAACATTATTTTTTTGTACACCTTTTAAATAGTAGGCAGACATGGCCATGGGCGGTGTCAAAAAAGATGTTTGTAAATTCAAAGCTATTAGCATTGCAAAGAAATATGGATTAACATCAAAAACCTCAAGCAACGGTAAAAATATTGGAACAAATATAATTAAGATTTCAGTCCATTCTAATGGCCATCCTAAAAGAAAAATTATTATTTGTGTAATAATTAAGAATTGCCAAGTTGTTATTTCTATTGATTTGAAAAAATGTTCAAAAATTTCATGACCACCTAAATAAGAAAAGACTGAAGAAAAGGTCCAAGAACCAATAAATAACCACATAATCATTGCTGTAGTTTTTGCTGTTAGAAAGACAGATTCTTTGAAACTTTGCCACTTAAGCGTTTTGTAAAACCAGGATAAGAGTATTGCTCCAAATGCTCCTGCTGCTGCTGCCTCAGCTGGTGTTGCTATACCTGCTAAAATTGTTCCAAGCACTAACATTATTAACCCGAAAAGAGGAACAAAAGAAACAAGCACTTCTTTTAAAATCTCTGCTCTTGGTGGAATATCTGCTGCATCTGGCTTGGGTGCAATTGATGGATTTATCCAAGCTCTGATTACAACATAAGCTATATATAAACTTGCAAGTAAAAGGCCTGGGAAAATTGCTGCAGCAAATAATCTTAAAGGTGATAATTGCGCAATCACTGAATATACAATTAACATAATACTTGGTGGTATTAAAATACCCAGACATCCCCCAGCACAAATTACTCCTGATGCAAATTTTTTATCATATCCCGCTTTAACCATTGCGGGCCAAGCAAGTAAACCCATTAAGGTTACAACAGCACCAATAATTCCAGTTGCTGTAGAAAATAAAGTACAAGTTATTAATGCAGCTACTGCCATTGAAGCTGGCAATCTATGAGCTGCTAGTCTTATTGCGAAAAATAATTTTGATACAATTCCAGCTCTTTCAACTAAATACCCCATAAATAAAAAGAGGGGAACCGCAGTGAGGACATTATTATCCATAACTGTATAGGTATTTTTTACAAATAATGAAAATATTCTATTATCAAAAATATGATCCATTAAAACAGGATCATAATAAGCATAATATCCAAAGCCTATTCCCATCGCCATTAGAGTAAATGCAATTGGAAAACCCAATAGTACTGCAAATAAAAATATCCCCATCATTAAGATGGCTACTTCTGGATTTGTTAAACTAAATAACATCTTTTTGATCCTCGTCCTGAGCTGTTCTCATTAAAATTTGCTCTGTTTCTTCTGCAACAACCATTCTTGCAGGCCAATGTCCCGTTTGAATACAAATGATTGATCTAAATACCTCAGCAACTCCTTGTATGGTTAAAAATACTCCTGCTGCTGGTATCAAAGATTTTGCCATATAAATATTAATCTGTGCTGGGCTACTCCAGCTAGTTTCTTTTATCTTCCAAGCAAGTGCTGCATATTCATATCCATAAAATGCTAAAGCTATTACACCAGGAAAAAAGAAAATAAAATAGAGTATTAAATCAATCCAACCTTGTGTTCTTGGTTTGAATAATCTGTAAATCACATCTCCTCTAACATGGGATTCTGTTGCCAAACAATAAGCTCCTGACATCATTAATATTGCACCATACATCTGCATACTAAAGTCAAAATTCCAAAGTGTTGGTTTGTTAAATATATAAGCCATTGTTACTTCGTAACAAGTTCCACCCATCAAAATAACAATACACCAAGAAAAAGCTTTCCCAATTGAAGTGCTTAATGTGTCAGCAAATTTTATGTAGGCTCTCATCATGATTTAAACAGAATACCCTAATTTTTTGAAAACTGTACTATAAAAAAAGGGGAGCCTAAACTCCCCCTCTTTTAAATTATTTAAAAGCTAATTAGATTTTAACTTTTCCAATTGGACCGAACTCATTTTCATAAGCTAGTTTGTAATTAGGCTGATTCATCAGCAAGTACTTCATTACTTTCTTAGCGTATGCTTTTTGAGAGTCGATAACCTTCTTGAAGAATGCATCTTTTGCAGAGAACTCTCCAACAATTTTATCCCAACCTTTTAACTGTTCAGCTAAAATAGCATCGGACGTTTGGTAAACATTAACCTTATGTTCATTCATCAACATAGCTAAACTGTCAGAATATCTAACAAGTGCTTTGAAGTAGTTATCTGTATTCGCAGCATAAGCAGCGTTTTTTAAGATAGCTTGATGAGCAGGTGAAAGGCTTTTTAGTCTCTTCGTGTTCATAGGAATTTCAAACATCTCTTGAGATTGGTGGAAACTTCCTAAGTGATAGTGTTTAGAGACATCTTGCATTCCAAACTGTGAGTCTGATGTTGGGTTGTTAAACTCTGCAGCATCAATCAAACCAGTTTTCATTGCTGGTTGAATTTCACCACCTGGTAATTGTCTTACGACCATTCCCATAGCAGTTAAAACGTTAGTCGCTAGACCAACTGTTCTATACTTCATACCTTTAACATCAGATACTTTAGTTACATTCTTTTTGAACCAACCGAAAGGTTGTGCTGGCATAGGCATATGAAAGAATCCAGTGTAGTTATATCCAACACTAGCTACTGCTTCTTCATATAGTTTTCTTCCACCACCACGTTCCATCCATCCCATAACTTCTTGAGATGACATTCCGTATGAAGGACCAGTTCCAAAAAGTGAAGCTGCAGCGTTTTTACCATACCAATATGCTGTCACCCAGTGACCCATATCAACTATTCCATCACTTACCGCTGCTCCGATTTCCGAAGTTTTAACAATTGAGTTAACTGGCTGAAGATCAATTTTAAGTGATCCACCAGACATATCGCTAACCATGTTACAATAGTCTTGTGCCATTTCAAAAAAGATGTTTGCTCCTGAAGGCCAAGCAGCTTGCATCTTTAATACAGTAGCGTGAGCTCCTGCAGTTGCAATATTTGGCATTGCAACAGTAGCTGCAGCTACAGCACCGGCTTTAGCAGCAGTCTTAAAGAACTTACGTCTTGAAGACGTTGAATTCTTTAATGATTTTTTATCTTTAATCATTATTTCTCTCCCATATTATATTAGTTAATTAACTAATCTGATAATACTCACAGTTAGATATAGGTGTCTACGGAATACTTAACCGCAAACTGTCAAATAGATCCCATTTATATGTAAAATTTAGCTAAGGGACAAAGATGTACACAACCAATAAGTGTATTAAAGTATTTTATTTTTTTATAACTAGGCTTGCCCATAAACTCAACCAATCAGATTTAAATTTAAGTTTTTGCAAATAATTTGCTCTATCTAACTTAACAGCACTTAATAAATAAGTTCTACTTTCGATAGTTCTTATTTTTCCTACTCCATTTGAGTTTGTTTTAATCTTTTCTTTATAAGTATTATTTTCATCTTTACTAAAAATAGTAATTTGCCAATTTCCTAATGGCTTCTTTTTTTCAAAAAGTTGAAATTTAAAAAAACTATTCTTAAGCTCGTAAGGGGTATTCAAAGCAATGATCTCAAAATCTAATTTTGGTTTTTGAATAAAAAAACCTTTATTTCCATCAGTAATTAAGACTTTTGCAAACCTTCTATAATTTTCTGTAGGAATTTTATTTTTATCAAACTTATCTATAGTGCTTTGAAGGCCCTGTTCTTTTACAAAATCTTCAAATTTTTCAACAGAGTCATACTTTAAGAATTCATTATTAGTTTCATAGTTTAAAACATGAAATCCTTGCTCTGAAATTAACATTTGAATTGCTGGAAAATCTCCATCCCTCTGTGATAATTGTGTTATTTTATTTCTATTTTCTAAATATAGGCTTTTTTTATTTGGGCTATAAAATCCAAAAGGAGAACCCATAAAATCTTGACCAATATTAATATTAGTTTTAAATAATTCCTTATTATTAAAATTAAAATTAATTGGTTCAAGCCATAACTCGTGCGCATACACTTTAATTTTTAAAAAAGTTACTAAAAATATGATTACAAATAAATATAGAGCCTGCTTTAATAAATTAATGTTTTTTAAGATATTTATATTCATACTATTCTTTATTAAATCATCTTATGCTCACGAACTACGTCCAGCAATTGCAAATCTTAATATTTATGAGGGAGATAATATCATAAACGCAAATCTATCAATCCAATTAAATTTAGAAGCTATTATTACAGGTATAGAAACAAAACATTCTAATACAGAAAAATCTGAAAAATCTGGGGAATATCAGGATTTAAGGATGATGAACCCAGCAATTTTACTAAATCAATTTAACTCTAAGATCAAAAATTTTAGTAATAAAATTAATCTAATATCTAATAATTCAAATTTAGACCTAACCTTGATAAGTGTAGTGATACCAGAAGTGGGTAATACTAACATAATTAGAGATACTATTATTACTTTTGATATTCAAAATATTAAAGAAGAACGATTTAAATTTTTTTGGGATAAAAATTTAGGATCAATTATTTTACGTATTAATTCAATCAATAATGAACCGCTCTATACTGAATTAATTGAAGAAGATAAAAAATCTAAATGGTTTAGTATAAAAAATAAAACAGAGGTGGGACTTTTTCAAAATATTAAAGAATATACCTTGCTAGGATTTAAGCATATTATACCAAAAGGTTTAGATCATATTTTATTTGTTCTAGCCCTATTTCTTTTATCTCCAAAACTGAGGCCTTTAGTTTTACAAGTTTCAATTTTTACTTTAGCTCACACAATTACTTTGTTCTTGGGTGCACTAAAAATAATAACAATTCCAGCAATTATTATTGAACCAATCATTGCTCTATCTATTTGCTTTATAGCAATTGAAAATTTGTTTACTGAAAATATAAGAAGAACAAGACCCTATATAATTTTTATTTTTGGTCTACTTCATGGTTTGGGTTTTGCAGGAGTTTTAAATGAAATTGGAATTTCAACAAACCTATTTATTTCAAGTTTAATTTCTTTTAATGTTGGAGTTGAGCTTGGTCAAATCAGTGTAATTATTTTGTCATATATTTTAATTGCACTATTTTTTCAAAAAAAATCATGGTACCGAAATAGAGTTACTAAACCGATTTCAATCATTATTGCATCTATTGGCTTTTATTGGTTTATCCAAAGATTATTTTTTTAATATTATGAGCAAAAAATTACCGTAAGTAATTCTAGTTTTTAAATGCATTTTTTTTAAATAAACAACCCTTGATTATAATTAAATATTATAATCGTTTAAGACCCTTAAATTTAGGGTTGGTATTGCACTAACCCTAATTGATTAAATCTTGTTTGAATTTCATTAAAGAAGCTAGTAAGTCAATTTTCCAGTTTATAAATTCAATAATAACTTCCTCTGAAGGTCTAACATTCCTAATTTTTAGATCTGTTGTTGCTTTTGATCTTGCATCCAATTTAATAAAAAAATTTAGTTTTATTCCATCATCAACTATTTGAGCAACTGTTTTATAAGAATACTCTGGTAGCTTGCTAGAAATTTTTTCTTTATATATCTCTTCTCCTAACTCATTTGATTCAAATATTATTAAAAAAACTTTATATTTTTTTATTGAAGAAAAAATCCATTTAATACCAGATTTATCCTCTTGGTACTTTAAGACAGCACTTGAATGTCTGGCCATTTCCAAATTAAGAGCACACATTCTATCTGGTGATATTTCAAATGGAAGTTTCGCTAAGTTTAATTTGCTAATTATATTTTTTTGTCTTTTTAGATCTTCAGTACTTAAATTAAGTTTTTTAGCAACAATAGAAGCCATGTTTAATCTAGTTGAAATAATTTTTCTTTATGCTTGGTTAGTCTAAAATTCACAAATTAACTATACCTTAACTTATGACTTAATAGATACGGGAAATAAGCATGTAAATAGAAGGTTTTAAGTCTATCTATATTAATTTTTCATCTTCATACACACAACATTTCTCTGGAGGTATATAAAGGTTTACCTTTTCTGATGAAACTTCAGTTTCTCTATTTATTTTAGACTTGATTGTAAGGTTACCCATTTTAGCGGTTAATAATTTATAATTTCCTAGGTCTTCTACTTTTTCTACATCAACACTAATGACATTCTCTTTTTGACTTTCAGCTATCTTTATAAATTCAGATCTTATGCCTAATTTAACTTTATTATTTTTTAATTTTGACAAATCTGTAGCTGTTTTAATCAAAGTATCATTAATTTTAACACTATTATTTGATGAAGTTTCTGATTCGAATAAATTCATCGCAGGTGATCCTATAAAATATCCAACAAAAGTAGTTTTTGGTCTTTCAAATAATTCTTTAGGAGTTCCTGTTTGAACCACCTCACCTTCACTCATAACTATTATATTATCCGCAAAAGTCATCGCTTCATTTTGATCGTGAGTTACATAAACTAGGGTTGTTTTATATTTCTCATTTATTTCCTTGAGATTTCTTCTTAATTTAAATTTTAGATCAGGGTCTATAACTGTTAATGGCTCATCCATTAATACTGCAGCAACATCTTCTCTTACAAGCCCTCTACCAAGCGAAATTAATTGTTTTTGATCGGCAGTAAGTTTTCTAGCTGGTAATTTTAAAAAAGATTTTAAATTTAACGTTTCAGCTACAGAATTAACCCTTTCTTCCACTATTTCTTGAGAAAAATCTCTACATCTTAAAGGGAAAGCTAAATTATCATACACTGTCATGGTGCTATAGATAACTGGAAATTGAAATACTTGTGCAATGTTTCTACTCTCAGTTTTAAGGTCAGTAACATCTTTTTCATCAAATAGTATTTTTCCCGATGAAGGTCTTACTAAGCCTGACACAATATTTAGCATCGTTGTTTTTCCACACCCAGATGGTCCTAAAATTGCGTATCTTTTTCCATCCTCCCAAACCATTGAGAATGGGTTTAATGCATAAGTCGGATTAGGATCATTTGGATTATATGAGTGAGATATTTTATTTAAATTAATTTTAGACATTGCTACCTCTAAATGGAGATGAGGCTAAATTTCCAACTTCATCAAATGCATAAGCTCTATTGGATTTAAAGTTAATTTTAACTTTATCATGAATTTTAAAATCCATCACTTCCTCTATACTAGTTATAATTTTTAAATTTCCCCTTGTGAGGTGTAGTAAAGTTTCTGAGCCACTAATTTCTGCAAGCTCCACTTCAAATTCAAAACCATTATCATTCAATTCAATATCAGACGCTCTTATACCAAAATTAAAATGCTTATCTTTTAATTTAGATAAATGATCTGGAATATCTATTTCAATATCTTCAAATTTTATTTTATTAGAACCTAGGTCAGCTTTCAAAATATTCATAGGTGGGTCATTTGAAATAGCAGCAACCTTTAAATCTTTGGGATTTTCAAATATTTCTTTTGCAGCACCTACCTGTAGTACTCTACCTTCATCAAGAACAATGACTTCACCATTAAGTTCCATTGCCTCCCTAGGGTCCGTTGTTGAAAAAATTACAATACTTTCCTCTGATAGACCATTAACAAAGATATTTTTAAACTCTTCTCGCAACTGCTCTCTTAACTTGTAGTCTAAATTAACTAGTGGCTCATCAAGTAGTAAAATCTTTGCATTTTTTACAAGTGACCTTGCAACTGAAACCCTTTGTTGTTGGCCACCTGATAATTCTTGGATTTTTCTTTTTTCATAACCCTCTAGTCCTACTAATTTCAAAGATTTAAAAACCTCATCATTAATCTTTTGAGGGTCTAAACCTCTTTGTTTTAGAGGAAAAGCTATATTTTCAAAAACATTTAGGTGAGGGTAGTTAATGAATTGCTGATAAACCATGGCAATATTTCTTTTCCACACGGGTATCTCTAAAAAATTCTTATCTTCAAATCTAATCGATCCACTATCTGGCATAAGTAGCCCTGCTATTGTTTTTAATAAAGTAGTTTTCCCAGAAAGTGTTCTTCCCAAAATTGTATACAATTTACCTTTTTCAAAATTAAAAGAGATTTTTCTTAACTGAAGTTCTTCAGTTAATTTATACGATAAGTTTTCACCAACTAAATTCATTATTTAATTGCTCCTGATAGATTTCCTTTTGATAAATATCTCTCAACAATAAATGCAACAACAATTAATGGTGCAACAGAAACTAGTGCTGAGGCTGATAAACTCCACCATGGCGTTATTGAAGAGTTTAAAGCTACAATTTTTACAGGAAGTAACTGCACTTCAGTAAAGGTTAAAATAAAAGCAAAAAAGAAATCAATCCATCCAAATATAATACAAAACATTCCAGCAACAATTAATCCAGGTATTGAATTTGGTAATACAACTTTATAAAATGCCTGGTAAGGATTACATCCATCTATCAATGCTGTTTCATCTATCTCTCTTGGAACTTTATTAAAAAAATCAACCATAATCCAAACTGCTATTGGCATTAACAAAACAATATAAACAACTATTAATCCAAATAGACTGTCCAATAAGTTAACCGCGCCAAGAAATAAAAAGAAAGGTATGGATAAAACTATTGGTGGCATAATTCTTTGAGAAATAAAGAAAAATGTAATGTCATTATTCTTTATTGGACCAGCTTTGAATGTATATCTAGAAAGAGCATAAGCAGATAAGGTTCCAAGTATAATACTAACTAAACTTGCAGTGCATGTTACAAACAAACTATTAAAATAAGGTTCAACAATATCCACCCCTCCTTGTGCTGGGGATTTAATTAAAACTCTCCAACCTTCTAAATTTGGTTCAAAATCAACCCATGGAATGTAAGTAACACCTCCATTTACTGAATTAAAATCTTTAAACGAGGTTGTAAGAGCCCAAAGAAAAGGCGCCACAACAAAAACTGTCCAAACCGTTATAAAAAAATATTTTAAAAATGTGTATAATTTTCCCATATTTATTCTTTGAGTAATAGTTTGGTTAATACTTTTGCTATAACTGTTAAACTTATGATCATTATTATTAAATATGTGAATGACATTGAGGCTGCATAACCCATCTGAAACTCTCTAAGTCCCTTAATAAAAATATAAAAACTTGATGTCTCAGTTGAAGTTCCTGGACCACCTGAGGTTAAAACATAAACGGTATCCATTATTTTTGAAGCTTCAATCAATCTAATAATAATTGCGCCAATAGATATGGGTGCCATCAATGGAAACGTTACATAAATAAATTTTCTAATTGGACTTGCTCCATCAATTGCAGCTGCTAAAAAAGGTTCTTTAGGTAGTGATAAAAGACCCGCCAATAATAGCAAAAACATAAAAGGTGTCCACTGCCAAACCTCAACAATAATTACAGTAATTTTAGCTAAAGTGGGGTCTGTAAGCCATTTTGGTGCAACATCAAATATCTGCAAAAGATCATTAACAGGCCCTAGTGACTCATGAAAAAAAGTTCTCCAAATAACTGTCATAATAACTGGAGTAGTCATCATGGGTATTAAAAATAATACTCTAAAGAATCTTTGAAACTTAATTTCCTTCCAAACCATATGTGCTAAAGCAAAGCCAATTACATACTGTAAGGTTACAGTTGTAACTGACAAGAAACTTAACCTAATAAACGATTCCCAGAATCGCGGATCATCAGTGAATAACCTAACATAGTTTTCAAGGCCTATAAAATTTAAACCATTATAACTATTCCACCCCGACAAACTTAAACGAACTACAAATATTATTGGGAAAATTAAGATACCTATAAGAACAAATAAACCTGGAAATAAAAAAACGTATTTATGTTTAAAGTTCATGTAATTGAATTTTGAATGTAATGTATATGGCCACTAATTAAAAGTGGCCACATAAAGTTATTTTTATAACTTGTTGTCTTCCATTTTGACACCAACAGCATAATCTTCTTGTACTGCTGATTTTCCAACTCTTTTGACAATTGCTTCCCACTCTTTAGCGACTTCATCCAGCGCTTCTTGAGGTGATAGCTGTCCAGCTAAAGCCTTAGAAGTTCCAGTTGCAACCGCACTAGTGAACTCAAATACACCACGTACTCTTAAAGGGAAAACTCTATTTTTACTTTTTTCCATATCTTTAAGTGTCTTAGTATAACTTTTAGCAATATCTGCATCCCAACCCATAGTATCTATATAAAGATTTGGATCGAAATCAGAGTTTTTAAATGGATTAACACCAAAGTTACCAATAGCTAAGTCAGCTTGGTGGTTTGCTCCGTTAGAAAAGAAACATAGATAGTCAAACGCCATCTCTTGCACTTTACTTTTCTTAGCAACACCTACTGCCCAACCCCATACGATGTATGGTGCTTGGTTATATTTGTTATCCCATTTGCCAGATACTCTATTCCAGACTTTATCTGCACCCGGAAGAGGAGCTGTACCTACTTTATTTTTGATAGGACTATCATCTTGCATCGCTGCAATAAAAGCATCATCCCATGAAAAACTAAACAAAGTTTGGCCACCACCAAATGATCCAATTTCATCACCTAGTCCAAAGTTAATTCCTCCTGGAGGAACATACTTAGTAGCTTCTACCCAGTCAGTTAAAGCCTCAACAAACCCTGGATTGTTAATGTTTGGTTTCATAGTTTCTAAATCAAAAAAGAAACCACCTGGAGTTCTTGGATTTTTAGCATACGCTACTGATCTACTGAAAAAAGCTGCGAACATTAAGTCGTCTTTTTTCATAACTTCAGCTGAACCGTATTCTTTTTCTCCATCTCCATCCCAATCCCAACCGTTAAAGTATTTGGCCATTTCGCCATATTCTTTCCAAGTTGTAGGAACTTTTAACTCTTTTCCAGTATCTGCTTTGTATTTTTTTTGCATCTCAGGATTATCAATTACATCTTTTCTGTATTTTAGATAATGCCTGTCTCCATCAACTGGATATTGATACATAGTTCCATCCCAAGAAGAAACACCCACATGAGATTTTGTTACATCTTTCATCTCTTTTGTGTTCATGTATTTTTTTGGAACTGGTGCTAAGTATTGTCTCCAGTCATTTATAAAGTTAGAAAATCCAAATACGATATCGTATGGAGATTGACCAGCTTTAAAAGGAACCATAGCTTTTGCATACAAATCACCTGCTGGTGTATGTGTTACATCTACTGTTGCACCCGTTAATTTAGAAAACTGTTCAGCATGAAGAGCTGTAGGCTGTCCAATTACCGGAACTGCGTGCGTGTTTATTTTTAGAGTTTTTCCTTTGTAGTTCTTTTTTGAAATTTTCTCATAAGAACAGTCACCAGAAATATCTCCTGTTGCTTTGATATGTGGAAATTGATCGCTCCACTTATCTGCAAAAGCTGGACTAAATATCAGGACACCTGATATCATAGCACTTAAGCAAGTTTTTATTATTTTCATTTATCCCTCTCGTTATTTATTATTATGGAACTAAAACGGCTCTTCCCTTAACTTTACCTTCGTTAAGATCATGAAGCGCTTTATTAGCATCGCCTAATTTATACTCTTGCATAGAAAGTGTAACTAACCCTTTGTTAGCTAACTCCATCAACTCATATAACTCAGACCACGTTCCTACTAAATTTCCAACTATTGTTTTTTCTGAAATAATTACATCAACAGCTAAAACTCTGATTTCTTCACCATAACCAACAATGTAATAATATCCACTACCTGCCGTCATTTTAATGCCCATTGCTGTTGATCCTTTTTCACCAACAAAATCGATTACAGCTTCACCACCCTTACCTTTAGTAAGCTCTAGAACTCTTTCAGTTTCGTTGCCATCAATTAAAACTCCCTCATCACCACCAAGTGACATCGCATGTTTTAATGCTTCAGCAGATTTTTCAACAATAATAATATTTGCAGCACACATTGCTTTTAAACATTGAATTGCAATATGACCAAGTCCACCAGCACCAATAATTACACAGGTCTGGCCTGGTAATAAATGTCTAGTAGCTTTTTTAACAACTCTGTAAGCAGTTAGTCCAGCATCTGAAAAAGGCGCAACATCTTTTGGTGCTAATATAGTGGGTAGTTTAATTAAGTTACGAACACTTGTTTTAAGTAGTTCTGCATAACCACCTTCTTTAATATTTAGACCTGGAAATGCTCCATCTTCAGCGTGTTGATCTAAACCTCTACGACAGCTCAAACAAGTTCCGTCTGTTCCTGAAATAATTGGATGGAGAATAACAGGGTCACCTTTTTTAAATCCCACAACATCTTTTCCTACTTCTTCAACCCATCCAGCATTTTCATGACCCATAACCATAGGTAACAAATCTCCTTTGGGATCTTGAATATGCTCCCAAACACCTTCAATAATATGTAGGTCAGTTCTGCAAACTCCTGCAGCACCAATTTTAACAATAACATCTGATGATTTTTCTAATTTTGGATCTGGCATTTCTTGCTCAGTAACCCAAACCTTTTCATCCATCTTTGGATTATATTTATGTAAAACCTGTGCTTTCATAATTTCTCTCTATTCTTTAATTTGTTAATTTTTTTTAACAAACTCTATCCAATATGGCCGACAACAGAGAGTCAATCAGACAAAAAAGTGTTCAGAAAGTTAACAAAATACAACTTCTGGTTGGTTGTTGATTTTTTAATAAAGTCTTAAAATAAGAAATGTCAAATTTCATATCTTTTGAAAAAGAATTCTCAGACCTTACTAAGAGAAGAGGTTTTTTACCTTCTTTGATTGATAAAGATATTTCTGATAGTTGGAAAAGATGTATTTCAAGTGGACTAGATCCACTTGAAAATCCAAAAAGAACAATTCTTACTTCTAAAGAGCTTGATGAGCTTAGAGAAAAAAATGAATATATCAGAAGACTGGTAAACCCTGAGCTTGAACTTTTGTATTCACAAATAGCTGGGACAAACTTTATGGTAGCATATTCTGACAGTACGGGATCTGTTATGGATACTATTTATGATAAAACCTGTCTTAAAACTGATGTTGGAAAAATTGTAATACCGGGATCAATTTGGAGAGAAGAAATTGGAGGCACAAATGGGTTGGGACAAGTTGTTACTCTTAATAAAGACTCTATAGTTTCAGGTAAAGAACATTTTTTTGAGTCACATGGAAAATTATCTTGTTTTGCAAGTCCCATACTAAATCATGAAGGGAAAACTATTGGTATAATAGATGCCTCTACTGATGTTCATTCAAGAGAACAGCATACTTTGGCTCTAGTTAAACTTGCTACAAAAAGTATCGAAACAAAATTATTTTTAAACCAATTTAAAGATGAATTAATTTTATCATTTCATCCACGTCAAGAATATTTAAGCACTAATAGTGTTGGTCTACTTGCGATTAATGGTGATGGATTTATTGTTGGCTCTAATTCAAATGCAAGAATTATGCTACATGGCCTCTTAACAATAAAGAATGAAAAGTTTAATAATATTTTTATTACTTCATTTTCTTCAATTGCGAATGAAATTTTACAAAATAAAATAACAAAAATTTCTGATCATTTAGGTTCATCTGTTTTTATAATAAAAAGTCAAAATTTTAAGCAAAGAATACCCAAGGAAATAAAAGTAAAAAATCACGCATGCAATAACTGTAGGGGCTCAAAGTTTAAAGAAGATAGATGCACTTTAATTAAATCTACTTTTTTAGAAACTGGAAATATTAGTGCAGTTTCTAGGAGGCTAGGCGTTTCTCGAACTACAATTTATAAACATTTAAAATAAAATTAATTTTTAGAATTTTTTATAAAAAAAAATAAGTAAGAAAAAAAGGAAGTTAATAAGAAGAATACCATAGCAAATCTAAATCCTAAAATTTCTGAAAAACCAAAGTTCATTGTTAGATCAATAATAACACCAATAATCCATTGAAGTAAAAATGCACCAATAAAAAGTAGTAGGTTAAAAGATGTTAATGCTTTTCCAGCATTAGAGAGTGAAAAAGCCATTCCAACTGCAGGCTGGCTTAAAGATAGAAATACTGAACTTACTGCAAAGAGTGCCCAATGAAATGCCCCAGCTTTTGGTCCTAGATAAATTATGAAGGCTAGTACTATTAAGTTTAATGGTGCACCAAATTTCAGCAACCTTATTGCATCAAAGACACTTTTAGAAAACTTTGGAACAAAATACCCCCAAGTTAAAAAAGATAAAAGTAAGGAAAGATAAATAATAAATAAACCATTTGCACTTTCTTCTGGTGTATATCCAGATACTTTAACCATCCATGGTCCTGCCCATAAAGTTTGAACAGCAAATAAGCCCCCGTAATTAAAGATGCCCATCGGTACTAAACTTTTAAAAAGTTTATTCTGCCAAACTTCTTTTAAAGAGCCATTGTCATCAGGTGTATTTTGAACGTTTGCTTTATTCCAGTTTGGAATAAAAATAAGGATTAATACAATACAAAGAATTGTTAATATTGCCAAAATTACAAAGATCAACCTCCAACCTATTATTGGTAAAAAAAATTGAACTGGTAAACTAGATGATAACATTCCTATCGCACCAGTCATTAACATCCACGAACTTGCTCTTTGTTGAGTTTCATCTTGAAACCAAACCCTATAAGCAGTGAGTGGTCCCATCAAACAGGCTCCAACACCTACTCCAATTAAAATTCTAGAAAGCAAAAGAGAGGTAAAATTTTGAGATAAAGAAAATGAAATCATGCCTACAATTGCAATTAATAAAAAGTAGGAAACTATTTTTTTTGGTCCACTTTTATCTAATAAATATCCTAAAGGAATTTGAACAGATGCAAATCCTAAAAAATAACCACCTCCTAAAAGTCCTAAATTACCAGCTGATAAATTAAATTCCGATACAAGTTCTGGTGAAATAGTTGCAGTGATTGCTCTTAATAAATTTGAAATATAATATCCAAAAGCAAAAACTAAAAAAATAGTAATTGCTTTTTTTTTAGGCAAAATTACTTTTTCCATAATTTAAATTTGGATCTTATAATAAAGTTAATTTACTTTATTCTTACAATTTCCAGTTTTAAAAAACTCATCAATATTATCAACTGCTAAATCACCCATAGCTGTTCTTGTCTGTTTTGTTGAGCTTCCAAGGTGAGGTAAAATAAAAGCACTCTTGTGTTTTAAATAACCAGAATTTAGGTTGGGTTCACCTTTATAAACATCCAATCCAACTGCATAAATCTTTCTTCTATCTAATGCATCCAACATAGCCTCGTCATCAATCATATCTCCTCTTGCACTATTTGTAATTATTGCACCAGTTGGAAAATATTCTAAAGTTTCTTTATTAATTATATTCACAGTCTCTTTTGTAGCTGGACAATTAATTGCTAAAACATCAGAAACTGAGAATAGGCTTTTAATATTTTCGTGATAAATTGCACCTTCTTCAAGTTCTGTAGTTAATTTAGATCTATTGTGATAGTGAATTTCCATTCCAAAAGGCCTTGAAAGTTTTGCAACTGCTCTTCCAATTCTTCCCATTCCCAAAATTCCTAGTCTTGCTCCTGTTAATTGTTTACCAATTAAAAAGTCAGCAGACCATTTCCAATCACTATTTTTTGCATGCTCAATTCCCTCTGGAGCTCTTCTTGCAGCACCAAGTATTAAAAGCATCGCAATCTCTGCTGTAGCATCTGTTAAAACATCAGGAGTGTTTGTAACCGCTATTCCTCTTTTTTTTGCAGCTTCTAAGTCTATATTTCCAAAGCCGACAGCGAAATTAGAAATTACCTTGATAGTATCTGGAAGTTTATTGATCGTATCTTCATCCATTTTTTCTGTTAGAGATGTCAAAATCGCATCACAACCTTCGCTTAATTCAATTAATTTTGACTGTGAATATAGCTCATCATTAGCATTAATATTTGCATCAAAAATTTGTAAAGCTTTTTCCTCACTTGCTTTTAACAATCTTCTAGTAATTAATATTTTTTTCATGTTTTGGACTATTTTTTTTTATATTAAAATTGGTATACTATTTAAAAAAAAATGGAAAACAACATATTACAAACTGAGCTTTCAAGTCTTCTAAAAGATAGATTTTCTGTATCAAAATCCACTAGAGCAAATTATGCTAGAGGAGAAGATGCTTATGAAGCAGTTTTATCTCAAGCTGTAGTTTTTCCAGAAACAAACGAAGAAGTCTCAAAAATATTATCATTGTGCAATAAGCATAAAATTCCTGTTGTTCCTTTTGGAACTGGAACATCTTTAGAGGGCAATGCTGTTGGAAATGAAAATGGTGTAACTTTATCTTTAGAAAAAATGAATAAAGTTTTAAGTGTTAATGCTGGAGATTTTGATTGTAGGGTTCAAGCTAATGTTACTAGAAAACAGCTAAATGAACATTTAAGAGATGATGGTGTTTTTTTTCCAATTGATCCTGGTGCAGATGCTGCTTTAGGAGGAATGGCTTCAACTTCAGCTTCAGGTACGATGGCTGTTAAGTATGGAACAATGAGAACAGTTGTATCAGGGTTAACAGTAGTATTACCGAGTGGTGAAATTGTTAAAACTGGAACTCGAACCAAAAAATCATCAGCTGGTTATAATTTAACAAATTTATTTATAGGTTCTGAAGGAACCTTAGGGGTCATTACTGAAGTACATTTAAGACTATCACCAATACCTGAAAGTATAATGAGTGCTGTATGCCATTTTCCAGACCTTGAGACTGCAGTTTTAACATCTCAAGAAGTTATTCAGTATGGTGTTCCAATTGCAAGAATAGAAATGTTAAATAAAGACCAAATGGAAATTTGCATCGAATATTCAAAATTAGATAATATGGAAGCAAAGCCCACACTCTTTTTTGAATTTCATGGCAGTGAAGAATCAAACAAAGAGGCAATTAAAATTGTTGAAGAATTATCAAAAAATAATAGTGGCAGTGACTTTAAATGGGCTGAGTCGCTTGAGGATAGAAATAAATTATGGCAAGCAAGGCATGACGTTTACTGGTCTGTAAAAGCACAAGGCAAAAATGTTAAAATATATTCAACGGATGTTTGTGTACCTGTTTCTAATTTAGTCGAATGTATTAATTTTGCTGAAACAGAAATTAAGAAATTTGGTCTTAAAGCTCCAATGGTTGGTCATGTTGGTGATGGAAACTTTCATGCAATTATAATGTACGACCCGGCAGTTGAGGGTTCTTATCAAAAAATTAGAGATTTTAGTGATAAGCTCATAGATAAAACCTTAGAGCTTGAGGGAACAATTACAGGTGAACATGGAATTGGCTTGCAAAAAAAAGCTTATTTATTGAAAGAACACCCTGATAATTTGCCATTAATGAAATCAATCAAAAGAAGTCTTGATCCAAACAATATAATGAATCCAGGTAAAATTTTTGACCTTAACTAAATTTTTAGCCTAACATCTTTTTAAGATTTTCTAATGCATTAGAAATATTATCTTGTGAACATGCAAAACTGAACCTTACATAATCATTACAAGTTTTACCAAAAGCTGTACCAGGTACTATTGCAACTCCCGCTTCATGCATTGCTTTTTTACAAAACTCTGCGCCATTCATTCCTGTTCCTATCACTTTAGGAAATGCATAGAAAGCTCCACCTGGTAAACTACATTCTACACCTGGTAAACTATTTAAACCTTCATGAATCAACTTTCTTCTTATATCAAATTCTTTCATCATTTCATTAATGGAATCATCCGGACCATCTAAAGCTGCAATGCCTGCAAATTGAGCTGCTGCGTTTACACAAGAGACGCTATTAATTAAAAGTCTATTTACATGTGGAACTAATTCTTCAGGCCAGTAACTCCAACCAAGTCTCCACCCAGTCATTGAGTATGCCTTACTCCATCCCTCTAATACTATTAATCTTTCTCTTAACTCTGGATAGTTAAAGAATGTTGGCATTTCTTTATTATCAAAAATTTGTCTACTATAAATCTCATCACTTAAAATCGTTACGTGTGGATGTTTTTTTAAACCCTCCGCTAACACATCAACATCAGCTTTTTCCACAAAACTTCCTGTTGGGTTATTTGGGTTAATTAATATTAACAATCTAGTTTTATCTGTAATCAAAGATAAAATTTTCTCTGGGTTAAATTTCAAATCTTTATCTTCTGTTAAGTCATATGGTACTGCTGTTGAGCCAGTATAATTAATCATAGATTCGTAGATTGGAAAAGCAGGAGTTGGATGGATTATCTCTGCACCTGGTTCACCAAAACATTGAATTGCATAACTCATTGTTGGCTTTCCACCAGGCATTATCAAAACTCTTTCAGGATCAATATCTTGATTATAAAGTTTTTTAATTTTTCTAGAAACTGATTGTCTACACTCCAGGATTCCATTAGACATTACATATCCATGGTGACCATCATCCAAAGCTTTTTTTGCTGCTTCAACTACATGTTTAGGTGTTTTAAAATCTGGTTGACCCAATCCCATATGGATCATGGGGTGCCCTTGAGCCTCTAATTTTTTTGCTTCCGCCAATACAGTGAAGGCTGACTCTGTTCCTAATCTTTCTAAGTTTTTTGCTAATTTCATAGATTAATACTATGGTTTATTCTTTGATAAAAAATTTATTTTAGTTATATATATTTATTAATAATAAAAATTATAAGGGTTAAATTTACTTTCTATAGATTAATTTTGAGCTATTTAATTCTTTCAGGTTTTTACATCCCATTAAAACCATATTTCTGTTAATTTCATCATGCATATTTTGTAAAAGGCGCTCAACTCCTTGTTGACCCCCTGCTGCCAAAGAAAACAAAAACATCCTCCCAAAACTACAAGCAGTTGCACCTGCAGCTAAAGCTTTTAAAACATGGGTTCCTCGTCTTACTCCACCATCTAAAATTATCTCTAATTTATCTCCAACAGCATCTCTTATAGCTGCTACCTGATCAAAAGGTGATCTTGATCCATCCAGCTGCCTTCCTCCATGATTTGAAACCATTATTGCTGTACATCCAATATCTATGGCTTTTTTTGCATCTTCAACTGCCATCACTCCTTTTAATGCAAAGGGGCCATTCCATTTTTTGACACAATATTCTGCATCTTTCCAACTCATAGCTGGATCGTACTGTTCATTAATATACTCAATAACTGATTTTGCAATATTGGTTCCTTTGTCTGTTTTATTTTTAACATTAGACATTTCAAATTTTTCATGCGTAAAATAATTAAATACCCATTGTGGGTGAAGAGCAAAACTCATTAAACTTTGTAATGTAAGTTTTGGCGGAGTTGTAAAACCTGTTCTATGATCTTTTTCTCTATTACCCGCAACTAATGTATCAACTGTCAAACACATTCCATCAAACTTGGAGACTCTACATCTATCTATCAAATCATCCGTAATGGAATTATCTTTATGAACATAAAGTTGAAATAGTTTTGGACCACTTGAAATATCAGCAATTTCCTCAATACTATTATTTGCCATTGTTGACATGCTATAAAAAGTTCCAAATTTTTCCGCAGCTCTCGCTGATGCTTTGTCTCCATCATGATGATAAAGCCTTTGCATTGCAGTTGGTGAAAGAAAAATTGGCATATCAATTTTTTTTCCAAAAACAGTTGTTGATAAATCTGGTTTACCAACACTTGCAAGAATATTAGGAACTAAATCACAGTCATTGAAAGACTCTGTATTTCTTCTTAATGTTGACTCATCGTCAGCACCACCATCAATATAATGAAAAATTGGTGAGGGTAATTTTTTTTTAGCTAATTTTCTAAAATCACTAAAGTTATGGCAGTCTTTTAAATTCATTATCTTCTAAATCTTAAATTATCTCTGTTAAGGTCACTAATTTTGGTACAACCCATTAATTTCATATCTCTTACTAATTCAGTCTTATACTTTTCAATAGCTCTCTCAACGCCAGCTTGTCCCCCAGCAGCTAGAGCGTAAAGATATAGTCTTCCTCCTGAACATGCTTTTGCACCTAATGATAACGCTTTAAGCATATGAGTTCCTCTCTGGAATCCACCTTCACAAATTACATCTAATTTATCTCCAACTGCATCAACAATTTCAGCAAGCTGATCAAAGGGTGCTCTAGATCCGTCTAGTTGTCTTCCGCCATGATTTGAAACCATTATTCCTGTACATCCAATATCTACTGCACGTTTTGCATCCTCAACACTCATTATACCTTTTAGAGCAAAGTGACCTCCCCATTGAGAACAAAGTTTTTCAGCATCTTTCCAGTTCATAGATTGGTCCAACATAGTAGAAAAGTATTGTCCAATTGAAGTATTGGTGTCCGTACCCTCTTTTACATAATCTTGAAGATGAGGTAATTCAAACTTACCTTTTGTTAAATAATTTATTCCCCACATTGGTTTTGTTGCAAAACTAAAAAGACTTGAAAGTGTAAGCTTTGGAGGTGATGTAAATCCAGTTCTTAAATCTCTTTCACGGTTTCCACCAGTTATTGTGTCTACTGTTAAAGCCATAACATCAAATTTTGCAGCTTTTGCTCTTTCCAAACAGGAGTCATTTAAACCTCTATCTTTATGAAAATAAAACTGAAACATTTTTGGTGTATCAACTAGTGATGCTATTTCCTCAACACTCACAGTTGCAAGAGCTGAAACACCAAACATCGTATTAAATTTTTGAGCTGCTTTTCCAACTGCTCTTTCTCCATCATAATGAAATAATCTCTGTAGCGCTGTTGGTGCAAGATAAAAAGGTAGATCTAATTTTTTTCCAAAAATAGTAGTAGATAAATCAACATTCTCAACACCTCTTAAAACATTAGGAACTAAGTCAACATCATTAAACGAGCTCGTATTTCTTTCATAAGTAGTTTCATCATCTGCTGCACCATCAATGTAATGAAATATAGGTGAGGGTAATTTTTTTTTAGCTAATTTTCTAAAATCACTAAAGTTATGGCAGTCTTTTAAGTTCATATAATTCTTTTAGAATGTTTTAAAGAAATTAAACATATAACTATTTGCCCCAGGGTTTTTAGTGCCTAAGCTAGCATTTGAAAGGTGATTGTAAGAAAAACCAAGTTGACTATCACTAGCAAAATCTAAAGAAATTTGTAGTTCACTTTTAAATTCTAAAATATGACCCATATCTTTACCATCTCCCTTGCTATATAATCCTGGTGCAAAGCTTGGAATAAAATTAATCTTACCTAGCTTATATTGTGCTTGAACACCTGTATAAATATATGCAGCTGAGTCTGCAGTCATCAACGCACCTGTTATAGGAGAAAGATTACCTAAAAAAGTATCTCTATTTAAATCCTCATTTTGATGTTGAAATCCAATTAATGTTGATTTTTTACCAGTATCACTAAAATCAAATATTCCAGAATAAACATTAAATTTAGAAATATTTTCATCTGAGTAGACCACTGATGACAATAGGCTAAAAAAAAAGATAAAAATAAATCTAGATATTAACTTGTGATGCTTCATTTAAATTTTGTTATTTTTTATTTAATATTATTTTTTTATATATTATTGCACCACCAAACAAAAATAACAATAATGGTAATAACCATAAAACATAAGTGTTTTTATTTAATTGGGGATCGAAAATCACCCAATCACCATACTTTTCTCTTAAAAATTGGTATATTTGTTTTTCTTTTAGTCCTTCGTTAATTTTTCTATCAACAATTAATTTAATACTAGAAGCAAACTCAGATTCTGAATCGTATACTGACTGACCCTGGCAAATCAAACAACGGATATTCTTTAAAATTTTATTTTTTAAAACATCATTGATTTCATCAGATCTTAATTCGGAAAAGTTTGTGACTAAAAATAGGAGTATAAATATTTTTAAAATTTTCATTTAATAATTGATTTAATTTCATTGACAATTTCTTGATTAATTGGACCGACAAATTTTTTAATTATATCTTTATTTTTATCTATTAAAAAAGTTTCTGGAACTCCATAGGCCCCAAATTCAATTCCTAAAGTTCCATCTTTATCAATTAAAATTCTAGAATATGGGTTACCAAAATCATCAATAAATTTTTTTGCATTATCATAATTGTCTCTATAATTTAATCCAATTAATTTAATTGATTGGTTTTTACTTAGTTGCATTAATAAAGGGTGCTCTGCTCTACAAGGTACACACCAGGATGCCCAAATATTCACAATATAAAAAGTGTTCTCTTCAAAAATTTCATCTGAATTTATATGGCTATCTAAATTAAAGTCCTTAGCTCTAAAGGTTGGTATATTTTTTTTCTCATTAACCTTGGGTGTGTAGTTATTTGGAGTATTTAATCCTTTGTAAAAAATAACAAAACAAAAGCTTAAAAAAATAACTACAACAAATAAGCTAAACTTATTTTTCATATCTTTCTTTTAAATAAACTCATTATTCCACCAAGACTTAATAATAAAACTGATATCCATATCCAAACCATAAATGTCTTTACTTGATATCTAATATTAAAATATTCATTACCCTTTACAAGGTTCATTACTAAAAAGTTATCTTTTAATAGTGTTGTTTTTATATCTGCCTCACTAGTAATAATTACAGGCTGATTATAAATTCTAATCTCAGGGTTTAATTCAATAGTCTTTCCATTTTTGTCTTTTATTTCAAAAAAGGCAATGATCGAGTTAAAATTACTTTCTTTTCTTTCCTCTATTTTTTTAAAAAAAATTTCTCCCTTATTATAATCGTATCTTTCACCAATTTTTATGTTGGTTATAATTTCTGAAGATAAAATACTATTAAATAGAACGCTTAATATTAATAAACTAAAACCAAAGTGTGAGACAGTTTGAGAGACATTATCAAATCTTTTAATAAATAATTCTTTTAAAGTTGTAAAGAATAGAAAAAAAGCAGCAGAAATTAAAACTGTATAAAAAAGTAAGTTGGTAGTTAAATTTTTAATAATAAAAAAAGCTAACATTACTGAAATTATAAATGTGATAATAAGTGATTTCTTATTTTCAATTTTTGATTTAATCCATTTAAGCTGTGGTCCAAGAGACATGAATAATAGAAATGGTATTAAAAAAGGAACGATTAATTTTTGGTAAAAGGGAGGCCCTACTGATATTTTTTCACTAGATATTACGTCTAGAAAAATTGGGTATACTGTACCAATTAAAACAACAGATAAAAAATACATCATAAACCAATTGTTTATTAAGATGGCAGTTTCTCTACTAAGCCAAAAGAAATTATTTGAGCTTTTATTGTTTTCTTTGTGAAACAGAAAAAATATTCCTAAAGATAAAACAATTAGTGCAAATAAAAATATTAATATAAAAATACCTCTCGCAGGATCATTGGCAAATGTATGTACAGAATTTAATATTCCAGACCTTACTAAAAAAGTTCCACACATACTTAGGGTAAATGTTGTTATAGACAATATAACTACCCAAGATGTTAATGCTGCTCTTCTTTCTAACACTACAATGCAATGTAACAATGCAGTTAATGTTAGCCATGGCATTAATGAAACATTTTCAACTGGGTCCCAAAACCAAAAACCTCCCCATCCTAGTTCATAATATGCCCAAATTGATCCAAGCATAATTCCTAAAGTTAAAAAAATCCAAGAAACTAAAACCCATTTTTTAATATGCTGTCCCCATTGTTTTGAAACATAGTTTTGTGTAACAGCGGCAAGGGATGACGAAAATATTATAGAGGTTCCAACATAGCCTAAATATAAGATTGGAGGGTGGATTGCTAAAGCTGGATCTTGTAAAATTGGATTAAGACCAAGGCCCTCGTTGGGAATTGGAAATAAATAATTAAAAGGATTGGATGTCATTAATACAAATAAGAAAAATCCAATAATTATTATTTGCTGAAATAATAAAGTTAAAATTCTATATTTTTTAGGTTGCTCTCTTGATTTAATTAAAAATAGAAAAATAAATAAAGTTAGTACTAATAGCCACAACAATAAGCTTCCTTCATGATTTCCCCAAGTTCCTGAGATTTTATAGAATAATGGTTTAGTTGTGTGAGAGTTATTAAAGACTGTTTCATTACTAAAGTCTGAGTTTATAAAAGATATAATCAAACTCAAAAAGCTTACGATTACAAAAACTAGTTGTAGAAATGATAAAGATAATACATTTTGGTTAATCTGCTTATGAATATTATTAAAGTCTTTAATTGAAACTCCACAAAGTAACACCGAAAGTAACAATCCTAAAATTAAAGAATAATAACCTATCTGATTAGCTAGCAATTTATTTATCTCCTATGGCTTCTTTAACTTCTGGGGGCATATAATTTTCATCATGTTTTGCCAAAATTTTAGTAGCGGTAAAGTAATTTTTATCTTTTAAAAAACCTTCAGCAACTACCCCTTTTCCTTCAGCAAATAAATTGGGAACTGCCCCTGAATAAACAACATTAATTTCATTTTTAAAGTCAGTAATAATAAAATTAACTTCATCAGAATTTATAAAGATTGACTGTTCTTTAACCATCCCACCTATTCTTATTTTTTTTTTATTTAATTCTATTAAAAGCTTTATTTCAGATGGAGACTGAAAATATACAACGTTTTCTTTTAATGATTGTAAAATTAAAAAAACTGTTAAAATTACTGAGGCTAAGATTAAACCTAAGAATGCAAATCGTAATTTAACTTTTTTACCATACATGGTTTATTAGTTAAATATTTGATGTATTGGATAATATTTCTCTATTAATATTCTGTGATCTCGCAGCTTTAGCTTTCTCAACATTTAGAGAGCCAAATTTAGAAACAAATCTTTTTTGCTCTTTTGAAAGCTGTAATTTAGTTACAAAGTACAAGGCTGTAAAACTGATCAATGTGAACGAAAAAGCTGACCATACATAAGCTCCATATCCATTCATTGAAATTATTTCATTTATCATAATCTATCTAATCCTTTATTTTTAACTTTTATCAGTTCAGTATTATATTTCATCAAAAAAATGAGTAATGAAAAAAGGGCAAATGCCGCAGTCATAATACCCAATGGGACTAACATTGATGGATGAATTGCTGTGTTGGTTGATAAAATATTAATTGAAGCTGGTTGATGTAACGTGTTCCACCAATCTACAGAAAATTTAATGATGGGAACATTTACCGCCCCTAAAATTGCAATCAAAGAGGTAACTTTAATTACCTGTTCTTTGTCATCATAAATTCTCCAAGCCAATAAATACATTCCATAAAACAAAGCCAGAATTAACATAGAAGTTATTCTTGCATCCCAAGCCCACCAAGTGCCCCAAGTTGGTTTTCCCCAAATTGAACCTGTAACTAATGCAATGATATTAAATATAAATCCTGAAGGTGCTAAACTTTTAGCAATTAGAGCAAAATTTTTATTTTTAAAAACAAAACTTCCAACAGACAATAAAGCTAAACTTGAAAATATTCCAAGTGATATCCAAGCAGCCGGTACATGAACATACATAATTCTTACTGCATCACTTTGTTTATAATCTTCAGGTGAAAGTATAAGTGCTTCAGTTAAACCAATTGTTAAGACAATAATAAATAAAAACAAAACATACTTTGGTGCTTTAGAAGTTATTGCAAAAATTTTATTAGGCTCAAAATATTTAAACATTTTTAAATTATATATATTAAAAAAAGATTATTTAATTTTTATTATGGAAAGTCATCCTGATCAAGAATGCAGAGGGAGTCAATAATGATAAAAACGTTATTTAACACTCCTGATCAGAACATAATTATAGATAACAACTATATATGTCGAAGATTTGAATTAATTGTGTTTGAAAAAAGAATTAATTAGAGGGCTTAAAGTAGCTAGAGCCTCTTTTGCCAGAAAAAATCTCTTCAATTAAAGGGTGTTTAATTGGATCTTCTGAATCGTCCATTAATAGGTTTTGTTCTGAAACATAGGCCTCATACGTGATTTCATCATTTTCTGCTAACAGATGATAAAAAGGCTGATCTTTTCTAGGACGAACATTCTTTGGAATGGATTGATACCATTCTTCAGAATTATTAAATTCGAAATCCACATCATAAATTACACCCCTAAATTCAAAGTGTTTATGTTTTACAATATCACCTATTGAAAATTTTGCTTTTTGAATTGCCATAGCCATTAATATGGGGGTTAAAAAATAAAAATCAATAAAAAAAATATAAATGTTTTTTTATTATGTTAATATCTGTCAAGTGAATAAATCATTTCTTAAATTTGCCACAGACTTTGGGCCTTTAGCCATATTTTTTTATTACTATTATAATAATGATAAAAATTTAACAGTGGCGATTCCACCACTTATAGTTGCAACTTTAATTGCACTGGTTGTTGTTTGGTTTTTTGAAAAAAGAATTCCCATGATGCCCTTGATAAGTGGTATCTTAATTACACTATTTGGTGGTCTTACAATTTATTTTAATGATCCAATTTTTCTTTATGTAAAACCAACAATCATAAATATTTTATTTGCTCTTGCTTTATATTTTGGAAAATATTTTACAAATGAGCCTGTTCTTAAAAAGATTATGGGTAAATCAATTTCCCTAACAGACATGGGTTGGGAATTATTAAACAAAAGATGGATGTATTTTTTCTTCTGCCTTGCAATCCTCAATGAATGTATCTGGAGAACACAAACAGAAGAATTTTGGGTTAACTTTAAGGTATGGGGAATGTTGCCAATAACCCTTGTATTTACAGGGTTTCAGATATCATTAATTAATAAACACAAACTTGATGAATAGAAACTTAAAGCTAGTCGTAAATAATCCTCATAAACAAATAGAAGAAAGACAATTTTTTGAAAAAAATGAACTTAAAATCATTTTAGATCTATATGCAAAAATGGTCTCTGAGGGATCTTGGAAGGATTATGGTTTAAATATTTCTAGCAGACAAGTGAGTTTTAGTGTTTTTAAAAATGCGGCAGAGAATGCTTTATATAAAATTTGTAAAAACTTTAAGCCAAGTAACAAAAGCCTAAAATATTTAATTACAGATTCTAATGGTAAAGTTTTTAAAAATTCTTTTGATTTAGAAATTTTACTTAAGAATACTAACTGGAAGAAGCTAAAGAAATAAGCTTACTTAATAAATACTACTACTTGATCTAAATTATCTATTTTTAAAAAACAGTATGTTGCTGTTATTGCTGCAATACTTCTAGATCCCTCAGATGGTTTATTCTCTTTAAAATATATTCGGTGCTTATTTTTATTTTTAGTAATTTTTTCTACCTCCAAAACATATCCTCCCGAACTTTGAGGTTGTGAAATATATATAAAATTAAAATCACTTTTATCTAAGTTTTTATCAATAAGCCCTAATTTATAATTAAAATCTTTATCATCTATTGTAAAAGATCCATTTTTTTCAAAAAATGCTACACCACTATTAGATCCACATTTTAAATTTTCAGGTGTAATTTCTTCTGCTTGGATTAAATAACTGGAGCAAGAAAATAAAAATAAACTTGAGATAATTACAAATTTATTTAACAAAAATTTAAAAAGTCTTTTTGTAGAACAAAGAGATAAAGTTTTGATTTTTTGAACTATTTGAGTGATCGCCATTTTGAACATGTGTTAAGTTTGCACTTAAATTAGACGTTTCTGTGACAGCTTTTTGAAAGATAATATCAAAGTTAATTTGTCTAGCATCAGGCTCTAAATCAACATTTAAGTTACTATAAGTAACTGTTCTGCCTCTATCTGATGAAGTTGGAACTCTTAAGTTTAAGCTACCATCCTCAACTCTTTGAGGTTGATTAATAAAAAATCCTATTCTTTGATTTTTTTTAATAAAGTTAGCTTTAGCCAAACCCAAAGTAAACGTACTAGTTAATAATGGTGTTGATTTATCAATATAAGAATTTGAAGCTTTATCGATGTGTGTGTATCCAGCAAATCCAGAACCAACGAAAGTGAAATCATCACCTAGGTTCTTTTTATATTTAACTCCAGTAAAATTTGTATTCGACATATCACCAGTTGCAAAAACTCCTGTTGATGAAGAGTTTAAAAATTTATTTTGCTCATAGTTTGTACCTAGAACAATTTGTAAATCACCAGCATTTTTTGCATCACCACTTGTTGATGATAGTGGGTTTAGATTAAATGCTAGTCCTAAATCATTTCCGTTTGCGTTGGTAAATGTGTCCATTCCAAAACTACTATTGCTGTTGAATGACATGAAATAGTCTTGTCCTGATCCTGCATGAAAGTAAGGATTAACTAGGTAGTTATTACCAAAATTACTATCATTAAAGAAACCAGATAATGGGTCAACTGCATTTTCGAAGCTATTAGTTGATTGATTAAACCCTAAAGCTAGGAAATCACCTGCTGACTGAAACATAGAACTTTCTATGTAATTACCATCTGTTTCTACTGTAAAATTACCATATAAATTTTTAGTTTTAACTTTCTCCATAGTTTTTGGCTGAAGTCTTGCCATATGATTTTCAACTGTATTTTGAGAAGTGTAACTTCCTGAAGTAAAGAAGCTGCTCACATTTGTTTCAAAGTTTGCTCTATCAAAACTATCATAAACTTCCATTGTTTGACCTGCTAAAGCATTAGTTAAAGCATTAGAAAATGCTGCACTACTAGTAAAGGTATTATTAACTAAATCATTATAACTAGTACTTGGATCGTCTAATAAATTACTTCCACCAATTGTTTGTAAACTTCCTACTGCAGCTGTAGCTGCATTTAAATTCATCATCCCATGACCATAAATAGCTGTCTGTGAATATTCTCCACTATCGTTTGCTGTAGATAATAGTCTTGATACTACTTGAGCTGGAGTTAAGCTTGAAAACTCTTGCATAACCAAAGCCAATCCACCTGATACCATTGGTGCTGCCATTGAAGTTCCATTTTTATAAACATAACCATTAGAGTTATGTCTAAGAGAAAGAAGCCGATCTCCTGGAGCTGCCATACAATAACTTGCCGCCTTTCCACATTGATTTGAAAATGAAGCTAAGAAACCACCATCTTTACCTAAAGAAGAGTGACTCACAGCCACTACACAAATTGAAACTGCACTAATATCTGTGTTATATGCCATTGTTTGACATTCAAGAGAAGGTTGGTCTTCACTGTCATTGCCCGCAGCAAATACAGTTATTTTTGGTGTACTTAATTGGGACATATCTTCCCAATTATCATAAATCGTCGTACCACCAGCTCTGCAGCTGCTTGCACTAGTACAATCAGCATTTGTTCCCCAACTGTTATTAACAATATCAATTGCTGCTATATTCTCTATTAACCCAAATGCGTTCCCTAAAGTAGTGTCTGATCCATCACCACTAGCATTTAATGCTTTGAAGCCATAAATTTCTGCATCATAAGCAACGCCATGCCCACCACTATTATTATGTTCAGCAGCAATAATTCCAGCAACATGTGACCCATGACCATGATCATCAGAGGCATCATTATCAGAATTAACAGTATCTGAACCATTAGTATAAGCTATCATGTTAGCATTAATGTCTGTGTGAGTTTCGTGAATTCCAGTATCAACAACAGCAACCTGAATTCCATCACCTGTTGCACCTCTTGCATATGCAGAGCTTGCACATACTGCTGTAAGAGGTTTTAGAGAATGATAGACTGAACTAAAGTAATCATATTCTGTATCTTTATGAGTAGATCCTCCACCATCAGTACAATTAGTAACCGTTCCAGTTCCAACTCCACCCGCTGCAGCACCGCCACTACCGCCACCGCCACCACATGCGCTTAGTATTAAAGGTAAGGATAAAATTGCTAAAATTTTTGAAATATTTTTCATATTTATATGTTAGTTAAAACAAATACTTTATTTAAGTGCAAATACTGCATACTAATTGTCCCATTTAATTGAATAAAATTAATATTTTATTAATTATTAAAACTGCTAACTTTATTTAATGTCAAAACTAGCTAAATATTTAATCTCTGACCTTCAAGAAGATTGGTCAAAACCTTCTATAAAATTTTTTAGATCTAATGGTGCTTATGGTTATATTATTTGGCTAACTATAATGGATGCCTACTTTGATAAAAGAGAGATAGCCATTGAAATACTTGTGTCAAAAGTAGAAAGATACGCTTCTAGAAGAACAATTTTAGACTTTATTCAAAAGGGTGGTGAAGCAAAATTTTTAAATAAAATAGAATCAATTAACGATAAAAGAAAAACTTTCATTGAACCCTCTGAAATTACAATTCAGGAATACAAAGAATGGTCTGAGGAATTTATTAAAAATATTATTTAGTAAAATAAATGAATAAAAAAATTTTAATATTTTTTCTTTTATTAATAAGCCCTTTAAAGGCAGGGCAGTTTAATAGCATTGAAAATTTTAGCTTTGAGTTACCAAAAGGATACATTCTTTTAAATAAAAATAATCTTTATGATGTTTACAGTGCATCTAATCATGACCCAAGTTTAAAAAAGCAAATGAATTTATTTAAACAAAGGCTTCAAAAACAAAAAGTAGAAATACTTTATAATTTTAATCAAAGTCGTTTTAACAATATTTCTATAATGGTTTTTAATGATTATTATAAAGTGAATAACAAAAAAGTTATCAAACAATGTAAAAAAATTCTAAAAATTGAAAAAAAATATGGAAAAAGAAAAGTAAATTTAATTGAATGTAGAATGCATGATTATCCAAAAATTGCTGAATGGAGCATGTATAGAGAAAATGAAAGTTCTTTTTTTGAAAATGAAATGACTCAACAAGTAATCTTTATGTATAAAAAAAAAGAGTACATTCTTACAGTGGCATGTTTAGAGAAATGTGATCAAATGAAATCTGATCTATTTAAATTAGTAAGTACTATAAAGTTTTGATTATCGTCTTTGACCAAATAATCTTAACAACATTATAAATAAATTTATAAAGTCTAGGTAAAGAGTTAAGGCACCCATTACAGCTTTTTTACCCATCAACTCGCCCGTATCACTTGCTACGTACATGTTTTTAATTTTTTGAGTATCATAAGCAGTAAGGCCTACAAAAATTAGAACACCTAAAATTGAGATTACAAAATCCATCATTGAAGATTTTAAGAACATGTTAACAACTGATGCAACAATAATACCAATTAAGCCCATCATTAAAAATGATCCTAATTTTGTAAGATCTCTTTTAGTAGTGTAGCCATACAAACTCATTGCACCAAAAGTGATTGAAGTAATAAAGAAAACTCTAGTAATACTAGCACCCGTATACGTCAAAAATATTGAAGATAATGAAATTCCCATTAACGAAGCAAAGACCCAAAAAGTTGTTTGAGCAGTAGATGCTGCCATCTTGTTAATTTTAGCACTCATGTAAAAGACAACTCCAAGCGGAGCAAGCATTACAACCCACTTAAAACCTGAAAGAAAAATTGTATTTCCCAAACTTGTTAGGGCAACAATAGATCCGTTAGCATCTGTTACTACAGATAGTTTAAAAAATATTAAGGACACAAGTCCTGTTAGCAAAATACCAGAAGCCATATAGTTGTAAACTTTTAACATGTAGGCTCTTAAGCCTTCATCCATTACTACTGTTGATTGCTGTGCTTCTTTTACTTTGTTTAGTAAATTTTGTTTATTGAATATCATGCCTTACATATAATAGCCTTTTACTATTATTTCAAGATATCTTAATAAGGTTAAAATAATTATGAATTACAAAAAGTTAGGAAATACAGACCTGGAAGTAAGCACTATTTGTCTTGGAACAATGACTTGGGGTGAACAAAACTCGGAAAATGAGGGTTTTGAGCAGATGGATTATGCCTTGGATCAAGGTGTAAATTTTTGGGATACTGCAGAGCTTTATGCTGTTCCACCAAAAGAAGAAACTTACGGTCATACTGAAATTATAATTGGTAATTGGTTTAAAAAATCAAACAAGAGAGACAAGGTTATTTTAGCAACTAAAGTTGCTGGACCTATGAGAGCTTATTTAAGAGGTGGTAGAAATAATTATGGAATAGTGAAAATGACTCAAGCTGTAAATGATAGTCTAAAAAGACTACAAACAGATTATATCGATCTCTATCAACTTCATTGGCCAGAAAGAAATACTAATTTTTTTGGAAAATTAGGTTATGAACATGATGACAGTAGTGAATGGAATCAATTTGAAGATGTCTTGGGCAGCTTACAAAAATTTGTTGATGCTGGTAAAATTAGAGAAGTGGGTTTATCAAATGAAACACCTTGGGGCGTCTCTAAGTATTTAGAATTATCAAAAGAAAAAGGGCTTCCAAGAATGATGTCAATTCAAAATCCTTATAATCTATTAAATAGGACTTATGAAGTTGGCCTTGCTGAAGTTTCTGTAAGAGATAAAATTGGTTTATTGGCCTACTCTCCTTTAGCAAGTGGATATTTATCTGGAAAATATAGAAACAATCAAATGCCAAAAAATTCAAGAATTGAACGTGATGGTAGTTTTTGGACTCGGTATGAAAAACCTAACACTAATAAAGCAGTAGATGCATACTTTGAAATAGCTAAAAAACATAACCTTGATTTAACTCAAATGTCTTTAAAATTTTGTGAAATACAGTCTTTTATGACAAGTGTTATTATTGGAGCAACTACAATGGAGCAGTTGAAAACTAACGTGGAAAGTGTAAATATAGATTTAACTGATGAAGTAATTAAAGAAATAAATGAAGTACAAACAATTTACCCTAACCCATGTCCATAATTAAAAAATTTATATTTATAATTTTTATTACTACTTTTGCTAGCCAAGTTAGTGCTGAAGTTAAAAAAATGGGAAGTCATAAGGATTGGGCTACATATGTAATGAATGATGAGACAGGTAAAGTTTGTTTTGCTCAATCAAAACCTGTTTTACAATCACCCAAAAAAAACACTAGAGAAGCTAGGTTATTTATCAGCTTTAGACCTGGGGAAAAAATAACTAATGAAATAAGTGTCACTGCTGGTTATGAATTTAATAATAAAAATTCTGTAATAGCTCAATCAGGAAAAAATAAATATAAACTTGATCTTATTCAAGATGGTTTTGCGTGGATGACTAGCAATAAACTTGAAATTAAGATGATTAAAACTATGAAGAGGGGTTCTAGAATAATGGTTACAGGCAATACTCAAAACGGCTCTTCAACAATTGATCACTATTCTCTACTAGGATTTACTAAAGCTTATAATGCTACAAAAGCAAATTGCAGCTAAGTAAATGAAATCTAAAAAAAAGATTGTACTTGCTTATTCTGGGGGACTAGACACTTCTATTATTTTAAAATGGCTTCAGGAAAATTATGATGCAGAAGTTATTTGCTACACTGCTGATGTTGGTCAAGAAATTGATAGAAAAAAAATTATAAGGAATGCAAAAAGATTAGGTGTTAAAAATATTATTATTGAAGACTTAAAGGATATTTTTGTAAAAGATTATGTCTTTCCAATGCTTAGAGGGCATGCAATTTATGAAGGTGTTTATTTATTGGGTACTTCAATTGCAAGACCTTTAATTGCAAAACGACAAATTGCTGCTGCTAAAAAATTTGGAGCTTATGCTGTTTCACATGGATCAACTGGTAAAGGAAATGATCAAGTAAGATTTGAATTAGGCTATCATTACTTTGGACCAAAAGTAAAAATTATTGCACCTTGGAGGATATGGAAATTAAACTCTAGAACAGATTTAATTAAATATGCAAAGAAAAATAATATTCCAATTCCAACAGATAAAAAAGGTGCTCCTCCTTTTTCTATTGATGATAATTTATATCACACATCAACTGAAGGTAAGGTTTTAGAAAACCCAAAAAATTCAGCTCCTGAATTTCTTTTTCAAAGAACGGTATCTCCTGAAAAAGCACCTAATAAAGCTTCATTTGTGAATATAGGATTTAAAAATGGAGATCCAGTAACTGTTAATGGTAAAAAATTATCACCTGGAAACTTATTAGAAAAACTTAACAATGTTGCTGGTAAAAATGGAATAGGTAGAGTTGATCTAGTCGAGAACAGATTTATTGGAATTAAATCTAGAGGTGTTTATGAAACACCTGGCGGAACATTGTTAATGTCTGCACATAGAGCTATTGAATCGGTTACTTTAGATAAAGAAACTATGCATAAAAAAGACGAAATTATGCCAAAATATGCTGAACTTATTTACAATGGTTACTGGTATTCGAAAGCAAGGTTTAAACTGCAAAAGATTGTGGATCTTAAAAAAAATAAAGTAAATGGCACTGTTAAGCTTAAATTATATAAAGGCAATATCACTATAATGTCTAGACAAACAAAAAGTGGTGCGTACTCAATGAAAAAAGTTTCTTTTGAAGAAAACAAAACGTTTAATAAATCAAACGTAGAAAAATTTATTAACTTCCATAAAAAACAATTAAGATAATTTAATATGAAATTTAAAGGTTCAAGAGCTGAGGCTGTTGAGGAATTAAATCATTTTATTGAAAATAATCTTTTAGAATATTCCAAGTTAAGAAATTTTGATTTTGGTCCTCAAAAAAGAGATAACACCTCATGTCTTTCACCTTATGTAACCCATGGTTTAATTAATGAGGTGGAGATTATTAATAAATCATTAAAAAGATTTTCATTTGTAAAAAATGAGAAATTTATTCAAGAGGTACTGTGGCGGGTTTATTGGAAAGGATGGCTTGAATTAAGACCTAATGTCTGGACTGACTACTTGGAAGAATTAAAAGATATTAAAGAAAACTTTAAAGATAATAAAGATTACCTAGACGCTATAGAGGGCAAAACGAATATTGAATGTTTTAATGAATGGGTCAATGAACTTAAAGAATTTAACTATCTTCATAATCATACAAGAATGTGGTTTGCTAGTATTTGGATTTTTACATTAAATTTACCTTGGCAGCTAGGTGCTGAATTTTTTATGAGACATCTCTTTGACGGAGATGCTGCATCTAATACCTTAGGTTGGAGATGGGTTGCTGGAATTCAAACACAGGGGAAAAATTATTTAGCTACAGAATGGAATATAAAAAAATTTACTAGCAATCGATTTCAAAATATTAAAATAAATGAAGAAGCTGCTCCAAAAATTACTGAAAAAAGCTACACAATTACAGAAAAAAGCTTTACTAACCCTCGTTTATTAGAAGACAAGGTGTTATTAGTATTTGATAACAATCTTTCAATGGAGTTATCTGATTTTAAAGGTCACAACTTTAAAAAAATCTTAATAATTTCAAATACAAATGAAACAAGACAGATTCAATTAAGTGAAAATACACTAAATTTTAAAACTCTTTTAATTGACGACCAGTTAAATAGGCTTAAAGAAAAATCAATTACAGCAGAAGTAATTAAAATTGATGAACTTAAGAATATTAAAGAAACAGTTTATGCACTTTATCCAACTGTAGGAGAAAATTTAGACTACTTACAACTTAATCAATTAAAGAATATTGAATTTATTTATCGTGAAATAGATCAATTTTCATGGCAGTTTTGTAATAAAGGTTTTTTTAATTTTAAAAATTATATACCCAAGATAGTTACAAAGTTTAATTAAAAAATGATTATAAAAGTATTTGCAGATACAATTTGTGGTTGGTGTTTTATTGGTCAGACAAAACTAAATAAAGCTGTAAAAAATTTTCCTGAAACTAAGTTTGAGATAGAGCATGTTCCATTTCAATTAAATCCAGATATGCCAAAAGAAGGAATTGAAAGAGATCAATATTTAAAAATGAAATTTGGTGGGAAAGAATTTGCTCAACCAATGTATGATCGAATGACTGAAGAGGCCAATAAAGTAGGTCTTAATTTTAACATTAATAATATTAAAAAAACACCTAATACAGTATTTTCTCATCTGTTGATCAAATTAGCTAAGCAGACAAATGTGCAAAATCAGGTTAAAGAAAAAATATATCATTCATACTTTGTTGAAGGTCTTGATATTGGAAATAAAGAAATTTTAATTAATATTGCAACAGAATTTAATATTGAAGAAAGTGAGGTGAATAATTTTTTCAATCCAAACAATGTTGAAAAAGTTAATTTTTATGTTGGTATTGCAAAAGAAAAAGAAATTAATGGTGTCCCCTTCTTTGAAATTGGAAAAGATGTTATTTCAGGAGCTCAAAGTTCTGCAAACTTAGAAAATCTAATAAAAGCTAACCTAGAATGAAAAAATGGACAAATAGACCTTTGTTTTACTCTTGAAAACAATTAAAATAATTTCATGAATTCACTAAAAAATTGGATGATAGATAGTGCAAACATCTTATTTGATGATAGCAGAAATGATTTAAGAGCATTACCAAGATCGGTAAGATTACAAATTCTGTTAGTTTTAAGTTTTGTTTGGACAACTGTTTTCAGTCTTTATATATTTTCTTATTCAACCTTTGCTTTTGGTTGGGCTGGTCTCTACGTTGCACACGTCGGTTTAATATTTGCAGTTTATATGACCTTCAAACAATTTCATAAGGCTGAACAAAAATCCAATAGTGTTTTTCAAACAAAAAACTTTGATCCTTTTAAGGTAATGGTAATAGTTTTTGTGATCGTATTTATTTTTATATTTTCTAAAGGAATAGAGGTTTTAACAAGTCCAAATCCTAACTCTTATTCTATTCCCTATGATGGACCGTCTAAATCAGTATTTGAAAAATGGCTACCTTTTAGTAAAGTAAAATAATGGAAAAAATTGCTAAAACTTTACAGTTAGTATTGTTAAGTATTATTTTAATTAGCACGGTAATAGCCGTTGTTATGGAAATTAAGAATATGTTTCTAAATCAATCCGTAATGTTAGCTGACCTTCTACTAATGTTTCTATACTTAGAGGTATTGGCAATGGTTAGAGTTTTTTGGTCTCAGCAATCTATCAGTATTACTCTACCTCTTTTAATTGCTATCACTGCATTAGCACGGTTTATTATATTGCAAGGAAAAGAAATGGATCCTTCTGCGTTAGTTTATGAAGCGGTTGCAATCGTCTTAATAGCATCAGCTATAGTTATTCTAAGACTAAGACACAGTGACAAGCTGGGTCTTAAAAAAAGAAAAAAATAAATATTATTTAGAAATAATTTTATCCCTGAAATTTGAGTATAAAATTCTGGAGTAGTCATTCATACTTTGCATATTATCTTTTGCAGCTTGATCAAATTTATCTAGAGCACCTTCACCTAATTGATCCTCTAAAGCCTCCTTATATTCAGGAACACAGCCCCATTCATTAACTGTTGTATCTTTAATTTCTATATGAAATTGGATTCCATAAGCATGCTTTTGATATTTAAAAATCTGGTATTTAGTAACTGGAGATGAAGCTAAAATTGTTACCTCTTTATTACTATCAAGACCATCAACCTCATAAGAATGCCATTGCAAACTTTTAATCTTTTCAGGAAAAGCAGAAAACAAAATATCATTTTCTTTTTCTTTAGAAAAATTTATATCCATCATGCCAATTTCTGGAGTTTTGGATTGAACAACCTTACCACCGACAACATCACCCAACAACTGACAACCTAGACAAAAACCTAAATAAGGTTTTTTAAGACCAACAACAAATTCTTTAATCATTTTTTTTTCATCAATTAACCAGGGATATTCTTTTTCCATATGAGTATCCATAGGACCACCCATACAAAACATTCCATCAAATTTTGTTAAATCACTTGGTATCTTCTCACCCTCGTCTAATTCTATAGTAGTCAAATTAACATTGTCAGCCAACATTAAATCTTTGATATAACCCGGGTCTTCAATTTTAATATGTTGTAAGACAATTATATTCATTGCTAAATTTATACTAATTTAGAATGCTCTCTAGAACAATATCTTAAGCTAAAAAAGTTTTTAGTCCGTCTAAAATGTATTGAACACTTAGCCCTGCTAGAATGATTGCTATTACTCTTGAAATTACACTAATTATCTTTTTATTAATTATTTTTGAAGATTTTGAGGCTATAAAAAAAATTGTAAAAGTTAAAAGTAAAACTAAAACTAATGCTAATATTCCAACAGCTTGATTTGTAAAATTATTACCTATATCTGAAACAGAAACAATAACAGAGGTAATCCCAGCTGGCCCAGCTATTAGGGGTGTTGCCAAAGGAAATATACTCACTCTATCTGAATTATATTCAAGATCACCTTCTTTTCTTTGTTGTCTCTTATCAAACAGCATCTCCATAGAAATTAAAAATAAAATAATCCCACCTGCAATTGTAAAAGCAGGAAAAGATATGTTTAAATATCTTAGCAAAGAGCTTCCAAGTAATGCAAAAAATAGTAATATAACAGCTGCAATTGTTGTGGCACTTAAGGCTGTTTTAATCTTATCTTTAGTCTCCATGTGCTGAGTAACAATTAAGAATAGTGGCGTTGTTCCTAATGGATCAATAACAATAAAATATAAGAAAAAGGTTTGAATAAATATTTCGAGCATTTAAGTATCTAACACGATCAGTAAAAATTAACTAAGCAAATAAAAAATAACTAAATACCTGCTAACTTTTCCAATTGTTACTAAAATTATAAAATCTAAAAATCTAACTCTCAATAAGCCTGCAACTAAAGTCAGTGGATCACCTATAATTGGAACCCAAGCAAATAATAACGACCATTTACCAAATTTACTAAACCACTTTGAGGAGTTTTCTATTTGCTTATCTTTAAATGGAAACCATTTTTTTGTAGTAAGATTTCTTGAATAAAATCCTAAAGCCCAATTAACAACAGATCCTAAAACATTCCCAAGGCTTGCCACAATTAACAAAAATAAATTATCATAATTTGATGTTGTGATTAACCCTGCCAATGTGAGCTCAGATGAAAATGGTAAAATGGTTGCAGCTAAAAAAGATATAGTAAATAAAGATAAGTAAATCACTTAGAACACTTCTTGGAACAATACTTTACCTTATCCCAATTAAGCTTCCATTTCTTACGCCAAACAAAAGGTCTTTTACAAACAGGACAAACTTTTGAGGGCAAGTTTTCTTTTTTCATAAATTAACAAATAAATAAAAACTTAATTTCTCTCAATGCATATGGCTATTCCCATTCCACCACCAATACAGAGAGTGGCACAACCTTTGCTTTTATTTTGTCTAATAATTTCATGAATAAGGGTTACTAAAATTCTAGTGCCTGAAGCTCCAATTGGATGTCCTAATGCAATTGCCCCACCATTATAATTTACAATCTCTTTAGGAATTTTAAGATCTCTAATCACAGCAATGCTTTGTGCTGCAAATGCTTCATTTATTTCAAACAAATCAATATCCTCTCTTTTCCAATCGGCTTTTTCTAAAGCTATATTAACAGCTTTAATTGGACCTAGCCCCATCAATGAAGGCTCAACACCACAAGTTGCCCATGAGACTACTTTAGCTAACGGTTCTATACCTCTAAGTTCTGCCTCTTCTCTAGACATTAATACAGTTGCTGCTGCACCATCATTTATTCCTGATGAATTACCCGCAGTAACTGTTCCATTTTCTTTGAAAACAGTTTTTAATTTTTTAAGATCTTCTAAGTTTAAATTGTTTCTTGGGCGTTCGTCTTTTTCAAAAATAAAATTTTTACCATCTGTATCAATCTTCAATTTGATCAGCTCATTTTTGAATCTATTGTCATTTATGGCTTTTTGAGTTTTTTCTTGAGAGTTTAATGCAAATAAATCCTGTTCATCTCTAGAAATTTTATATTTTTCTGCAATATTTTCAGCAGTAACTCCCATGTGATAATTGTTAAATGAGTCTATTAACCCATCATTGATCATCGTATCCACTAGCTTATTTTCGTCTAGTTTTTTATCTTCTCGATAAAATATAGCATGTGGTGCTCTAGACATATTTTCTTGTCCGCCGGCGACTATA
>CAJQSY010000026.1:0-2799 GCA_905616605.1 uncultured Candidatus Pelagibacter sp.
TAAAATCCATCAGTATAAATGATACTGAATATAAATATTATTCTTTATCAGAAGCAGAAAAAAATGGTTTAGATGGAATTTCAAAACTTCCAAAATCCCTTAAAGTCTTATTAGAAAATTTATTAAGATACGAAGATGACCTATCAGTCACCAAAAGCCAAATAGAAGCAATTAAGGAATGGTTGAAAACAAAAAAATCATTAACTGAAATAGCTTATAGACCAGCTAGAGTTTTGTTACAGGATTACACGGGAATACCAGCAGTTGCTGATCTTGCAGCAATGAGGGAGGCTGTTAAAGAAAAAAATAAAGATCCAAATACTATTAATCCGCTATCAGCAGTAGATCTTGTTATTGACCATTCAGTGCAAGTAGATAAGTCTGCTGGTGCAGACTCTTTTGAAAAAAATGTGGATATTGAATTTAAAAGAAATGGGGAAAGGTACTCTTTTTTAAAATGGGGACAACAAGCATTTAATAATTTTAGAATAGTTCCTCCTGGAACAGGTATTTGTCATCAAGTTAATTTAGAATATTTATCAAAAGTTGTTTGGTCAGAAAAATTTAATAATGAAGATTATTTATTTCCTGACACATTAGTTGGTACTGACAGTCATACTACTATGGTTAATGGACTATCTGTTCTTGGTTGGGGTGTGGGTGGAATCGAAGCTGAAGCTGGAATGTTGGGTCAACCAATTTCAATGTTGATACCTGAAGTAATTGGGTTTGAAGTAATTAACAAAATGCCAGAAGGTACAACTGCCACAGACTTAGTCCTAACTATTGTAAAAATGTTAAGAGACAAAGGTGTTGTTGGAAAATTTGTTGAGTTTTATGGTGAAGGTTTAAAAAATCTAACACTTGCAGATAGAGCAACTATTGCAAATATGGCTCCAGAGTATGGGGCTACATGTGGCTTTTTCCCAATTGATGACGAGACATTAAAATATTTAAGATTTTCAGGAAGGGATGAAAATACAGTAAATATAGTTGAAAAGTATGCAAAAGAACAAGGGTTGTGGGCAAGTGATGAAATTGAATTCACTGATACATTGTCATTAGATATGTCAACAATTGTACCAACAATTTCAGGGCCCAAGAGACCTCAAGACAAAGTTTTATTAACAGATGCCTCTACAGGATTTAAAAAAGTCCTTGAAGATGCAACTGAAAGAAAAGAAAAAAGTATCTCAAAAGTTTCTGGGACAGATTATGAAATTAAGGATGGGTCAATATTGATTGCTGCAATAACATCATGCACAAATACATCAAATCCAAATGTTCTAATCGGTGCGGGTTTGTTAGCTAAAAAAGCTGTAGAACTTGGTTTAGAAGCAAAACCTTGGGTCAAAACTTCATTAGCACCAGGATCAAAAGTTGTAACTGATTATTTGGCAAAAGCAGGATTAAATGTGTTTTTAGATAAGTTAGGTTTTAATCTGGTAGGTTATGGTTGCACAACTTGTATAGGAAACTCAGGTCCCTTACCGGAAGAAATTGTTAATGCGATTGAGAAAGAGAATATCTACGCTGTATCAGTTTTATCTGGAAATAGAAATTTTGAAGGAAGAATATCACCACATATAAAAGCTAATTATTTAGCATCACCACCACTTGTGGTAGCTTATGCACTTGCTGGTCATATGGAATTTGATTTATACAAGGAACCTTTAGGAAAAAGTAAAGAGGGTAAAGATATTTTTTTAAAAGATATTTGGCCATCAAATAAAGAAATTGAAGATACATTGAGAGAATCTCTTAATGCAGAAATGTTTATCAAAAGATATTCACATGTTTCAGAAGGACCTAAGCAATGGCAAGAAATTAAAACTGAAAATACAAGTATCTACAACTGGGACTCAGGATCAACTTATGTAAAGAAACCACCTTTCTTCGAAAATTTATCCGATCTGCCAGAAGGGTTTAAACCTATTAAAGACGCAAGACCACTTTTGATTTTAGGAGACATGGTTACAACTGATCATATTTCTCCAGCAGGAAATATTCAAAAAGAAAGTCCAACTGGTGAGTATTTTATGGAACATCAAATACTTCCAGCAGATTATAACTCCTATGGATCAAGAAGAGGTAATCATGAAGTAATGATGAGAGGAACTTTTGCAAATATTAGAATAAGAAATGAAATGGCGCCTGGAACAGAGGGCGGCTTTACAAAACTATATCCAGAAGAAAAAGTGATGCCAGTTTATAATGCTGTAGAGAAATATAAAAAAAGAGGAACAGACCTTGCTGTTATAGGTGGAAAAGAATATGGAACAGGATCGTCAAGGGATTGGGCTGCTAAAGGAACAAAGTTATTAGGTGTAAAAGTTGTAATAGCAGAAAGCTTTGAAAGAATTCATAGATCTAATTTAATTGGAATGGGCGTTTTACCACTTCAATTTACTGAAGGAAACGATAGGATAAACTTAAAATTAATTGGATCAGAGTTAATAACTGTTCTTCAAATAGAAGAGGGTATAAATGCATCAGATCATGTTCAGGTTGAAATAAAATATGCCTCTGGAGATATTAAAAAGATCAAAACTCTATGTAGAATAGACACTAAAAACGAATTAGAGTATTATAAAAATGGTGGAATACTTCAATATGTATTAAGGAATATGATATAAAAATGGACGAAGAAATTACAATCATAGATTCAAACGCAAGAAATGAAAGAATTAAGAACTTTTTTATAAATAATAAAAAAAAACTTATAATAATTTTCTCAATAATATTAGTAATTATAATTGGGTATCTATCATTTGAAAAATCTAAAGAAAGAACCAAAAT
>CAJQSY010000027.1:0-32776 GCA_905616605.1 uncultured Candidatus Pelagibacter sp.
AAAAAAGATGGTCTGCTTGGAGAGAATATTCTTGGAACAAATTTTTCTTTTGATTTAAATATATGTATTGGGCAAGGAGCATATATTTGTGGAGAAGAAACTGCTTTAATTGCTTCAATAGAAGGCCGTAGAGCAGAAGTTGAGGTAAGACCTCCCTTTCCTGTTACTGAAGGATTGTATAAAAAACCAACAGTTGTTAATAATGTTGAAACCCTAGCTGCAGCAGCAGGCATACTTTTAAATGGAGCGGAAAAATTTTCTTCTATAGGTAACAAAAAATCAGCTGGTACTAAATTAGTTTGTTTTGATAGCTTCTTTAACAATCCAGGTGTTTATGAAATTGAAATGGGAACACCCATGAAAAAAGTTTTAAATGATATTGGTGGTGGCTTTAAAGAGCCTGTAAAAGCATTACAAATTGGGGGACCATTAGGTGGCGTGATACCAATTGCAGAAGCTGAAAAGCTGAATCTAGATTTTCAAGAATTTACAGCAGCTGGTTTTATGCTTGGACACGCAAGTATAGTCAGTATTCCAAAAGATTTTCCAATGGTTGAATATATTCATCATTTATTTGAATTTACTGCTGAAGAATCATGTGGAAAGTGTTTTCCAGGAAGGCTTGGATCTTACAGAGGCAAAGAAATGTTTGATCAGTTAAAGAGTAAAACAGCCAAGATTCCATTAAAAGTATTAAATGATTTACTATTAACGATGAAAAATGGTTGTTTATGCGCCCTATGTGGGGCGATACCTACTCCTATCATGAATATATTAAAATATTTTGGTGATGAAATGAAGGATGATATGGTTAATGAAAACTAAGATAGATTTTAAAGGGTAATATGAGTTCAGAAAAAAGAAAAATTGCATATATAGATGGTAAGCCTTATGAAATTGGCCCTAACCATACTTCCGTTTTGAAATTTGTAAAAAGTTACCTTGGTGAAAAAAAGGTTCCTGCTTTATGTAACGATCCAAACTTAGCACCTTACGGAGCTTGTAGGGTTTGCTCTGTTGAGGTTGCTTTAGTTAAAGATGGGCCAACTAAAATTGTAGCTTCCTGCCATACGCCTGTTGCAGAAAACCAACATATTTTTACAAACAATGAAAAGCTAACAGAATTAAGAAAAAATATTATTGAACTAGTTATAACTGATCACCCAATGGAATGTGGTACTTGTGAAGTTAATAATAATTGTGAACTTCAAGATGTTGCTAATGATTTAGGTATATCAGATCATAGATACAACACTCCAAAACAACACAAAGGTATTCCGAGAGATACTTCTCATGATTATATGAGAATGAATTTAGATAACTGTATTAACTGTGGAAGATGTGTTCGTGCTTGTGATGAAATTCAAGGTTCTTTTGTATTAACAATGAGTGGTAGAGGATTTGAATCTAAAATCACAACAGATAATGACGCTTTGTTTGGAGATTCATCTTGTGTATCTTGTGGTGCTTGTGCACATACATGTCCAACAGATGCAATATCAGATGTCTTTCAATCAAAATCAGCTGCTGTAGATGAAAAAGTTAGAACAACTTGTTCTTATTGTGGAGTTGGATGTAATTTAGAAGCATCTATTAAAGATAACAAAGTTGTTGCAATATCTACGCCTAAAGAATCTGAAGTTAACGCAGGTCACACTTGTATTAAAGGAAGATATGCATTTGGATTTTACGATCATCCTGACAGATTAAAAACACCTTTGATTAAAAGAAATGGAAAATTTGAAGAAGCATCATGGGATGAAGCTTATGACTTTATTAAAAAAGAATTAAATCGAATAACTAAAGAAAGTGGACCAGATGCAGTTGCAGGTATTTCTTCAGCAAGATGTACTAATGAAGAAAATTATGTTTTCCAAAAAATGATTAGAGCTGCAATCGGAACTAACAACATTGACTGTTGTGCAAGAATTTGTCATTCACCTACTGCTTGGGGAATGCAGCAAACTTTTGGAACTGGCGCTGCAACTAATTCTACAGAAGATATTTACCATGCAGATTTGTTTATGGTTATAGGAGCAAACCCAACAAATGCTCACCCAGTTACTGGAGCCAAAATAAAACAACAAGTAATGAAGGGCAAAAAACTAATAGTTCTAGATCCTATCACTACTGAACTAGCTGAGCTTGCTGATTACCATATTAAACTAAGACCCGGAACAAATGTAGCTATTTTAAATATGATGTTACATTTTATAATGAAAGCAAATCTTTATGATGAAGATTTTGTTAGAGATAGAACTGAAGGTTTTGCAAATTTCATTAAAGAGATTGAAAGACAAGATATGGATCAACTAGCTAAGGTTGCTGGTGTTGATAAACAATTGGTTAAAGAAGCTGCTATAGCTTATGCAACTGCTAAAAATTCTATGGAATTCCATGGTTTAGGAGTTACTGAACAAGAGCAAGGTTCTAAAACAGTAATGTTAATTGCCGATCTAGCAATGATTACAGGTAATATTGGTAGAAGAGGTGTTGGTGTTAATCCATTAAGAGGACAAAATAATGTTCAAGGTGCAGCGGATATGGGGTGCCAACCTCATCAAGGAGCTGGTTACTTTGAAGTAGCTGATGAAAAAGTTCAAAATTTCTACACTGAAAAGTATGGAGTTGTCCACCCATCAAAACAAGGTCTAAAAATTCCAGAAATGTTTGATGGAGCAATTAATAAAGATGTGAAAGCTGTATGGATTATCGGAGAAGATATTGTTCAAACGGATCCTAATAGTGCACATGTGGTTCAAGCAATGAACTCTTTAGAATTATTAGTAGTACAAGAAATTTTTATGAGCGAGACTGCAAAACTTGCAACAGTAGTATTACCTGGAACAACTTTTTTAGAAAAAGATGGAACATTCACTAACACTGAAAGAAGAATTCAAAGAGTAAACAGAGCGGTACCTCCTCTACCAGGTACAAAAACTGATGGAAACATTGTAACTGATATGATGCAAAAATTAGGTTTTGATCAACCAACTTATGATGCCGATCAAGTTCTTGCAGAAATCGCAGATGTTGTTCCTTTCTTTAAGGGCGTAACAAGAGAAAGACTTGGTAAGATGGGATTACAATGGCCTGTTCAAGAAGATGGAACAGATACTCAAATTTTACACCAAGAAACTTTTAAAATTGGAAAAGGACAGCTTAAAAATTTTGATTGGAAAGAATCTAATGAGATAGCTACTAATAAAAAAGATTACCCTTTAATTCTAACAACGAGTAGAGTTCTTCAGCACTATAATGCTGCTACTATGACAAGACGTACTAAAAATATTAATATAGTTTCTGAAGATTTGTTACTAGTTCACCCTAATGATGCCAACAAAAGAGAGTTAAATACAGGTGACATAGGAAGACTTTATTCTGGACGAGGAGAAGTTGCTTTAAAAGTAGAAGTAACAGATAAAGTTAAAGAAGGAATTGTATTTACAACATTCCACTTTCCAGAACACATGGTTAACATGGTAACTGGTCATGGTAAGGATGAAGAAACAATGTGTGCAGAGTACAAAGTTTCTTCTGTAGAAATTCAAAAGATATCTAATCAATTTAAAACTGTCGTTGAACCTAAAGAAAATCAAGCAGAGCTTTCTTAATTACTCATATTTAAATAGGTGCTTTAAAAATTATAAAGTTTATAATTTTTAAAATGACTACTTCAAATATAGATATTGATAAAGCAGGTTGGTCTTTTGATAACACCTATTCAAAGCTACCTGATGATTTTTTAGTAAAACAAGCCCCTATTCCAGTAAAATCTCCTGAGTTGATAATTATAAATAAGGATTTATCTAAAGATTTAGATTTAGATTTCACTAATATTAGTGAAGAAAATTTGTCTCAATTATTTTCAGGTAATTTATTACCAACAGGATCAAATTCAATTGCACAAGCATATGCAGGTCATCAATTTGGTCATTTTACAATGTTGGGTGATGGACGTGCTGTTTTAATGGGTGAACACCTTTCTAAAACCAAAGAAAGGTTTGATATTCAATTTAAAGGCTCTGGAAGAACTCCTTTCTCTAGAAGTGGCGATGGCAGGGCTGCATTAGGTCCTATGTTAAGGGAATATATTATTAGTGAAGCAATGCATGGATTAAATATTCCAACAACACGAAGTCTTGCAGTGGCTAAAACAGGTGAGAATGTTATGAGAGACACGTATTTACCTGGTGCTGTGTTAACTAGAATTGCATCTAGTCACATTCGAGTGGGAACTTTTCAATACTTAGCAGCAACACAAAATGATAAAAATTTAAAAGTGCTATTGGATTATGTAATTAATCGACATTACCCCAATATTAATAATTCAAAAAACCAGGCATTAGATTTATTAAAAACACTAATTGATGTTCAAATTGACTTGGTAGTAAATTGGATGCGTACTGGTTTTATTCATGGAGTTATGAATACAGATAATATGTCTATATCAGGAGAGACTATTGATTATGGGCCATGTGCCTTTATGGATGAATATAATCCAGAGACAGTTTTTAGTTCAATAGATCAACAAGGAAGATATTCGTTTTTAAATCAACCAAAAATTATAAAATGGAATATAGCAAGATTTGCTGAATGTATAATTCCATTTATAGATAATGATAAAGATAAGGCTGTTGAGATGGCAACGGAAACTATAAATACCTTTGAAGAAATTTATCAAAAAAAGTGGCTAAACATGATGCGAGATAAATTAGGTTTATTTGGAGAAGATATAAATGATCAGATTTTAATAATGGATTTATTAACTTGGATGCACAAAAATAAGGTTGATTATACCAATACCTTTTGCTTTTTAATGAATGAAAAATTTTCTTTTAATGAAAAATATAATAATGAAGATTTTATTATTTGGAAAAAAAGATGGGGCGACCGTTTAAAATTAAATAATAATACTGAAGAAAAGTATTTAAAATTAATGCACACTACAAATCCATTGGTAATTCCAAGAAATCACATGGTTGAAGAAGCTTTAGCAGCAGCAAATAATGGTGATATTGAACCAGTACACAATATATTAAAAGTTTTAGAAAAACCGTATACAAATCAAGAAAATATTTCAATTTTTCAAAATCCCAATCAACAAGGAAATGAAAATTATAAAACTTTTTGTGGTACTTAATTATTTATAAGACGTAAGGTTCTGGTCTTGCATTATTCTCTAACACTCTTTCGACAGAAAAATCACTAATATCAATACTTTGATATGATCCAGTTGTAATTAGTTCAGTTAGAGCTCTTCCAATACCAGGTGCTTGCATTAAACCTCTGCCCGTAAATCCTGATGCCATATAAACATTGTCATATTTTGGATGTTTACCAACAACTGCATTATTATCTAATTTATTGCAATCATAGTAACCAGCCCAACCACCAGTTAGTTTTAACTCTTCAAATGCTGGTATTCTTTGTGCTAACGCTGGCCATACCAATTCTTCAAAATCATTCCAAGCAGGCTCTAAATCAGTTGCATCGAAAACTGAATTTGGTGAACCAGCTAAGTATTCATTACCTTCCGGTCTCCAATAAACTCCTGTAGTTAAATCTCCACATAAAGGCATTTCTGGAATGTGAGTTGGGCATTTAACTCTAAAAACAGTATGTTTTTGAGGTACGACAGGAATATCTTCCAATAATTTATTTGTCCAACAACCAGCAGCCGAAATTATAGTTTTAGCTTTAATTTCTGAAATATTTTTTACATCACCTTTAACAAATTCTGCACCAAGTTCAATTGCTTTACCTTTGAGTGCACTATGAAACATAAATGGATCTATCCAACCTTCACTTTGGTTATCGGTAAACGTTGCGGTTTCTATACCTTCACAATTTATATAAGAAAATGTCTTAGATAATTCTGAACCTTTAATATTTTTTGTACCTGCATCACAGGCTTTATGATTTTCTAATGCTTTATATTGTTCTTCAGCATGTTCTGGGCCAAACATCAAAAGATATCCATTTGCAACCATGCTTGCAGTTGGGTTAGGATTTTTTTTAGTTTTCAATAGATCTGGTATTTGGGAAATAAACTCTCTTGCAAACTTACCTAGTAAAATATTTTCTTTTTGAAAAAATTGCCTCCTAAAACCACCAAGAGATAATGGAAATGATGCTTCTTTATATGTTGGGTCTCTTTCAATAACTTTAACTTTTCTACCCTCTTTAGATAAAAAATAAGCTGTAGAAGCTCCTATAATTCCACCCCCAATTATTACAACATCATCCATAATTTATTTTAATTTAATAAGATTAAACTTATATTGAGCACTAGTGCAAAGGAACACCAAAGTAAATAAGGAATCATCAAATAAGAACTTAGCAAGTTGACACGTTTAAATCTGAGCATGAGAATGATTATCAAATAAATTAGAATTATTAGTATGAGCAAAGCTAAAATCATTTTGTGCAGAACGAAAAAAACTACACTCCAAGTTGTATTAAAAATTAAATGAATAAGATAAATATAAACTGTCTTCATATCTCTATTTTTTGAGTGCCAGAAACTCCAAATAGCAATTGTCATCATTAGATAAAGTGTTGTCCATACTGGTGCGAAAATCCAATCCGGTGGATTAAAAGATGGTTTAATAAGTAACGAGTACCAAGGCTCTTTAAAGGTAATTGTTGCAAATCCACCTATAACTGAAGCTGAGTAAGTAGCTAGAGTAAATAGAATAAAAGATAAAATTTTATTTTTTAGCATATTCGTATTATACATTGATTTATGAATGAAAAAAAAGTTATTTGGATAACAGGTGCAAGTAGTGGAATTGGTAAGGCTTTAGCTATAAAATTTGCAAATGAAGGATGGATAGTAGCAGCATCTGCAAGACGAGAAAATTTACTACAAGACTTAAATAAAGAGAATTCCAATATTCACTCTTTTCCTTTAGATGTTACTAATATTGATCAATGTAAATCTGTCTTTAAAAATATTATTGAAAAATTTAATGATATTGAAATATCTATATTTGGAACAGGCATACACGACCCCAAATCAGAGAAGGCATTCAATCTTGATAAGATTAGAAAGATTATGGAAGTTAATTACTTTGGTACAATGAATTCGATTAACTCTGCTTATGAGTATTATAATAATAAAAAAAGTGGCCAAATATCAATCATTTCCTCTATTGCTGGATATAGAGGCTTACCTGCAGCAGGAGCTTATTGTGCATCTAAATCTGCTTTAACAAGTTTTGCGGAAAGCCTTCATTTTGAAATGAAAAGAAAAAATGTAAGAGTTTCTCTAGTAAGTCCTGGCTTTATTAAAACTCCAATGACAGATCAAAATGATTTTCCAATGCCAATGATAAAGCCACCAGAATTTGCTGCAGAACAAATTTATATAGGTTTAGTTAAGAAAAAAGGATTTGAAATCCATTTCCCTAAGGCTTTTACATATCTTTTGAAATTTTTAAGTATGTTGCCTAGCAGTATTTATTTTAAAATTGTTGAAAAAGGGATGAAAAAAATAGATTACTAATCTTTAACAAACATCACTGTAAGTTCGGCAACTTTTATTCCAAACTTAGTCATTGTAGCTCTATTAATTGCTACCTTTTCATCTTGCATAAAAATCCAATCATCAAAAGTGATTTTCATTACTTTACTTTTAACAGGTACTAATAAAACATATTCAAATTTAAAAGCAGGACCATATGAATAGCCTTTAGCCTTACCAACAACATCTCCAGCTGTACCTTCATAATTATGCTCATCTAATTTATCAATTGTCCACTGTCTTTCTTGAATTTCACCATCATTCCAATTAAATTTTTCATTTAAAATTAATTGTTTACCGTCCCACACACCATTTAAATCAGCTGAAAATTGTCTAGTTACTTTTCCAGATCTATTTTGCAAAATCCCCCAAGCTTTAACATTTCCAGATAAATACTCTTCTATAATTAATCTTGGTTTTTGATCTTTAAAGTCTGTTGGTTTCATATTGTTTCCTGTGCAGCTAGTTAATAAAATTAATGATATTAAGGCAAATATAATTTTCATATGTTTATTTATTATATAAAGAGAATTGAATCAAATCTATATTTCTTGATTTAAATCCTGCCTCACAATATGAAAGGTAAAATTGCCACATCTTTTTGAAAGTTAAGTCAAAACCCTGATCTTTAATTGTATCCCATTTTTTATTGAACTCTTCTCTCCAAACAATAAGCGTATCTGAGTAATGATCTGCATAAGAGTTGTATTCTCCGAATTTTAAACCATTGATATCAATGTGATTTTGTATTTCACTTTTGGATGGTAAAAATCCGCCTGGGAAAATATATTTTTGAATAAAATCTTGTTTATTTTTGTATCTCTCAAACAAATTATCATCAATTGTTATAGCTTGAATACCGACTGTACCTGATGGATTTAAATTCTTCTTTATTGTATTAAAGTAACTGTCTAAGTAATTCTGCCCTACTGCCTCAATCATTTCTATAGATGCAATATGATCATACTTTTTCTTAAGATCTCTATAATCCTTAATTTCAATATTAACCTTTTCATTAAGTCCACATTTATGAATTCTTTCTTTAGCAAATTCAAATTGTCTTTTAGAAATAGTTATGCAATCTAATTTCACATCATAATTAGTGCCTATATATTCAGCAAAACCACCCCAACCACAGCCAATTTCAAGGATATTACTGCCAGCAGCAGGCTTTAAAAGATCAGTTAATTTTTGATATTTATTATTTTGTGCAAGATAAAGATCTTGTTTAGAATTTTCAAATATTGCACTTGAATAAGTTAAAGATTTATCTAACCAAAGAGAGAAAAAATCATTACCAAGGTCATAATGTTTTGCGATATTTTCTTTACTTCTATTTTTCGTATTTTTAATAAATTTATTCTTAAAGAAATTAATTAAAGGCAAATCAAAAATACCAGAAAACTTATAAATAGTTTTTATATTTCTAGCTGTTAACTCAATTAAATCAGAAAGATTATTTGTTGTAAAAAAATCTTTCATGTAGGATTCTCCTAAACCTATACTGCCACTTTTAATCAAGTTATAAGTAAGGCTTTCATCTTTAATTGTTAACGATACTTTTAAACTATCCTCTGGATTGCCAAATTTTAAAATTTCTCCATCAATTTTAGTTATTTCGAGAAAGCCATGTTTAATATTTTTTAGTGCATTAAATACAATTGAATCTGAAATTTTATAAATTATCATTAATTTTCTAAAGTAATGTTATTTTTAATCTTAATTTTTTTACTTATAAACTTAATTCCTTTTGTCCACAATTTAAATGCCTCAAAGTGTATCGCTAAAATAATCTTAAATGTCATTAGCGGATGTTTTAAATAAGATTTGATTAAGTTAGGGTTATTTAATTCACTTTTAACACCATCTTGTGATGCATAAAGAATTTTACCTTCTGGGTCCTGTAAATCAATAATCACTGAAATCTTATTACCTGGTTTTAGTAGTCTAAAAAAATAGATACAATTCATCGGTATAAATGGGGAAACATGAAATTTTTTTTTACAAACATGTTGTATTAAATTTTGATCTTTTTTAGTTTTAAAAACATAGGTATGTTGTTCACCAAATGTATTCTTAACTTCATAAAGAATAGATATTAAATCAGAATTTTTATCATATACGTAGAATACACTTAAAGGATTGAACACATATCCAAATATTCTAGGATAGCACAAAAGTTTAATTTGAATATCATTACAATCAATGTCATTTTTCTTTAAATGATCTATGACCCAATTTTTAAGTGAACTTCCATCTCTAGGGCCATGATCTTTATTAAAGAAGCTAATAATATTAAATTTATCATATGAGAATAGTTTTAAAGTTTTATTTAATAGCTCTATTTCTGATAAATCTATAAGTAATGAGAACACTTTATAATTGAAGGTATGAGTTTTTGGCTTGAACCTTTTATGAATTACGTTCCCAGTATAAATAAATGAATGTTTAATCATTAAGCATTTTTAGCATTTCAATAGAGGACTTTATTCCATCCTCATGAAAACCATAACCAAAATAACTTCCACAAAATAAAATATTTTTTTTATTTTGAATTTTTTGTAAATTATTTTGGTTTGATAGTGCATCTGCATCAAAATAAGGGTGAGTAAACATGACTTTTTTGAATGTTTTATTGGCAGGTATTTCTCTAAATGGATTAATTGTTAAAAAAATATTTTTATCTATTTTGAGATTTTGTAACTGGTTTAACCAATATGTTACCGATGTTTTTTCAATATTATCTGCACTCATTGACGAATTCCAAGAACACCATGCATTCTTATTTTTAGGCATAATACTTTCATCAAAATGAATAACGGCTGTATTTCCTCTATATTTAAAATTTTTTAATATGAGCTCTTCATCTGAAGTTGGATTATCAATTATTTGTAAAGCCTCATCAGCATGTGTTGCAATTACAACTTTGTCATAATCAAAAAACTCATTCTCTTCACCATAAAAAATTTTAGCTCCAAAATCACTTCTTACAACTTTATTTATATGGTAATTTTTAAAGTGCTCTCCACTAATTTGGCTTATTATTTTATCTACATAGGTTTTACTTCTATTTGCTACCGTAAACCATTGTGGTCTATCTTTTATTTTAAACAAACCATGATTTTTAAAAAAATTTAAAAAGAATGATAAAGGCATTTGTGTAGCTTCTAAGGGTGGCATTGACCAAATTGCTGACACCATTGGAATAATATGATAATTAATAAAATAATCTGATATTTTTATTTCTTTTAAATGTTCCCCTAATGTTATTGATTTAACTTCTTCTGTTTCTATTTTTTCACAGTTTTTATAAAAACTAATTATTTCAAAAAACATTTTAATAAACTTTAAATTTAATAAGTTTTTTTTATTTGAAAAAATTCCCCCTAAGCCCTTACCGCAGTATTCAATGTCACTACCATCTACAGATACTGAAAATGACATGTCACTTTTCTCAATCTCTATTTTGTTTTCTGAAAAAAAATTAATTAAGTTTGGATAGGTATTTTTATTAAACACCATAAAACCAATATCTACAGCAATTTCTTTATTGTGGTCATAAGCTACTTTTATTGTATTTGCGTGACCACCAAATTGATTTTCTTTTTCAAACAAATCAACCTTATGTTTTTTGGATAAATAATAAGCTGCACTTAATCCAGATATACCAGCACCAACTACAGCAATTTTCATCTTAATAAATCTTTAGGCTGCTGTGTCTTCGTACTCTTCCATTGATGGACATGTACAAAATAAGTTTTTATCTCCATAAACATTATCTACTCTAGCAACTGGAGGCCAATATTTATTTGTTCTTAAAAATTCTGAAGGATAAGCGGCCTCTTCTCTTTCATACTTATGTTCCCACTTATTTGCAGTTAATTCAACGTGTGTATGTGGCGCATTCTTTAATGGATTATCAACTTTATCATATTCACCTGATTTAATTTTATCAATTTCTTGTTTTATTTTTTGAAGTGTGGAGCAAAACTTATCTATTTCACTCAAACTTTCACTTTCTGTAGGCTCAATCATCATAGTGCCTGCTACTGGCCACGACATTGTTGGGGCGTGATAGCCAAAATCAATTAATCGTTTTGCAATATCTTCTTCAGTTATTCCTGTGTCACTCTTTATTGATCTAATATCGATAATGCATTCATGAGCTACATTGCCAGTTTTACCCTTATATAATATTGGAAATGAGTCTTTGAGCTTATGTGCAATATAATTTGCATTCAATATAGCTACTTGTGAAGCCTTTCTTAAGCCTTCAGAACCCATCATCTTTATATACATCCATGAGATTGATAGAATACTTGAGCTTCCCCAGGGCGCTGCAGATACGGCCCCCATACCTGTTGCAGGACCACAATCTTTTATCACTGAATGTTTTGGTAAAAACATTTCTAAATGTTTTTTACAGGCTATCGGTCCCATACCAGGTCCTCCGCCACCATGTGGTATACAAAATGTTTTATGTAAATTTATATGACAAACATCGGGACCAAAATTTCCAGGTTTTGCAATTCCTACCAATGCATTTAAATTTGCTCCATCCATATAAACTTGTCCACCATGATTATGAATTAGATCACAAATATCTGTTATTTTTTCTTCAAATACTCCATGTGTTGAAGGGTAAGTAACCATAAGTGCTGCTAAATTTTCTGAGTGTTCTTCTGCTTTGGTTTTTAAATCCTCATAGTCTACGTTTCCATGTTGATCACACTTCACAACAACAACTTTCATACCAACCATTTGAGCACTTGCTGGGTTTGTGCCATGTGCAGAACTTGGAATTAAACAAACATTACGATTTGTTTCATTATTTTTCTCATGAAATTTACGTATCACCATTAAACCAGCGAACTCACCTTGTGCTCCAGCATTCGGTTGTAATGAAACACCAGAAAATCCTGTGATTGATCTTAACCAATTTTTTAAATCAGTAAATAGCTCTCTATAACCTTCCATTTGCTCTACTGGAGAAAAAGGATGTGGTTGAGAAAACTCTTTCCATGTAACCGGTATCATTTCAGAAACAGCATTAAGCTTCATGGTGCACGAGCCTAAAGCAATCATAGATTTATTTAAGGCAATATCTGAATCTTCTAATTTTTTTAAATATCTAAGCATTTCTGTTTCGGAATGGTAATTGTTAAAAACAGGATGATCTAAATAACTTGAAGTTCTTAAAAGGTTTTCAGGTATATTAGATAAATTCTCACTCATGTTTTCTTTTATAGTCTCTGAGCAATTAAAGATTTTTAATAATTGGTTTGCTCTATAGATATTTTTTCTTTCATCAAAAGAAACAGCTAGCATTTCAGAATTTACTTTTCTGATATTGACATGTTGATCTAATGCATTTTTATAAATCTTGTCAGTTTTATCTAATGTTTTAATTGTTACAGTATCAAAAAAATGATCTGAATAGAGTTCATACCCAGATTGTTTTAATTTATCTGCAAAATTTTTAGTTAGTTGAGAAACACTTTCAGCAATTTTTTTAATGCCCTGAGGCCCATGATAGACAGCATATGCGGCAGAGACTATTGCCAATAATGCTTGCGCTGTACATATATTACTTGTGGCTTTATCTCTTCTTATATGTTGCTCTCTTGTTTGAAGAGCCAGTCTATAAGCTTTTTTACCATGTCTATCTACTGATACACCAACTATTCTTCCGGGCATTGATCTTTTATATTCATCTTTTGTTGCAAAAAATGCTGCGTGTGGACCACCATAGCCCATTGGGATTCCAAAACGTTGGGAACTACCAACCGCGATATCAGCACCTAATTCAGATGGTGTTTTTAACTTAGCAAGAGCTAATAAATCACATACTAAAACTGCTTTTCCATTATGCTTGTGTATTTTACTTATAGCTTCACTAGGATCCTTAATATCTCCTAGCGTACCCGGATATTGAATAATCCCACATATAATATCTTCTTTAATATCTTTATCTTCATCTCCAACTATTATTTCTAAACCTAATGGTTCTGCTCTTGTTCTGATAACATCAATAGTTTGTGGGTGACAATTTTTTGAAACAAAAACTTTTTTAGTCTCAGATTTAGATATTCTATAACTTAAGCCCATAGCCTCTGCTGCTGCTGTTCCCTCATCTAAAAGCGAAGCATTAGCAATATCCATTCCTGTAAAATCTATAATCATTTGTTGAAAATTGAGCAACATTTCAAGTCTACCTTGTGCTACTTCGGGTTGGTATGGAGTGTAAGAAGTGTACCACCCTGGATTTTCTAATATATTTCTAAGTATTACGTACGGAGTATAAGTTCCATAATAACCCATTCCTATAAAGCTTGAATAAACTTCATTTTTTTTTGCAATATTTTTTAATTTTCTAAGTGCTTTATATTCAGAGTTTGGGTCTCCAATATCTAAATCATCTTTAAGAAGAATTTTTTCTGGTACAGTGTCTTTTATTAAATCATCAAGACTCTGATAGCCCAACTCTTTAAGCATAACATTTTGTTCATCAACGGATGGACCTATATGTCTTTGTATAAAATCTTTTTGAGCATTTTTTAACATTTAACTACCACTTTCTTTTGAAAATTTTTCATATTCTTCTTTATTCATTAATGAATCCATTTCAGACTTATCTGTAATTTTTAATTTAAAAAACCATGCTTCATTTTCTGGATCATTATTAATCTTTGCAGGATCATCAACAATTGCTTGGTTATTTTCGATAATTTTTCCAGATACAGGAGTATAAATATCGCTTGCAGCTTTTGTAGATTCTACAACTCCTGCATTACCATCTTTAGCAACAGAGGACCCTATTTCTGGTAACTCTACAAAAACAATATCTCCTAACATTTCGGTTGCGTGTTGTGTAATTCCTATAACAGCAGTATCTCCATCTAATTTTATCCACTCATGTTCTTTTGAATATTTTACTTCGCTCATTTACTAGCTCCTTTCACATAACTTTTTTTATAAAATGGCAAATTACTTATAATTGCCGGATATTTTTTTCCTCTCACTTCTAAAAAAACCTTAGTATCAATTTTAGAAAATGAATTTTCCACATAACCCATTGCAACTGGGGCCTGAACACTCGGTCCAAAAGTTCCACTTGTAATTTCCCCAATATTTTTATCATCCTCACTAAATATTGAAGTTTTTTCTCGAGCTATAATTCTTCCTTCTGGCTTAATACCTACGCGGATCTTGCTTACCCCATTTTCAATTTGAGATTTAATTTTTTCACATCCAATAAATCCACCCTCAAGAATTCTATTTTTTGATATTGCCCATTTTAAATTGGCTTCTACTGGGCTTTTATTGATATCCATGTCATGACCATACAAACAAAGCCCCGCCTCTAATCTCAAGGTATCTCTGGCACCTAGTCCAATTAAACTGGCCCCTTCATCTATTAGTTTTTGCACAAACACTTCTGCTGCATCATTTTTTATCGATATCTCAAATCCATCTTCACCTGTATAGCCTGATCTTGTGATATAAATATTTTCTTTAAGATAATTAAATGCATCACCATTCATAAATATTAAATCTGACACTCCATTGATTATCTTTTCCAATATTTGGACTGCTTTTGGCCCCTGTATTGCTATAAGAGATAGTTCTTCACTTAAAATCATTTCATACTTATCTTCTAACAATTTAGATAAAAGTTTAAAATCTGTATTCTTACAAGCAGCATTCAGTACAATATTAAAACCACCTTCAACTTTTGTAATAATTAAATCATCATAAATTCCCGCTTCTTCGTTCATTAAAAAACTATATTTTGACTGATTTAACTTAGCGTTACTCAATTCAGCTGGAAAAATTCTTTCAAGACTTTTTGCTAATGTGTCGTCTCCTTTAATGAATAGTTGACCCATATGTGACACGTCAAAAATACCTGCATTTTCTCTTGTACTTTTGTGTTCCTCAATAATTCCCTTAGAATATTGAATTGGCATTTGATAACCAGCAAATGGAACAAACTTAGCTCCATGCTTTTGATGTAAATTGTAAAGTGCTGTTTTTATATTTTCCATATTAACTTACTGTACCCATCTGTATGTTTGCCTGAGAGTTTTATTCCGTCGGCGAGAACTTAATCTCTTTCCAGAGTTAATATGTTACGGTCCTTTTGCCTGAGAGATTCCTGGGTGGTTGCTCCTTCGGCGCTACGATAGTTTGTAGTCTCTCCCGTATGGAAGAATAATCTACCAGATGTATATCAGAGTCAATTAATAATTTTTTCTTTTTTATTAGATAAAAGTAACGATGAAAACTGAAGTAAAACAGCAAATAGAATAATTGCACCACCAATTAAAGTAAATAATGATGCCCGTTCACCTGCAAATAAAAAAGCCCAAACGGGCCCTAAAACAGATTCGGATAGCATAATTACTCCAACCATTGCTGAAGGCGTACTACGCGCACCAATGGTAATGAATATAAAACCAAAACCAACTTGAAAAAAGCCTGCTAAGAAACCTAAAAATATATCATTAGGTGAAACCATTAAATTATGTGAATAGTAAATACATACGCTTAGCCCTATTAAACATGAACTTACTCCAGTAACAAATTGAGCAGGAATCATATCTACTGTAGGAAATTTTCTTACAATCATGATTAAGACCGCAAATGTGATAGGCATTGTAAATGCAGCTAAATTTCCTGAAAGATTTCCAGGTCTCAGGTCATTACCAACCATTAAAGTAACCCCTGTTATTGCTAATATTATTGAAACTAAGGTGATTGTTGAAATTTTTTCTTTTAAAAATAAGTAACCAAAAATTGCAAGAAATAAAATCTGTAATGATATTATAAAATTAGTATTAGCGACTGAAGTGTTTGACATTGCATATACATAACCACAAAATCCAAATGATAATACAATACCACCAAAAAAACCTGGCAATCCTGACTTATAGAAAGAGCTTAAAGTTTTCTTTTTATAGGTAATTATTAGAAAGGTTAAGACGGTAAGTGTAAAAAATAAAGATCTCCAAAAAAGAATTTGCCATTCAGTAGAGCCTTCAAATTTTTTTACAATAAGTCCCCCAAAACTTAAACTTAAAGCTCCCATAAAAATCAGCAATGGACCAGGAATTTTATTAATTACATTCATTTAAATATTTATTTGTATCTTCTGTGTATGCTTTAAATATATTCTGAGCTTCTTCAAGACTTACTTCCTTAAAGTTTATTTTTGTTCCAGGTGTTAATTGCCCAACTAAATCAAGATCAGCAGCAATAACTACACCAATCTTTGGATATCCACCAACTGTTCCATGATCAGATAACATTATTATTGGATTTCCATCGGCAGGTACTTGAATAACTCCTCTAACTAGACCTTCTGATTTGATATTGGTGTTTACTATATTTTCTAATTTAGGACCTTTTAATCTTATGCCCATACGATCAACTAAGTTTGTAATTAAAAAATCTTCCTTAAAAAACTTATCTATCGCATCCTTTGAAAAATAGTCAAAATTTGTACCTTTAATAATTCGGATAATACTATCGGGAGAGTAACTATAATTTATTTTTCTTTTAATTAAGTTCTTGGTGTCTGATTTTTTAATAAAAATTTTATCATTTAAAGAATACTTTTTCCCATCATTAGGTCCAATATTTGCTTTAGTATTTATAGAATAACTACCCCAAGTTTCTTTTAAATCAAAGCCGCCATTAACTGCCAGATATCCATAAGTAGAATTTTTAGTTGATATTATATCTATTTGATCTTCTTCACTTAAAATATAGCTTTTATAACACTCACCGTCTTCTACTTCTAAATTTTTTCTAATAATCTTAAAAAATATATCTCCAGATATTGCAAAATTAATTTTCCCATTTTTTAACTTTAAAAGTGGACCTTGGTATGCAAATTCAATCACAGCTTCATTTAGTTGATTTTCAACTAGCTTATTAGATAATGTATAATTTCTTTGATCAATTGCACCGCTTACTGCGATTCCAACATGATATAAGTTATTTCTACCCTTATCTTGAATGGTTGTGTTGACGCCTGCCCTTAAAATTTCAAAATATGCTTTATTCATACCAATTTAAATATTCATCTTTTGTTATTTGATAAAAACTTACTTTATCACCTGGATTAACTAGAGCTGGTTGATCTAAATTTTTATCATCAAAAATTTTCTTTGGGGTGTTACCAATAATATTCCAACCACCAGGGCTTTCAAAAGTATAAATATTTGCAAATTGTTCTGTTATTCCAACAGACCCTTTTGGCATTTTAACCCTTGGTGTTTCTAGTCGGTCACACCTAATATTTTCATTTAGATCTCCTAAAAAAGGCATTCCAGCAATAAAACCTGTCATATAACAAAAATATTCTTTATCGAAATATGATTTCAATATTTGATCTTTATTAATATTTAATTTTTCAGTTAATCTTACAATATCTAAACCATGTTCATCATCACAACAAACTGGAATTTTAATTTTTTGATTATTATTTTTAATATCTCTATTAATAGTTAAACCTTCTATAAAATTTTTAATTTTTTCATAGTTGGTTATAGTTAAATCAAAACTAATGATTAATTTATTGTAAGAGGGGGTTAAGTTAGTTATTCCGTCTACTTCTTTCTCTTTTATTAATTTTGATAAATGATTAAAATAATCTATTACATTTGCATTTATCGACTCGTTAACTTCTGAACCAAAATCACAATAAACAGCTGTATCACCAAGATTTGATATATTTTTAACCATGCCATGTTATACTCCAGACTAAAGAGTATGGAAATTAATATCAATTGTGATTTAGGAGAAAAATCTAAGTTTCATTCTATTGAGAATGATCCCAAGTTACTTAATATTGTAAATTCTGCCAACATTGCCTGCGGCTATCATGCTGGGGATGAACACACAATGGAAATGGTTATTCAAATTTCTAAAAAGAATGGAGTTAGTATGGGTGCTCATCCTTCTTTTAATGATTCTGAAAACTTTGGAAGAAAAAGAATGAATTTAAATTCTTTAGAAATAAAAAAACTAATTTTTGAACAATATGAAATATTACAAAAAATTGCTCAAAAACATAATGAAAATGTAACCCATATCAAGCCACATGGAGCACTTAATAATATGGCTTGTGAAGATTTGGAGTTAGCCACAACGCTGGCAGAAGCAATTAAAGATATAAATAAAGATATTATTTACCTGGTGCCAACAGGCTCTAAAATGGAAATTGCTGCAAAAAATAATGATATGAAGATAGCCTGTGAAATTTTTGCAGATAGAAATTATGAAGATGATGGAAATTTAATTTCTAGAAAAAAGCCAAATGCTTTAATCATTGACCCTGAGCTAGCAAAGAAACATGTGTTATATATGGTTAAAAATCAGTCAATAAATTGTCTCAGTGGTAAACAGATACCTTGCGAAATTGACTCTGTTTGTATACATGGTGATAACGAAAGTTCATTAGCAACTGCAGAATCTATTAAAGATAACTTAGTTAATAATGGTTTAATACTTAAACCTTTAAATAAAATGAAAAAATTTAATTAAAATATGAAAAAACTTATTTATACTTTACTAATAATTATAGCTCTTACTAATAATTCATTTTCAGCTGGAACTTCTGGCGATTCTTCTGTTGATTCCTCTGACTATACGAAAGCCAAAAATTTAATTAAAGCTGCTAAAAAATATGAAAAAAAGGGTAAGGTTGAAAAGGCACAAAAAAGATATGCGAAGGCACAAAAGCTTCTTCTAAAATCTAATAAGAAAAAACCATTACAAGCAGATACCTTAAATTATTTAGGCTTTACTACTAGAAAACTTGGAGATTACGAAAAAGGTGAAGAATTTTATTTACAAGGTTTACAAATCGAACCTGATCATAACGGAATAAACGAGTACCTTGGAGAGCTTTATGTAGCTACTAGTAGAATGGATCTAGCTAAAGGAAGATTAAATGTTTTAAAAGATTGCAACTGTAAAGAATATAATCAATTAAAAGAAATAATTGAGGGTACAAAAAAATCTAAATATTAAAATTATTGAATTAATTGAATTATTTAATATTATAAAAAAACCTTGATAGAAGAATTCATAATTTTAACTCAGATCATCTTTATAGATATCATTTTAGCTGCTGATAATGCAATTATTATTGGCTTAATCGCTGCTAACTTTGTTCCAAAGAATAGAAAACAAATAATTTTATGGGGTGTTGCAGGTGCTTTAGTTTTTAAAATTATTTTTGCACTCTTTGCTACTTACCTATTTGAATTTTACTACATAAAAATATTAGGTGGGCTTCTTCTAATTTGGATCGTTAATGATTTACGAAAAGATTTGGTTGAAATGAAAAATAAGATTAAATCACCAACTAAAAAATCAAATGAACCCTCTTTTATAAAAAGTATTTATAAAGTTTTATTTGCAGATATTACTATAAGTTTTGACAACGTAATTGGCGTAGTCGGAGCTGCAAAAGGATACTTTGGGTTTATGATCTTTGGACTTATTTTATCAGTTGTATTAACAGGTGCTTTGGCAACATATTTAGCAAATTATATCCAAAAACATTTATGGATAGCCTATGTAGGTTTAGGATTTATTTTAATTGTTGCACTTCAGTTAATAATTGGAGGATTAAATGATTATGGGGTTTTATCAATTAATGAAACTTTTAAACAATACTTTTAATTTAATAAGTATTTTTTTTACTAGGAAATTTAGCTTTAGTTACATCTTGTTTAAATTTAAATGCAGCATCATTAATATGCTTTTTAACATTTGAATATTTCTTAACAAATCTTGCATTAATTTCATTTAGTCCAATTAGGTCATCTGTAACTAAAACTTGCCCATCACAATGTACCGATGCACCAATTCCAATTGTTGGTATTCGAACTATTTTTGTTATTTCTTTTGCTAAAGTACTTTCCACACATTCTAGAACAATTGAAAAGACACCCGCTTCTTCTAAAAGTTTAGAATCTTTCAAAATATTTTTTCTTTCAACAATATTTTTTCCTTTAAATTTAAAGCTAGTTGCAGATTGTGGTAATACTCCAAGATGCCCCATAACTTGAATTTTATTCTTAACTAAAATTTTAATTATCTGAAAAACTTTTTTACCACCCTCAAGCTTAATAGCATCACATTTTGTCTTCGATATTATTTTTTTTGCATTTTTTAATGCTTCTTTTGAACTTCTATAAGTGTTATGAGGCATATCCACTACCATTAGACTTTTTTTAACACCCATTCTTACACTTTTTGAATGTTCAATCATCATATCCAGGGTTACTTTTTTTGTAGAAGAAAAATTATAAAGAACAGAGCCGAGAGAATCTCCTACCAAGATAATATCACAGTACTTATCAATAATTGATGCTGTATTTTTTGAGTAAGCTGTAAGACATATAATCTTTGATTTATTTTTTTTTGATTTTATTGTTATGATTTTTTTTTGCATTTAATTACCAACTTCCATTATTTTTCATCGATAACCAAGGTTCTTTAAGTTCTAGGCTACCTTCTTGTAAAATTTCTATAGAAATATTATCAGGAGATCTCACAAACGCCATATGTCCATCTCTTGGAGGCCTATTAATTATATAACCCATACCTTTAAGCCTTTCACAAGTTTCATAAACATTTTCAACTCGATATGCCAAATGACCAAAATTACGAGATCCATCACTTAACTTGTCTTCATCCCAATTATAGGTAAGTTCTAATTCAGCTTTTTCATCACCAGGTGCTGCTAAAAAAATTAAAGTAAACCTACCTTGCTCACTCTCCATTCTTCTAGTCTCAATTAAACCTAATCCATTACAGTAAAAATTTAATGATTTCTCTACATCAGAGATTCTAATCATGGTGTGTAAATATTTCATAATATCTTGTACTCTATAGTAAAGTATTACTCTAATTCAATGGTACTAGGTGGCTTAGAAGTAACGTCGTAAACTACTCTATTAATTCCCCTGATATTGTTAATAATTTGATTAGAAATTGATTGCATGAAACCTTTGGGAAAATCAAAAAAATCAGCAGTCATTCCATCTTCAGATGTAATTGCTCTTAAAAGACAAATATGTTCATAGGTACGATTGTCTCCCATAACACCCACAGTTTTTACTGGTAGTAATGCAGCGTATGCTTGCCAAATTTTATGGTATAATCCATGGTCTCTTAAAGCTTTAATAAAATAGAAATCTGCTTCTTTTAAAATTTTTATTTTTTCGTTTGTAATAATGCCAGGCATTCTTATTGCTAAGCCCGGACCAGGAAATGGGTGTCTTGAGATTATGTCATTAGATAAATTAAGTTCTAATCCTAATTTTCTAACTTCATCCTTAAATAAGAATTTAAGAGGTTCTACTAATTTTAATTTCATTCTTTTAGGGAGACCACCCACATTATGATGTGATTTTATTTTTGAAGTTTGACTGCCTGTAACAGATTTACTTTCAATTAAGTCTGGATAAAGAGTACCCTGTGCAAGAAATTGAACATTCTTAATTTTGTTTGCATATCTTTCAAATATTTTAATAAATAGATTTCCTATAATTTTTCGCTTTTTTTCTGGGTCAGAAACATTTGTTAATTTTGTAATAAATTCTTTTTCTGCATTAACATATATTAAATTAATTTTTAATTTTTTCTTAAATGTATTAACAACTTGTATTTCTTCGTTTTTTCTTAGAAGACCATTATTAACAAAAATACAAATTAAATTTTTTCCAATTGCTTTACTTAATAGTTGTGCCACCACACTACTATCAACACCTCCTGACAATCCACAAATTACTTTGTTGTTACCTACTTGTTCTTTAATTTCATTAATCAATTTTAATTTTTGATCTTTCGAAGACCAGTTTTTTTTAATTTTACATACAAGAAAAACAAAATTACGTAATAAAATTTTGCCTCTATTGGTGTGTGTTACTTCAGGGTGAAATTGCACTCCATAAAAATTATCTTTAATATTTTCAATTATTGTTAATTTAGAATTTTTTGTGGATGCTATAACCTTAAAGTTTTTTGGCATTTTTGACACTTGGTCAGAATGACTCATCCAAACATCACATGTCTTATTTTTATTAAAAAAATTTTTAGTTAAAATACTATTTGATACTTTATTTATTGTAGCTAGGCCAAACTCTCTGTGTTTGGATTTTTTAACTGTACCACCTAATAGTTTTGACAATACCTGATGTCCAAAACATATACCCAGGATTGGGACTCCTAGTTTTAAAATCTTTTTATCAAATTTAAATTTATCATTTTCATAGACATTAAGAGGGCCACCAGAGAGAATTATTCCAGCTATGTTTTCTTTTATAATTTGAGTTATCTTTATTTTTTTGTGGCTAACAATTTCTGAAAAAACCCCTAATTCTCTTACTCTTCTTGCAATTAATTGTGTAAATTGCGAACCAAAATCAATTATTAAAATTTTACTTAAATTATTATTAAGACTCATTTTTAGGTTCCAAATTCTTTAAGGATTCTAAAATAGAATTTTTTTTATTACATAATTTATTACAAATTTTAGAGAAATTATCTGCTAATTCTTTTACTTTAGAGTAATTAGATCTTTTTAACTCTATTTCCATAAGCATATAGTTTGCTTCTTCATTTTTAGGATCCAGTAAGAGCACCGTATCAATATTTTTTTTTTCTTCTTTTTTATTCCCTTCAAAATTATAAATTTTTGCTAAATATAAATATGAGTTTTGATCCTTGGGGTTAAAAACAATACTTCTTTGAAACAAAAATTTAGATTGTTCATATTTCTGTTCATCATATTTATTTTTTCCTTTTTCAAAAAAATTATTTTCTGCTAAAGAATAGCTTCCAAAATTTAAAAGCATAAATAGCACAATTGTTAAATTATTTATTTTTTTCATTAGTACTTGCTCTCATTTTTTACTTCATCTACATTATGAACCATACTTTCATAAAAACCAGCTTTTGTTATTTTTACAAAATTAGGTTTATTTTTAAGATTTGGAACTTTTTTCGCACCTAGATAACCCATAGATGATTTTAGCCCCCCAATTAACTTATAAATTATACTTTTAACATCACCTTTATATTTCACAAATCCTTCAACTCCTTCTGGAACATATTTAGATATATCTTTTTGTTTAGTTTGAAAATACCTATCAGCTGATCCTTTATTCATTGCTCCAACAGACCCCATTCCTCTAAAACTTTTAAATAATTTTCCATTTTTCTTAATTAGTTTTCCAGGTGTTTCTAAGCTTCCTGCAAATAAAGAACCTATCATTATTGCATCAGCACCTGCTGACAGCGCTTTAGCTAAATCACCTGAATATTTAATTCCACCATCTGAAATTATTTTTACTTTATTATTTTTAACACCTTTTTTAACAGCAAGTATTGCACTTAACTGCGGCACACCAATACCTGCAACTAGTCTAGTTGTACAGATTGATCCTGGTCCAATCCCAACTTTAATAATATCTACTCCTAATTTTATTAAAAATTTTGCGGCTTCTGCTGTTGCAATATTTCCAGCACATAGAGTTGTTTTGTTTGTTTTTAATTTTTTTATAACTTTAATAATTTCTGCAACTTTTTTGCTATGTCCATGGGCTGTATCAACAACAATTAAATCCACATTTTCTTTTAAAATAGCCTCTGCTCTTTTAAGTTCTAATGGACCAGCTCCAACAGCAGCACCAACTAATAAGTTTAATTTTTTAACCTTTTTAATCTCTTCAATTTGTTTTTTGATATCAAGGTTTCTGTGAATTACACCTATACCTCCAGCTTTAGCTATTGCTATAGCCATTTTACTCTCCGTAACCGTATCCATTGCAGAGGATAATAAAGGTATTTTTAGTGTTAAATTAGATGATAATTTCGTGCTGGTATCAACTTCAGAAGGTAGAACTTCTGAGTATTTTGGTGCCATTGTGACATCATCAAAAGTGAGTGCTTCTTTTATAGGATCCATAATCATTTATATATGATTCCCTTCAAAAAAAAAGTCTCTATCTTAAAATTTTACAAATAATAAAACTTTCCTTAGATTCTTTTCTGCTAGACTTAGGTTTAAATACCTTCACTTCTTTGAATAATTTTTTGCCTAAAGCAACAATTTCGTTAAATGAAGAACCTAGAAAAATTTTAGAGACAAATCGCCCTTCTTTAACCAACATTTCTTTGGAAAAATTCATGGCTTCCATTGCAAGTTCCCCTGTATAAATTGCATCTATATCTTTTATACCCGTTGTATTAACGGCCATATCAGACACGACAACATCGACTTTTGATTTGAATAAGCCTTTTATTTTTTCTTGAGAATCTAAATCAGTAAAATCACCTTTGATTTGGATTGTATTCTCAATTTCTTCCATACCCTTTATGTCAATTGAAACCAATCTTCCACTTTTTACTGTCCTTGAAATATATTGAGACCAGCTACCTGGTGATGCTCCTAAATCTATTACTGATATTCCATTTTTTAATATCTTAAATTTTTCATCTATTTCTATTAATTTGTATGCAGATCTAGCTCGATAACCGTCTACCTGAGATTGTCTGACATAAATATCTCGTTTTTGTTTGTTGATCCAATTTTTAGAAATTCTATTCTTTTTCAATTAATAACCAAATCTTAAGCTTTTTGATAAAATTTTATTTTCTAATGTTTTGATATTTATCTTTACCTCTTTATGTAATCTCATATCTTTACCTCCATCCCAAATTCCAGATGCAAGGTGTATTATACCTAGCTTATTATTGGGTAGATAAGGTTCAACAAAGCTTTTTTCTTGTTCATTAAATTTCGGTAAAAGATTACTAACTAACCAGTTACAATTATGAGGCAAGAACTCTGTTTCTAGATCATCGATGTAAACAGACATATTAATAGCTAATTGTTCTGATCCAAAAATATTTCCAGCTTTTAATGTTTGTTCTAAATTTTTTTGCCATGTAGTCCATCCAACAGAATTTTTTTCTAAGGAAAAAACACCAATATTAATGTGTGGGGCAAAGGCAAGTTTACGAGCTTTATCTATTCCAATTTTTGATTTTATTGCATGTTTAAAATTTTGAGATTTAATTATTGCGAGTTGTCCAAATATCCAATTAACTTTAGACATTATTTTATATCCAGGTGTAAAAGTTTGAGTAATTCCCAATTTTCCATTTTCACAAGCTTTAAAATAAAGCTCTACTGAATTCCAATCCCCTACCCAAGCGTCACAATCAATCCATAAGAATTTTTCATAACTAGGAAAATATTTTGGTAAAAAAGCTCTAGATACTTGACTCTTTAACCACTCTCTTCCTTTTACTTTAAATGCTGGAACATCAATATCCCATTCAGCTGATTTAATTTCGTCAACTTTTTTAGATAATATGTTTCTTTGTTGCTCGGACAAACCAGCATCTAAAATGCAGATTGCTGTATCTTTACTTTTTTCAAAACTCTTAATAGAATCGACTAATTCATTAAGTAATTCAAAGTAATTTGAGTCAGCCAGAGATACAATTACATTTTTTTTCATCTACAATATGTCTTCAAGATCATCATTATCATGATTTTCACCACTTATAATTTTCTGTTTATAAATTTTTTGATAACTGAAGTATCCAAATGGAATTAAGCAAATATAGATTAATCCACAAATGACCAAAACTTTAAATGTATATATTAACAAAAGTCCAAAAAATAACACAACACCAAACAATGCAAAAATTGTCATACGCCGCGGTATGGAAATCTTTTTAAAAGCAAATGTTGGAACTTTACTGATCAATAAAAATGAAATCAAAATAAAGAATGTTGGTACTACTATATTGTAGTTAACTTTGATTAAATCTATCTCGCTTAGACTTAATATTAACGGCATTAATACTAAAATTCCACCTGCTGGTGATGGCACACCTTCAAAGTAATTATCTCTCCATGATGTCTCCGAGTTTGAGCTCACATTAAATCTTGCAAGCCGAAGGGCAACACAAACTACAAAAATCATTGTGAGTAACCAACCGAATTTACCCAAATTATTTAAAGACCAGAAATACATTATAAATGCTGGAGCTACACCAAAACTAATTAAATCTGCTAATGAGTCTAATTCTTTTCCAACCAAAGAAGTTCCTTTCAACATCCTTGCAACTCTGCCATCTAATGCATCAAAAATTGCTGCAAAAATAATAGCTATAACAGATAATTCAAATTTTTCATCTAAGGCAAACTTAATAGAACTTAACCCAATACATACATTTATTAATGTCAATGCATTGGGTAAAAGCATTCGTGCTTTTTTATCTGATACAATTTTAAAATTATTTTTAGGTTGTTCCATAAGCTATCTTTTAGCTAATAGCGTTTCACCAGCAATTGTCTTTTGTCCTACTTTAACTAATGTTTCATAATTTTCAAAATAAACATCAGCTCTACTTCCAAATCTTATCATTCCAATTCTTTCACCTTGTTGCAAATTTTGATCCTTTGAAGATTCACATACAATTCTTCTGGCAATTAAACCTGCAATCTGAACAACAATAACGTCTTCTCCATGGCTATTCGTTATCTTGTAATAATTTCTTTCATTATCTTCACTCGCTTTATCAAGTGATGCATTTAAAAATTTTCCTGGTTTATAAAGTATTTCTGAAATTTTCCCTTCACAAGGTGTTCTATTAACATGACAATCAAATACGTTCATAAAAATACTTATCTTAGTGAATTTTTTATCTTCTAAACCAAGCTCCTTTGGTCCATCAACCTCATGAACCATTAAAACCTCCCCATCTGCAGGACTCGTTAGGTAATTTTCATCATTTATTGAAATCCGCTCAGGATCTCTAAAAAAATAATAAACCCATATAGATAATACAAGACCAATTAAACCTAGAAATGTACTGAGGAAGTATAGAAAAATTGTTGCAATAATAGCTATAGCTAAAAATTTGTATCCTTCAGAATGAATTTTTGGAAAAATTTTCTCTAACATAAGCTTATATTTGATAATTTTTTATTAATATGTATATAAAGCACTGAATTACAATTACTAATAAATATTATTCAAATATGGCTAAAATTAAGGTTAAAAACCCAGTTGCAGAACTAGATGGCGATGAAATGACAAGAATAATATGGGAGTTTATTAAAAGTAAACTTATTCTTCCATATTTAGATTTAGGTATTGAATACTTTGATTTAGGCATGAAAAGCCGAGATAATTCTAATGATCAAATAACAATTGATTCAGCTGCTGCAATTAAAAAAATTGGTGTTGGCATTAAATGTGCAACAATCACACCCGATGAAGCTCGTGTTGAAGAATTTGATTTAAAAAAGATGTGGAGATCTCCCAATGGAACTATAAGAAATATTATTGGAGGAACTGTGTTTAGAGAACCAATAGTTTGTAAAAATATTCCTAAATTAGTGCCTTCATGGACGGACCCTGTGATTATTGGAAGACATGCATTTGGAGATCAATATAGAGCAACAGATTTTAAAGTTCCTGGAAAAGGTAAAATGGAAGTTAAATGGACAGCTGAAGATGGTAGCCAAGAAATAAAATATGAAGTTTTTAATTTTCCTGGACCAGGTATAGCTTTATCAATGTACAATTTAGATAAATCAATAGAAGACTTTGCAAGGTCTTGTTTTGGCTATGGTTTGATTAAAGAATGGCCAGTTTATTTATCAACAAAAAACACAATTCTAAAACAATATGATGGTCGTTTTAAAGATATTTTTCAAAAAATATTTGATGAGGAGTTTAAAGAAAAATTTGAAAAATTAAAAATTACTTATGAACACAGACTAATTGATGACATGGTTGCTTGTGCAATGAAATGGAGCGGTAAATATATTTGGGCTTGTAAAAATTATGATGGTGATGTTCAATCAGATACCATGGCTCAAGGATATGGTTCATTAGGCTTAATGACTAGCGTTCTATTAACTCCTGATGGAAAAGTAATGGAGGCTGAGGCGGCTCATGGAACTGTAACTAGACATTATAGGATGCATCAACAAGGTAAAGAAACTTCTACAAATCCAATTGCATCTATATTTGCTTGGACTAGAGGTCTTGCACATAGAGGAAAATTAGATGGAAACGAAGAGCTGATTAATTTTTCGAAAACTTTAGAGAAAGTTTGCATTGATTGTGTTGAAAATGGATCAATGACTAAAGATTTAGCAATTTTAATTGGGCCTTCAAGTAAGTATTTAACTACTAATGGTTTCTTAGATGAGTTAAATGGTCAGCTTAAGAAAAAGCTTAATTAATTAATTTTTTAATATTTTCAAAAGACTGTTCAATTTTATCAGGCAACGTTCCACCAGCTTGTGCAAAGTCAGTTCTTCCACCGCCACCTTTACCACCAATAACTTCTGATCCAGCTCTGACAATTTTTACAGCATCAAACTTGTCCTCTAATGTTTTAGTAACACCTACAGCTAATCCAACTTTATTATCATTGATTGCGTAAATTATTACTAATCCTTCACCAATTTCTTTTTTTCCTTCATCAATTAACTTACGTAGATCTTTAAATGGTAAATCTACAATATTTTGAAACCTAACTTTAAATCCATTAATAGTTTGATCATTAATTTTATTTTTTTCTTTATCTTTTAATATTGAGCTAACTGAAAGTTGATCAAATTGTCTATTAAGGTTTTTTATCAAGGCTACTTGATTACTATTTTGAAGATTGGGTTTTCCTCCTAATTTAATAATCTTTGTCTCTAATTCTTTTATAACTGCCTCATTTTTTTGATCTGACAGATTAGATATGTTTTCTTTCTCTTTTAAAAAATCAACTAACTGCGTATCTCTTAATGCTTCAATTCTCCTTACACCTGCTGCAATAGATGATTGGCTTATAATCTTAAATTTTCCAATGTCAGCTGTATTTACAACGTGTGTTCCTCCACATAGTTCTGTTGAGAAAAATTTACCTTCCTCGTCTCCCATGGATAAAACTCTCACTTCATCACCATATTTTTCTCCAAATAAAGCTAGAGCACCATTCAGAACAGCTTCTTTGGGTGTCATTATTCTTGTTTTCACCTCTGATTTTTTTTGAATTATTGAGTTAACATAATGTTCAATTTTTTCCATCTCTTCTTCTGAGATAGGCTTCATATGACTAAAATCAAATCTTAATCGATCAGATTGAACTAAAGATCCTTTTTGAGTTACATGCTCACCTAAAACTCTTCTTAACGCTTCGTGCAATAAATGAGTAGCAGAATGATAGGCTCTAATATTATTTCTTCTCTGTGTATCTATTTTTAATTCAACACTGTCTTTTAATTTAACCGAACCTTTTATAACTTTTCCGTAATGAATAAATAAATCCCCTAGTTTTTTTTGAACATCAGACACTTCAAATTCAAAAACTTCATTAGAAATTATTCCTGTATCAGCAACTTGCCCCCCTGACTCGCCATAAAAGGGGGTTTGATTTGTAATTATAATTCCTTCATCATTTTCTTGCAGATCTTGAACCTCTTTATTATTTTTAAGAATCAAAGTAATTACACCTTCTGCTTTGTCTGTGGAATATCCTAAAAAATCAGTTGCTCCTAAACGATCTTTTATATCAAACCATATTTGATCTATGGAACTATCCCCTGATCCTTTCCAATTTTTTTTTGCTAATTCTTTACTTTCTTTCATTAATAAATCAAACTTCTCCCTATCTACAGTCAGTGATTTATTTTTCAAAATATCTTCAGTTAAATCTAATGGAAAACCAAATGTATCATAAAGTTTAAATGCCACTTCACCAGGTAATATTTTTCCCACTTTCTCTAACTCTTCATTTAATATTTTTATTCCTCTATCCAATAAAACTAAAAACTTTTCTTCTTCTGTTTTTAAAGTTTCTTTTATTAACGATTGCGCTCTTTCTAGCTCAGGATAATTGTTAGACATTTCTTCTAGGAGTGTTTTAAAGATATTATAGAAGACTGGTTTTTTGGAACCTAGCAAATGTGAATGTCTCATTCCACGTCTCATAATTCTTCTAAGCACATATCCTCTACCTTCATTAGATGGTAAAACTCCTTCTGCTAATAAAAATGAACTTGCTCGTAAGTGATCTGCTATCACTCTAAAGCTAGATTGGTTAACTTCATCTACTTTAACGTTTAATGTGTCAGATGTAGATAGTATTAGTTTTTTAAAATGATCTGTTTCATAGTTATCGTGTGTTCCTTGCAATAATGCTGCTACTCTTTCAAGACCCATACCAGTATCTACAGATGGTTTTGGTAAATCTATTCTTTTATCTTTTGAAATTTGTTCATATTGCATGAATACTAAATTCCATATTTCTATAAACCGATTACCATCTTCATTTTTAGTACCAGGCAAGCCACCTTCTAAATGCTCACCATGATCATAAAATATTTCTGAGCATGGTCCACAAGGTCCTGTGTCGCCCATAGACCAAAAGTTATCTGATGTTGCTATCTTGATTATTCTATCATCACTAAAACCAGCTATTTTCTTCCAAAAGTTGAATGCCTCTTCATCATCATGGTAAACTGTTACGTAAAGACGATTTTTATCAATCCCAAACTCTTTAGTTATTAAATTCCATGCATAACTAATTGCTTCTTCTTTAAAATAGTCTCCAAATGAGAAATTTCCAAGCATTTCAAAAAATGTATGGTGCCTTGGTGTATAACCTACATTTTCAAGGTCGTTATGCTTACCGCCTGCCCTTACACATTTTTGTGAGGTTGTGGCTCTTACATAGTCTCTTTTTTCCAATCCAGTGAATACATTTTTAAATTGTACCATTCCTGAATTTGCAAACATTAATGTCGGATCATTATTTGGAACTAAATTACTAGACTCAACTATCCTGTGATCATTCTTTTCAAAATAATCTAAAAAAGTTGTTCTAATTTGATTTAGTGTTTTGTCAGCCATACATTTAAAATACAGCTTTTTTATTTGATGTCTAGATAAGTGTAGGGAAAAAAGGCGCTTAAATTATGCACTTGAGGGACACACTACCTCACACTAGCTGACACTAGCTCACACTAGTTATGCGGATGATTTAAAATTTATAAAAAATTAATCACATAAAGATTCACTAAAAACATCTCTTAAACTCGATACCAAACTCGAACCAAAAGAGATAAATCAAATAGCCAATTCTATCACCTTGATGCTTAGATTTTGTTTTGTTAAGCTTAATCCATGAAACGAAATGGTTTTACCCTAATAGAACTCCTAGTCGTAGTAGCTATTATCGGTATTCTGGCTGCGGTAGGAGTGGTTGCTTATAATGGGTATACGGGTGCTGCGAAAGTTAATGCTACAAAAGCAAATCATAAAAGTGTTTGTAAATGGACTAACTCAGAGCTAGTGAAATGTGAGCTAGATAACTCTTCAAATATTTTTAACGGCCAAATTAATTGTTCAACAATCACATCAAAACTTAGTCAAAACCAGCAAGATGCAGCAAACGAAATGGCAAAAGAATTAGAAAAAGGTTTAAAAGATAAATTTAAAAACCCTTATGGTGAATATAGAAATCCATCTACTAATGATTATAAAAGTGACAATGCTGTTACTCGTGCTGGATGGGGTAAAGATCGTGATTTGGGCTATACGATAATTGAATCAACGACACATCCCACAACTGGCAAAGCTAGATTAAATATACACACATGTAATAAACTTTCCTGTGTTGGGGATTGGTGGAACAATACAAATGATAATATAGAAATATGCTTAATAGAAGTACAACAATAGTGGTAAGATTTTAATTCATGAACCGCAAAGCCTTCACTTTAATAGAACTTTTAGTTGTGGTAGCCATCATTGGTATTCTTGCTGCAGTAGGTGTGGTTGCTTATAATGGGTATACGGGTGCTGCAAAAGTTAATGTAGTAAAACAGAACCATCAAAAAATTAGCAAACTTATAACTGCAGAATTGATGAGATGTTTGGCATCAGGAGAAATAGCAACATATTGGTCTACAAAAGCTAAAGCTCAAAGTCATGGACGCTCTAATCAAGGGCATGACATAGTTACGTGTGATCAAACAAGCTCAACACCGTTGGCTGAAAATTTTGGAATTATAGCTCGTGTATTAGAATATTCTGAAATTAATGCAGCCAACCCTTTTGATCCATCTTCATTCAATGCAGCAGACAAAAGAAATACGGGCTACTTTAGAATGGAAAACACTATTCCAACAATTGC
>CAJQSY010000028.1:0-3495 GCA_905616605.1 uncultured Candidatus Pelagibacter sp.
TTCCTTATCTGCCAGTCGAAATTTTTAAGAATATGCATTTAAGCTCAACACCAAGTACAAATGTAATTAAAACTTTACAATCTTCAGCAACTTCTGGGCAGACACCCAGTACTATTTTTTTAGATAAAGAAACCAGTAAAAGACAAATGCAAACCTTAGTTTGGTTTCTATCTCATCGATTAGGAAAAAATAGAAGGCCTTTCATAGTTATGGATGTAGATCCTAAAGATATAAAGTATGGGCAAAATACAATTTCAGCTAGAGCTGCTGCTGTTAGAGGCTTTTTGACTGCAGCATCTTCATATAACTATTGTATGATACAGGATGGAGTTGGTGAACTACATATAGAATTGGAAAAACTAGAAAGATCGTTAGAAGAAGCTCAAAAATCTGGAGATAAAGCAATAATTTTTGGTTATACTTACGTATTTTATGTTTATGTTGCAAAACAGCTTCAAAAAAATGGAATAAAATTTAAACTCCCAAATGTAACTATATTGCATATAGGAGGATGGAAAAAACTACAGTCTCAAGCAACAGATAAAAAAACCTTTAATAAAACTATGCAAGATGTGTTTGGAGTAAAACAAGAAAATATTATAGATTGTTATGGCTTCACTGAACAGCTTGGTGTTGTTTATTTAGACGGTAAAGATGGTTTAAAAAGAACGTCAGAAGTTTCTGAGGTTATTGTTAGAAATCAGAACACGCTTTTACCTTGCAAAGATGGAGAAGAGGGCCTTTTGCAGTTTATAACCCCTCTTCCTTTGAGCTACCCTGGAAATGCAATACTAACAGATGATGTTGGAAAAATTGTGTCTCGAGAAAAAGGTAAAGATGGACGAAAGGGTGTTGCTTTTGAAATCTTGGGTCGTAGACAAAAAGCCGATATTCGTGGGTGTGGAGATATCCTATCTGAAAGCATGTTTAATACAAAAAAGAAATAATGAAATTTTATCAACTTTTTAATGATGGTGAACATAAAGCATTAGCTGATGAAACTATTTCAGATCTTAAGCCAGTTGAAAATTTTATTGATATTTTAAATTCAATTAGAAAAGGACAAGAATATTTAACAAAAATAAAAGTTGAGGATATTATTGCTTGGCTTGATGAAATTAGTGTCACTTGGTCTGACAGAAATTCTGAGACTCAAAAAAATTTTTCTAATCAAGGAATAAATTTCTTAATTTTTTGGTTTAGAAAAAAACATCTTATGGAAATTACAGACCTTGCTTTTCGAGGAAATAGAAATTTTTTAGATGATTTTATTAATATAAATAGAAGTGAAATCAAACTGAAAGCCCAACCCAGAGGAATTGTTAGTCATTGGATAGCAGGCAATGTTCCTATGCTTGGCATGCTGTCACTTGTTCAGGGTATTCTTACCAAGAATGCAAATCTTGTAAAAGTATCTAAAGATAATTTGCATGTTGTTCCAATGCTTTTAAATTCTATGGCTAAAGTAAATATCAAAGGATCAAATGGTAAATTAATAGAAGGTAAAAAAATTGTACAATCAATTTCTTGTATTTATTATTCATCGTCTGACGATGATGCTCTAAATGAAATGTCACTTAATTCACAAGTAAGAGTGGCTTGGGGTGGGATGAAGGCTGTAGAAAAAATTATGAATTTACCTCGAAAGTTTGGATGTGAGGATATAATATTTGGACCTAAAACCTCTTTTGCAGCAATTGGTTCTGAAAAACTTTTTGATAAAGATAGCTCGATAAAAATAGCAAAAAAAATTGCTTTAGATGCGTCACAATTTGAACAACAGGGGTGTAATGCGCCTCACACTATTTTTGTTGAAAGAAATGGATTTATATCTCCGTTGCAATTTGCTGAACTTTTGTCACATGAGATGAGATCTATATCTAAAAAAATTCTTCGTGATCCAAATACTGTTATTGATCTAGGTAAGATTTTGATGCTTCGTGCTCAACACGAGATGAAAGGAGAAGCTTTTTATCCAGATGGATTAGAGTGGACGGTTCTATATTCAGATGATGACAAAGGTCTTGCTGAGCCATGTTACTTTAAAACTCTTTTTGTACGTCCTATTGTTGATATTATGAAAGTAGATGATTATTGCTCGCATTTAACTCAAACTGCTGGAGTGGCTTTAAGTGATGAAAGAAAAAAAGAATTTGCACTACGTGTGAGTGCAAGAGGAATTGATCGCATCCCAGATGTTGGCTCTATGTCAAATTATGATGTCCCTTGGGATGGAATGTTTATGATGGATAGACTAGTAAGATGGTGTAAAATTTAATGGAATTTGATCAAAAGAATATTTTGTTTCATCATACTGGAGTTATTACAGATGATATTGAGTCATCTATAAGTTTTTTTTCTAAGTTAGGATATACGACTTCAAATATTTATAATGATAAACCACAGCAGACTTTTGTAGCTATACTTAATAAAACTAATTCACCAATGATTGAACTTGTATCACCAATGAATAGTAATTCTCCAGCACAGGCTGGGTTACTAGGGTTGGTGCTGGTGCTTATCATATTTGTTTTAAAATTGAAAATGCAAAATTAAATGAAGCTATTGATTATTTTAAAATGCAAAAATTTTCACAGCTTTCAGAGCCAACTCTATCTCCAGCATTTGATGGAGCTCATGTGGTATTTTTATGGGGCAAGGAAGCTGGTTTAATTGAGCTTGTTGGATCTCTATAGATGAAATAATAAATGAAATACTTGTACTTTGTGTTAAAAAAATAATATTTATGACCAATAATTATAAAGTAGTAGTAGCTCACCCAGATGATGAGATTATATTCTTTAGTTCAGTTTTAAAAAATTCCTCACAAACTATAATTTGTTTTAGTTCATCAGAGGATAAAGACATAACAACGGGCAGACAAAACATAAAAAATCAAATACCATTAAATAATTTTTTTTTTTTAGATATACCTGAGTCAAATGTGCAAGGTACAGCTAATTGGAAAAAACCTAAAAAAAATAAAGAAGGAATTGTTGTTGGTAAGAATTCTTCTTTTTACAAAAAAAATTATGTGGATTTAAAGTTAAAACTATCAAAACTTATTCATTATGGGGAAGTTATATACACGCACAACCCGTGGGGCGAATATGGCCATGAAGAGCACGTACAAGTATTTCATGTAATTATGGAGCTAGCAAAAGAACTTAATCTCAAAGTTTATGTTAATAATTATGTTAGCAACAAAAGTTACTTGTTGATGACTATGGAACAACATCTGCTGTCAGATATACATCATATTGGTATACCCGATTTAAATTTGAATTTAATTTTTAAAAAATTATATCAATCTAACTTGTGTTGGACTTGGAATGAAGATTATTGCTGGCCTAAATCTGAGTCATTTTTTGAAATAAATAAATATGAAAAATACCTAGAAACTAAAACTTCTAGAAAAGTAATACATCCATTAAATATGCTGCCTGGAAATTATAAAACCAATACTTTTAGAGATATAATTTTAAAGATTTTACC
>CAJQSY010000029.1:0-4630 GCA_905616605.1 uncultured Candidatus Pelagibacter sp.
CGCAACTCTTCCAATAAGAGTCCACATAACGACACCCAAGATATAATCAATTATAAGAATAGAAGGATGCATTTCTGGCATAAATATAAAAAGGAATTTTGTTTAAAAATTTACTAAGGGGCGAAATAAATCGCCCCTTAATAATAAATTTAATTAGTGTTGTTTTCCAAGAATTGTTTTACCACTTGGAATACGAAGCTCATCAATCATGTCTTGAGTAGCTTGGTTTGGTGCTTTTGTTAGTAAACTAACAACTACCATAGAAACTAAACTAACTGACGCTCCAACGATACCGAATGTAAGTTGAGTAATACCCAAGAATCCAGCTCCACCAGTACGTACCCAAATTAGATACCAAGTACCAGCTGCTAATCCTAGAAGCATTCCTGCAACAGCACCAGGACCATTCGCTCTTTTCCACCATACACCTAGTACAAGTGGGAAGAACAATCCTGACATCGCAAAGTCAAACGCCCAGATTACTGAACCTAAGATACCTTGGATACCCATTGCGGCAATAGTTGCTCCAGCAAAACCAATCAATACAAGTAATACTCTTGCAACAATTAATCTTTTTGCAGCTTCTGCTTTTGGATCAATGATCTTGTAATACAAGTCATGAGACAAAGCATTAGCAATTGCTAAAACTAAACCATCAGCAGTAGACATGGCAGCAGCCATACCTCCAGCAGCAACTAGACCCGAGATTACATAAGGTAATCCAGCAATTTCTGGAGTAGCTAACACAACCGCTTTACCACCCATGAAAAACTCATTTAATTCAAGAGTTCCATTTCCGTTAAAGTCGCTAACAAACATTAAGTTAGCTTGGTTCCAGTTTTGATACCAATCTATTGCTTGAACCTCAGCTATTGATTTACCAATAATCCCTGTTGAAAGTGTTGGATCAATCAGTGATAGTTTTGATAATGTCGCTAACATCGGTGCAGTTGAGTATAAAATGAAGATGAAAAGTAGCGACCATGCTACAGATCTTCTAGCTGATTTTACACTTGGAGTAGTAAAGTATCTCATCATAACGTGAGGCAAAGAAGCTGTTCCTGCCATCATACAAATTGCTAGAGAAATGAATCCCCAGTTTGTTCCATTAACTGATGAGTGTGCTTTAGTTATTCCAGCCAAACCTTTTGGTACTGTAGCTAAGTCGGCAGCAGAGTTTTTAACAAACCCAAACTGACTTTCTAGTTCAGCAATTCTAGCTACCTCATCTCCCAACATTAAATGTGGGAAGAATCCAGCACCCATTTTACTACTGATCCAGAATACAGGAAGTAAGTAAGCAATAATTAAAACTATATATTGCGCAACTTGCGTCCATGTAACTGCTCTCATTCCACCAAGCATAGAACAAAGTAATATACTTGCTAATCCGACATACACAGCAATTTTAAAAGGAATATCTAAAGCTACTGAAGCAATAGTTCCCGTTGCATTGATTTGTGCAGTCACATATGTGAATGAAGCTACTGTTAATACTAGTACCGCAGAAAGTCTTGCTGCGTTACCACCATATCTTGTACCGACAAAATCTGGAACTGTGTAACAGCCAAATTTTCTTAAGTAAGGTGCTAGTAAAGTAGATACAAGTATATAACCACCTGTCCATCCAACTAACAAAGCCATATAGCCATAGCCTTTGAAATAAATACCACCTGCCATTGCAACGAATGATGCACCAGACATCCAGTCTGCTGCAGTAGCCATTCCGTTAAATACAGTAGGTACTTGTCTTCCTGCTACGTAGTATGCGTCCATCTGAAGTGTACGTGATAACCATCCGATTATCGCATAGATAGCAATTGTGAATACTACAAAAGAAATTCCTATTGCTTTTGCAGACATCCCCATTTGTTCAGCAATCGCCATTAAGATTATGAATCCAATAAAACCACCTGTATAGATTCCATAAACTTTTGGTAGATTGTCTATAAATTTACCTTTTATCATTAGCTATCCTCTCTTTCAGTGAAACCAAACTCTTCATCTATCTTCTCTTGTCTACCCGCAAACCAGAAATTCAAAATTACAAATGCTAATAATGAACCCTGACATGTCATATAATATGACAGTGGATAACCAAAAGGTCTGAAGCTAGATGCTTCCATTTCAGTTCCGAAAAAAAAGATGCCAATTGAGAATACAAACCAGATTGCTAAAGTAACAAACAGTAGCCCCCTAGTTTTTTCCCAGTGTTTTGCTTTGTTTGACATTTTACTCTCCCTATATAGTTAAGAGAGAAACACTAACCATAATGAGATAGATTGAAAGCTTTTAAATAGTTCGAATTAGGGCCATTTTTGTAATATAAAGCATCCAAAAGGTAGGTAAAAGTGCTCAAATATAAACTTAAAATAAAAGACATAAAATTTGAAGATATTAGAGTTTATCTATTTGCTTTGTTTAAAGGAGTACTACCAAAGAAAAAAATTAAGAATATTGAGGATCTTACATTATTTGTTCAAAAACAATCAGCATGGGTATCGCAGGTTACTTTATATAATTATCTAAAAACAAGAATGGGTACAAAGTGGGTACTTCATTTTGATGATGAAATATTTTTAGCATCTATTAATAAAGCTAAATGGAACATTTATTCTATAGCACTACAGGATCTTACTTTTTATAGTTTATCATATTTGAATGTTTTTTGTAATTATCAGGATATGGATAAAGCCAGTGAAATTTACGATGAAATTTTGACTAAGGAAACTGAAAATGGAATGCCTAAAGAAATTATTTTACAAGCAAAAGAAAAATTTACAGAACGATTAGAAAAAATTGACTGGAATACATATTATAAATCTTGGCCATTTAATGAAAGCGCTCTAACCTTATATAAATGGGCACCAGTTGCTGATGAATTAAAAACTTTAGATAGAAAGATTGTATTAAATTCTATGATTTTAAAATGGGAAAATATTGAAAAAGAATTTAAAGAATTAATTAAAATTTAAATATTTTTTCTATTATCAACTAAACTTTGAACAACACTTGGGTCAGCCAAAGTAGATGTGTCACCTAACTGATTGTGCTCATTAGCAGCAATTTTTCTTAAAATTCTTCTCATAATTTTTCCAGATCTCGTTTTTGGAAGACCAGGTGAAAAATGAATAATATCAGGCGTTGCAAGTGCTCCAATTTGTTTTCTTACCCAAAGTTTTAAATCTCTTTCAAGGTCTAAATCTGATCTTTCTCCAACATTTAGAGTTACATAGCAATATAGACCGTTACCCTTAATATCATGTGGGTATCCAACTACAGCAGCTTCAGCAACTTTTGGATGAGCAACAAAAGCACTTTCTATTTCAGCAGTTCCAAGGTTATGACCAGAAACAATAATTACATCATCTACCCGACCGGTTATCCAGTAGTAACCATCCTTATCTCTTTTAGCCCCATCACCTGTAAAGTATTTTCCATCAAACTGAGAAAAATAAGTATCAATAAATCTTTGATGATCACCGTAAACAGTTCTCATTTGTCCAGGCCAAGATTGAGAAATGCACAATCTTCCTTCACCAGCTCCTTTAATTTCTTTTCCATTTTTATCAACTATAGAAGGCTTAATTCCATAAAAAGGTTTACTTGCAGAACCAGGTTTTAAATTCATAGCTCCTGTTTGAGGACTAATTAAAATTCCACCTGTCTCTGTTTGCCACCAAGTATCAACAATGGGACATTTAGAATTTCCAACTGTTTTATAATACCACATCCAAGCCTCAGGATTAATAGGCTCTCCAACAGTTCCTAATAATTTTAAAGATTTTCTTGAAGTTTTCTTAACAGGCTTATCACCCTCTCTCATTAAAGCTCTAATAGCAGTGGGTGCTGTATAAAAAATATTAACTTTGTATTTATCAATAATTTGCCACCACCTTGAACTGTCAGGGTAGGTTGGAATTCCTTCAAACATTATTGTTGTTGCACCATTAGCAAGAGGACCATAAATTATATAACTGTGGCCAGTAACCCATCCAATATCAGCTGTACACCAATAAATATCTTTTGGTTTATAGTTAAAAATATATTGATGTGTCATAGATGCGTAAACCATATAGCCACCCGTTGTATGTAAAACTCCTTTTGGTTTTCCAGTAGAGCCAGATGTGTAGAGGATAAATAAAGGGTCTTCTGCATTCATTTCTTCTGGTTCACATTTATTTGATACATCCTTAATTAAATCGTCATACCAAACATCTCTTCCTTTAACCCAGCCAACTTTATTTCCAGTTCTTTTTACAACAATACATTTTTTAACATCTGGACATTTTCTCAACGCTTCATCAGTGATTGCTTTTAGTGGAATAGTTTTTCCACCTCTAACTCCCTCATCTGCAGTAATGATGTACTGTGACTCGCAGTCATTAACTCTGCCAGAAATGGAGTCTGCTGAAAATCCACCAAAAATAATAGAGTGAACTGCACCAATTCTAGCACAAGCTAGCATTGTTATTGCAAGTTCTGGAATCATAGTTAAATAAATCGTAACTCGATCACCCTTTTTAATTCCTAATTTTTTTAAACCATTTGCAGCTTTAGAAACCTCGTTATGCAATTGTTTGTATGAAATTTTTTTAGTATCTTTTGGATCGTCACCCACCCAAATAAT
>CAJQSY010000030.1:0-6272 GCA_905616605.1 uncultured Candidatus Pelagibacter sp.
CCTCGGATCTCTGTACCAAAAACAGATGTGATACCACTTCACCATGGGCCAATATTAGTTGCATATATCACAAAAAAAAAAAAATTATATAGTTTTTGATTCAATACACCAATGGCTATTAAATTTTCGTTTATATTGATTGTACGCTTTTTTGCAGGCCTTTTTGGAATGAAAATAAGCCACTATTGAAGATCCTGATCCAGACATTCTAGCAAATAGAGCATTGGGTAAACCACCTAGATAAGTTTTAATTCTTTTAAGTTCTGGATATTTATTTAACGCAACTTTTTCAAGGTCATTGTCTAAATTTTTTAAATATTTTGCTTCAAATAATTTCAATTTAGGGGGATTGAATTCGGGTTTGGAAAAAGAATTAACTTTTGAATAAATATATTTTGTAGAACATCCAAAGTTAGGTTTTGTAACCAATATATGAAATTTGATTTTATTTTTGTATTTTTTGATATCTCCATTAGATAAAAGAATAGCAGATGACGGCTTTACACCTAAAATAACATCTGATCCTATTTCATTACTTATTTTTTTTAACTCATCTTTTTTAATTTTAATTATTTTTTTTTCGATAAAGAAATTTAATAAGCTAGCAGCATTCATGGACCCACCTCCCATCCCTGCTTTTTGAGGTATATTTTTTATAACTTTAATCTCAAATTTTTTATTATTTAAAAGTTTTTTGTTATCTAAAATTTTTAACAATTTTGAAATGGTGTTGATTTTACTTATGTTTTTAGAAAACTTTCCAAAAAAATTAATTTTATGCTGTTTTGTGTTGCTTTCTCTTAGTGTGATTGAGTCATGTAAATCAATAAAGGAAATTAAACTTTCAATATTATGAAGCTTTGATTTTTTTCCAGTAACGTTTAGAGCTAAATTTATCTTCGCATAAGACTTTATCTTAAAACTATTCATAATTTAGGAATTTTTTAATCCCTCTATTAACTTATTTTTAATAGTTTTTTTCATGGCATCTTCTGTCTCATCTAAATTTAAAACAGCTTGCCAAAAATATCTTGCTTGAATTTTTCTATCCAACTGCCAAAGAATATCACCGTAATGATCGTTAACTATTGGATCTTGTGGCATTAATTCAACTGCTCTTTTAAGAAAATTTTCTGCCCTCTCATATTCGTTAACTAAGTAATATGCCCAACCGATTGAATCAATAATATATGGATCGTTACTTCTTGCAGCATAAGCTTTTTCAAGCATTTTAAGAGCAGTATCAATTTTATGTTCTCTTTCCAGCCACGAATAAGCTAAATAATTCAAAACATAAGCATCATCTGGATTTGCTTCAAGAGATTTCAATAAGTCTTTATCTGCTTTTATATAATCTCCAGATCTCTCATAACTTCCTCCACGCCTATATAATATTTCAGCGTATAAGCCAGAATTAACGTCCATTTTTAAAAGTATTTGATCGTAAAAACTTATCGCTTCAATATATCTTTTTGCATTTTTATGCATATTTGCAATATCAAATAAAAATTTGATATTTGGTTTTTTAATTTCTTTAAATTTTTTATTGATAAAATTAAGAGATGTTTCTTGATCAGACTTTTTTAAAATAATTTGAGACTCTTTTTTTAACTTAAACCAATAATAAAATTCATGCTTTTTATCAAATATTTTGAGAGTTTTTAATGTATTGGAATAATCATCATTCAAATAATAATTTTCAGCTAATAGAGACAAATTGAATATAAATTTAGGATTTAAATAGTTTGCTATGTTTAAGTAAAAATTTGATTTCTCATAATCATTCTGAGATGAATAGAGATTTGCTATTAGAAAAAAAAGCTCACTAACAATGTCATTTGAATTAGCGCATAAGAAAATATCTTGAAAATTACCTAAGTTTTTATCTTCTATCCATTTTTTACCTTGAGAAATTAATACTGATGAATTTAAATAATCAAAATTATTAGTAACTTTTTTTGCCTTATCATAATTATCATTCTCGATTAAATAACTGCTCAAAAAAAATGCATACCTTGAATAATCAGCATCATTTTGTGAATTAATTAATGTATTAAAATATCTCTCAGTATCTTTATCATTTAAATAACATCGTTGAAAAACTTCGTTAATAAGTGAAAAATTTCCAAATGTATTTTTTTGCTTCATTAATTTTTTTTCTTCAAAAACTGACAAATATTGTTTGAAGGTTTCTGCAATGATTAGGGAAAGCCTATCATTGTTAATAAATTCATATGATCTATCGATATAAACTTTACTTTTTTTAAAGTTTTTTTTCTTTAAACTATCAACTGCCAGTAGCAGATTAGCCTGAAAAAAGTCAGAGTTGTTTTTTGTTGAGCTTCGTTTAACTTGATTAATTGCTTTCTTAACTTTGCCATCAAGGACTAATGAAAATACATACCTCTCAAGATAGGCGTCATGCTGTTTTATTAATATTTTTGATGAATTAAAAAATTTTAAAGCTTCCGTATTATCTAGATTTTCATAAGCTACAATTCCTGAAAAATAATTAGACAAATACCTCGCATTAAAATCATTTAAACTGGTATTTTTTGAGTATAATGGATTCTGATAAAGTAATAATATTAAAAATAATTTAAAAAACTTTACCAACATTTGACCATTCTATGTCTAAAAAAGTAATAAATCAAAATACGAATTATGACTCTGAGTTTTTAAACTCTACTGGATCTGACTTTATTTTTGATGAAAACCCCATCAATAGACTAAAAAATACTAGTAATGATTTAAAAAAAGATCTGAGTATTCAAAAAATAGATAAAGTTAAAGAGCTTGCGGATCTTAAAGAGCAAATAAACTCAATTAGCGATTGTAACTTAAAAAATAATTCAAAAAAGATGGTTCTAGGAGATGGAAATATTAATAGCCCAATAATGATAATTGGTGAAGCCCCAGGAGTTGAAGAAGATAACTCCGGATTAACTTTTATGGGTGAGGTAGGAGATCTTTTAAAAAAAATGCTAATTGCAATAAACATTAAAAAACAAAATATTTACACAACATATGCTGTAAACTTTAGGCCCCCTGAAGATCAAAAGCCAACCTCGACAGAAATTAAAAGATATTCTCAATTTTTACAAAAACATATTTCAATAATAAATCCTAAAATAATAATTCTTATGGGTAGTACTGCTATGGAATCCTTAACAGGTTTAAATAGTAAAATTTCTATTGAGAGAGGAAAGTGGAAAGAAGTAATTGTAAAGAATACAAGTTACAACGTTATCATAACTTTTAACCCCTCTTATCTTTTAAGGGCTCCTGAAAATAAAAAATATTCATGGGATGATTTAAAAAAGATTAAACAAAAAATCTTAGAACTAAAACTAACTGTTTAATGAAAATCTTAGCAGGTGTTGACGAAGTTGGTAGAGGAAGCTTAATCGGACCCGTTTATGCAGCAGCCGTCATATTGAATAATTCTATTGATAAAAAATTATTAAAAGACTCAAAAACTTTAACAAAAGACAAAAGAGAGGAGCTTGAAAAATATATTAAAAAAAATTCTATATGGGCTATAGGCCAGGCATCAACTAAAGAAATTGAAAAAATTAATATATTGCATGCAAGTTTACTTGCAATGAAAAGAGCTATTCTTAAATTAAAAATAAAACCTTCACTTGTTTTAATTGACGGCAACAAACTGCCTGACCTAAAAAACTATAAATTAGAATATGTAATTAAAGGAGATCAAAAAATTCCGAGCATTTCTGCCGCATCAATTATTGCAAAAGTCAGTAGAGATAAATTTATTACAAAGCTTTCAAAAGAATTTAATAATTATGGATGGGATACAAACTATGGTTATGGAACTAAGAAACACTTAAAAGCAATTAAGAAGTTTGGTATTACTAAGTATCATCGTAAAACCTTCTCACCTATTTGTGATCTTCTATAAATCTCACAAAGAACAACACAAGATCTGGTTGTTTAAGAAATAATAAACACAAATTGAATCCATTTAATTCAATCACAGGTTGACCATGGAATCCTTTTGGAGTCTAATTGTTTTGTAAAAAATGGATAACGATTTTAAAAATAAGATTATTAATGGTGACAGTCTCGAGGAGTTAAAAAAAATTCCGGACGAAACCTTCGATCTTGTTTTTGCTGATCCACCATATAATTTACAACTAAGAAATTCACTAACAAGACCAGACAGAACTAAGGTGAGTGCTGTTAATGATAAATGGGACCAATTTGAAAGCTTTAAAAAATATGATGAGTTTACAATTGCTTGGCTTTCAGAGTGTAGAAGGATATTAAAAAAAGATGGAGCTATTTGGGTTATAGGAAGTTACCATAATATTTTTAGAGTAGGAACTGCAATACAGAACTTGGGTTTTTGGATTTTAAATGATGTTATCTGGAATAAGAATAACCCAATGCCTAATTTCAGAGGAACAAGGTTTACTAATGCTCATGAAACTTTAATTTGGGCGTCCAAAAGTGAGAAGTCAAAATATACTTTTAATTATCAATCTTTAAAATGCTTAAATGATGATCTTCAAATGAGATCTGATTGGAATTTACCTATTTGCAATGGAGCTGAAAGATTAAAGAAAAATGGTAAAAAAGTTCACTCTACTCAAAAACCTGAATCTTTATTACATAGAGTTTTACTATCGTCTTCAAACAAAAATGATTTAATTTTAGATCCATTTTTAGGGTCTGGAACCACTGCAACAGTTGCAAAAAAACTAGGTAGAAATTATTATGGTATAGAGAAAGAAAAAAAATATTTTAAGGCAGCTGAACAAAGACTAAAAAATACGAAACCTATTGAAGATGATTTTTTAGACACTCTTAAAAATAATAGGTCTAAACCAAGAATACCTTTTGGATCATTAGTAGAGCTTGGAATAATAAAACCTGGAACAAGCATTTTTGATAATAAAAAAAAAATTATAGCAAAAATTATGGCTGATGGAAGTATCAAGCATAATCAGGCTGAAGGATCTATTCACAAGGTAGCAGCAACCATTCTTGGAACAGAAAGCTGTAACGGCTGGACTTATTGGCATTGCAATATAAATGGTATTAGTGTTCCAATAGATATTTTAAGACAAAGATTAATTTCTAATGGTTAATTCTTATAAATCTTACCTACATAACTATTAATAAATCTATTATTTTTAACTAAATACCTCATTAATAAATTTCTAATAAAAATAATTAATGGATTGGAAAAGTGAAAGACAAAGTAATTAAATTTTGATTTTCTATCAATCATCTTTGTTCTTTTAATTCTTTCTTTATTGAAATGATCATTTCCATTTTCAAAATTTTTATATAGTTCATGAGCAACCTCAATTGATTGAGATGCACCTTGAGCAAAGGTTGGTGGAAAAGTAAAAAAAGCATCTCCTATGATATAAGTATTTTTATTTTTAGGCTGAAATATTTCTGTGCTCACGAATACTGGAAAACATTTAATATCTCTTAAATTTTCGACGATATTACGATCTACTTGTTTTGATATTTCAAATAAAGTGGATGAAACGAACTCGTCGTTATTAAATAAACTGTAATTAGCTAATTCATTACTATTTAGTTTTTTCCTAAGAATGGTAATGAAGTTAAACTGACCATTTTGGTTAACTGGGTACACTACAGAATGCAAATTAGACCCTAAAAATAAAGATATGTTATTATGATCAATATTCCGAAGGTAATTTTGATCAATATTTCCTCTTAAAGCAATTGAGTTAAAATAGCTTGGTTTGATTTCCTTATTGGTAATTAATGATCTAGTTTTTGAAAATGCTCCATCAGATATAATTAAATAATCACATTCTATTGATGACTTGTCTTCAAAAATTACTTTAGTAATTTCTGACTCACTTTGAACCTCAATAATTTTTTTATTAAAATTTATTAAATTACTTGGAATTTTATTTCTTAAGAAATCTATTAATGTAAATCTTTGTAAAGTCGTATACTTATCTTCATTGCTATTAAAGGTCGATATATCTAAATCACATATTTTACTTTTATTTTTTAAAGAATAAAAATTAACTTTATTTGGAAAAAATTTTTCCTCGAAATTAATATTTTGAAAGCCAATTTTATTTAATAATTTAACACTATTAACAGAAAGCTGAATACCATATCCTTTTTCTAAATTTACAGAGTTATTCTTTTCATAAATAGAGACCTCATAATTAGAGTTTAGTCTCAATAAACTCGCCATATATAAACCTGAAATTCCTCCACCTATTATTACAACCTTTTTCATAAATTGTGCT
>CAJQSY010000031.1:0-2046 GCA_905616605.1 uncultured Candidatus Pelagibacter sp.
AGAGCCTGTTACAAATGCAAATAATGAGCTCAATAAAGATGAGGAAATTATTGCTCTTAAAAAACAACTAGCAGAGATTAAATCCATTAAAGAAGGTGATGATAAAATAGCTGCTGATAAAAAAGCTGCTGACAAAAAAGTTGCTGATAAAAAAGCTGCAGATGAAAAAGCTGCAGATGAAAAAAATAAAAATAGAACTGAAGTAATTCAATCTATTAAAAATGAAATATTATTTCTTGGTGAAACACCTATTTTAGAATTTGAAGCTACTAATGAAGATGGATATTTTGATGCATTAAGAATGCAAATAGATGAAATTAAAGCAATAAAAGCTCAAGAAGAAAAGGACATTCAGCAAGCAATACCTAATTGGTTTATTAAAGCTCCTCAAGGGACTGATACAATGATGTATGTCAGAGGAACAGCTGTTGTTGATACATTACAAGGTTCTATAGACATGGCTACCAATGCTGCTCTTAGAGCCCTTGGTAAAAAATTAGATTCTAGATTAAACTCAAAAGTAAAAGAAACCGTAAGACAAGCAGGTATTGGTGAAGATCTTGTAACTAAAACAGAGATCAACAGAGTTTCAGCATATGTTGTTAAAGAAGTTACTATTTCAGGTTGGGAAATATTAGAAACTAAACTTGTTACACTAGATAACGGTAAATATAGAAGCTTTATATTAGTTAAGTATCCTGTTGCTCAAGCTTATAAAGCCTACATTACTGAAATAGAAAAAAATCCTAAACTGAAGAATAAATTATCAGCAATTAAAAATACTGAAGCATTTAAAGAATTAGAGATATTTGTTTCTGAATTTACTGGCGCTTAATTACCTATAACTCATTAATATTTTATCAGGATCTCCTAATAACATTGGATTTTGTTGTCTTCCAAGAACCAATGCTTTGTCTGATACATTTTGATCCATATAAGCAAGTAACTCACCATTAGTAATATCTTTATCTTTATTTGCATCAGCCTTGCCTTCCAATCCTTTCATTAAATAATAGGAAAAAATTCCTTGTTTAGCCTCTTTAAGTCCAGACGAAATTTGTTCTGCTTTTGATGCAGTAAAGATTGTAAAATTATCAGGTATTTCATTATTCGTATCTGAAACAATTCTAAGTGGTTTAGCTGAAGCCAGTAAGGTTTCTTCGTCTCTTGAAACACCACTATAACAAGTATCAAAAAACATTGTAACACTCTTAGGGTTAAGCTCTATTATTTGATTAAATAATTCACTTCTAGATAAAGCTGTTTTGGATAATAAATCAGGATCTGCGTCACTAGGTAAAATATATTTTGCTTTACCATCGCTTGAAGCTAAACCATGGCCAGAGAAAAAAATAATTAAATCGGTTTCGTTAGATTTAATTTTCCCAGGCAACCATTTAAAAATAGCTGAATATGTTTTTGAAAGAGATGCATCTTTATCAACTAAGATCTTTATATTTTGTTTTTTTATACCAAAACCTCTTCTTGCATAATCAAAGAAGTATTTAGCATCTAAATTTGCAAAACTTGCATTAGGTGATTGATCATATTGCTCTATACCAATTATTAAAGCAACCTTGCTATCACTTTGTAAGGATTCAATTTTTGAAGGATTCAAAGGCTCTAATTTTTCTGCAATATTAGTATTTTTAATATCAATAATAATTTTCACAATTTTGGGTCGTGAACGGTTACCCCATTGATCAATAGCCTCTATTATGATTTTTTTATTAACTGGTGAATAACCTTTAACAGTAAACTTACCACCAACAACTTCTACAGATCTGCCATCAACTTCAACAAATACCATTTTAGCTTTATCAGTAATTTTACCCTGAAATTCATAACTAGCATCATTAACAGTTATAGTTTTAGCAATCTCTATAACTGGAGCTTCATTATCTTGTTTGGTTTTCTTTGGCTTAAATTCTTCTTGAGTATTCTCTTCTACTTCAGCAACCTTAACTTTCTTCTCAGGTTTAAATTCTTCTTGTTTAAGTTCTTCTACTTTAGCAACCTTAACTTTCTTCTCAGGTTTAAATTCTT
>CAJQSY010000032.1:0-27239 GCA_905616605.1 uncultured Candidatus Pelagibacter sp.
AGCAACTTTTTTCATTACTCCAAGTTATCATCAATTTTTATTGCCGAAACAACTTTTTCATCACCAGATAATTTAATAATTCTCACACCTTGAGTATTTCTTCCTGCTGTTCTAATTTCTTTAACAGCAACTCTAATTACTCTTCCTTTGTTAGTTGAAATCATTACATCATCTCCTTCAATAACTGGGAATGAAGAACATATACTGCCATTTCTTGGTGAGTTAATAATTCCAATTATACCCTTACCACCTCTATTAGTAACTCTATATTCATTGTTCAAAGTTTTTTTGCCGTATCCATTTTCTGTAATAGATAAAACAAATCTTTCTTCAGACTTTGAATCTTTTTTTGTTTTTTCTTTATTTGCAATTGAAAGAGAAACGATCTCATCATTAGGTGACAGCTCTATACCCTTAATACCTTTAGAAGATCTACCCTTAAATATTCGTAGTTTTTTTGATTCAAATCTAATGCATTTACCATTTTTTGTACTTAACATTACATCTTGATCGTCTTTGCAAATTTCAACACCTACGATTTTGTCATTGGGATCTAATTTTATTGCAATTTTTCCAGCTGAATTAATTGAAGAAAAATCTTCTAGGCTATTTTTTCTAACTTTACCTTTAGCAGTAGCGAAAACAATTTGAAGATTTTTCATGTCGCCATCATCATCGGGAAATGGCATTATTGAACTAATAGATTGATGATTTTTTAATGGTAAGATGTTGAATAGAGATTTACCTTTTGATGTAGTTGATCCTTCAGGTATTTTCCAAGCTTTAATTTTATAAACAAGTCCTTCTGTTGAAAAGAAAAGAACAGAAGTACGAGTGTTAACTGATAAAGTTTGAACCACAGAATCTTCATCTCTCGTTGTGATCCCAGATTTTCCTTTACCACCTCTTTTTTGTTGTTTGACGCTACTTAAGGCTCCTCTTTTAATGTAACCCTGAAGAGTAACTGTAATAATCACTTCTTCTTTTTGAATGGTCTCCTCGATATCATAGTTTAAAACAGCATCTATAATTTTAGTTCTTCTTGGAACTGCAAACTTTTCTTTGATAGTTTTAAGCTCCTCACTTATTACCTTCAAAAGTTCTTTTTTAGAATTAATTATTTTTTTATAACCTTTAATCAGGTCAGCTAATTTTTTAATTTCTACTTCTATTTCATTAATACCAAGAGCTGTAAGCTTTTGAAGTCTAAGTTCTAAAATAGCAATTACTTGAGGATCGGTTAGTGAATATAAATCTTTTCCCTTTTTATCTTCAACAAGTGAAATTAGCTTTAAAGATTTATTTATTTTCCACTTAGTGCTTAATAATGATTTTTTGGCATCATCAGGAGTTTTTGAAGACCGTATAATCTTTATAATTTTGTCTAAGTTCTCAACAGATACTGATAATCCTATTAAAATATGAGCTCTGTCTTCAGCTTTTTTTAAATCAAACTTAGTTTTTTTAATTACTACATCTTCACGGAATGTTAGGAAATTTGATAAAAATTCTTTTAAATTACAAATTTTAGGTTTGCCATCAACAATAGCTAAAGTGTTAAAGCCAAAAGAGCTTTCTATAGATGTATTTTTATAAAGTAATCTTTTAATAGTTTCTGGTTCAACGCCATTTCTTAAATCAATAGCAACTCTAATCCCTTCTCTGTTAGATTCGTCTCTAATATCTTTTATACCCTCTATTTTTTTCTCTCTAACAAGTTGCGCAATTCTCTCATTTAAAACTGATTTATTTACCTGATAGGGTACAGATGTAATGACCAGTCTTTCTCTTCCATTTTTTTGTGCTTCAACGCTAATTTCACCTCTAATTTTAAATGACCCACGACCAACATTATATCCAGCTTTAATAATTTCTTTTCCAATAATAACACCCCCTGTAGGGAAATCTGGTCCAGGTATATGTTTCATTAACTCTTTAATTTTAACATCTTTATTTTCAATTAAAGCTAATGTTCCATCTATAATCTCACCTAAATTATGTGGTGGAATACTTGTTGCCATACCAACCGCAATACCACCCGCACCGTTTACTAGTAAATTAGGATATTGAGCAGGCAAGACAGTTGGTTCTCTTTCCGTTTCATCATAATTACTTTTGTATTCAACAGTATTTTTTTCTATATCATCAATTAAGTATTGAGAAACTTTAGCTAATCTTGTTTCTGTATATCTCATAGCCGCAGCTGGATCTCCATCAATAGAACCAAAGTTACCCTGACCTTGAACAAGAGGTAAACTCATGGAAAAATCTTGAACCATTCTGACAAGAGCGTCATAAACAGATTGATCTCCATGCGGGTGATATTTACCAATAACATCACCAACTATTCTTGCCGATTTTCTAAATTGTTTTGACCAATCGTAACCACCTTTATACATAGCAAACAATATTCTTCTATGAACAGGTTTAAGTCCATCTCTGACATCTGGAAGAGCCCTACTCACAATTACACTCATTGCGTATGACAAATAAGATGAGCTCATCTCATCATGCATTGAAATGAGTTTTATATTCTCGTTTTTAGGAATTTCTGTATCTTTCATAGAAACTAAAAGGGAATTTCGTCATCCATATCATTAGGGGCTTGGGGGCTATCATTAGGATTGCTAGCAACAGCTTGCGAATTGTCATTTTGAATACCACCACCGCCAGTGTTTCCACCACCCAACATAGTAAGTGAAGAATTGTATCCTTGAATTACAATTTCAGTTGAATACTTGTCTTGACCAGATTGTTCATCTTTCCATTTTCTAGTCGTTATCTGTCCCTCAACATAAATTTGAGCACCTTTTTTTAAATACTGCTGAACAACATTGACTAACCCTTCATTAAATACAACTATTCGGTGCCATTCTGTTTTTTCTTTTTTTTCGCCAGTTGCTTTATCTTTCCAAGATTGGCTAGTAGCTAAACTTAAGGTAGCAAGACTTTTGCCATTCGACATTTGTTTGATTTCTGGGTCTGCGCCTAAACGCCCAATTAATAATACTTTATTTAAACTTCCAGCCATAATATTTATAATTCTTTATTTATTTAATTAATTTTATATCACAATACAAACTCAATATTAATTTTATTAATTTAAAGCAACTAAAATTATGATTAAAAAGATAGTTATTAAGGGTGCAAAAGAGCATAACTTAAAGAATGTTTCAGTAGAAATACCGAAAGATCAGTTTGTTGTAATTACTGGTCTTTCTGGTTCAGGAAAATCCTCACTAGCATTTGACACTGTCTATGCAGAAGGGCAAAGAAGATATGTTGAAAGTTTATCTGCTTATGCTCGTCAATTTTTGGATAAAATGAAAAAACCAAATGTTGATCTTATCGAGGGATTAAGTCCAGCTATAGCCATAGAGCAAAAAAATACATCTAAAAATCCAAGATCAACTGTTGCAACAGTAACGGAAATTTATGATTACATGAGAGTGTTATATGCAAGGGCTGGTGTGCCCTACTCACCATTCACAGGAAAACCAATAACATCACAAACAATAACTCAGATTGTAGACTTAATAAAAAAGTTACCTAAAAAAGCTACTATATATGTTTATGCTCCAGTTGTTCGTGGTCGTAAGGGTGAGTATAGAAAGGATATTTTAAGTTATAAAAGAAGAGGTTTTAGAAAGATTAAAATTGATGAAGTTTTATATGAAATAGATAATGCACCTAATTTAGATAAAAAACTTAAACATGATATATCTGTTTTAGTTGATAGAATTGTTTTGAATTCTAATCTTGGTAATAGACTTGCTGAAAGTATTGAGACAGCAGTAAATTTATCAAATGGATTGGTATTTGTTGAGTATGAAGATGAAACATTGCCACAAAAATTTAGAAAAATTGAAAAATTAATTTATTCTACAAAATTTGCCTGCCCAGAAAGTGGTTTTACAATTGAAGAGATTGAGCCAAGACTTTTTTCTTTTAATAGTCCGTACGGAGCGTGCGCAGAATGTGAGGGTATAGGTATTAAATTGAATGTAGATCCAAATTTAGTAGTTCCTGATGAGAAAAAAAGTATAGCAGATGGTGCTATAGAACCATGGGCCAAATCTACAACACTATATTATGCTCAAACCTTGGCCTCTATTGCTAAACATTATGGATTTTCTTTAGATGAAAGATGGAAAAAACTTCCAAAAAAATTTAGAGATGTAATATTGTTTGGATCGGATGAAGAAGAAATTAAGTTTGTTTATGACGATGGTTATGAAAAATATTCTCATAAAAAAACTTTTGAAGGTGTAATAAATAATCTTGAAAGAAGATTTCTTGAATCTGATAGTGAATGGAAAAGAGAAGCGATAGCTGAATATCAATCTGATTCTGCTTGTGAAGGATGTAACGGTAATAGATTAAAAGAAGAAGCCTTATGTGTTAAAATTGATGATCAAAATATAAGCGAAGTAACTAAAAAATCTATTCTAGATGCAGCTAAATGGTTCAAAGGCTTGGAGCAAAACCTTGATAAACGACAATTTAAGATAGCAGAACATATTTTAAAAGAAATTAATGAAAGACTAACGTTCCTTTTAAATGTTGGGCTTGAATATTTAACATTATCGAGAGAGTCAGGAACTCTTTCTGGAGGTGAGGCTCAAAGAATAAGACTTGCGTCACAAATTGGTTCTGGATTAACTGGTGTACTGTATGTACTTGATGAACCTTCTATCGGATTGCATCAAAAAGATAATGTTAAATTAATAAATGCATTAAAAAGATTAAGAGATTTAGGTAACACTGTAATTGTTGTTGAGCATGATACGGAAACGATGGAAAATGCAGATCATATAATAGATATGGGTCCAGAAGCCGGAACTAATGGTGGTGAAATAATTGCACAAGGTACTTATGATGAAATACTTAAAAATAAAAACAGTATTACTGGTCAATACTTATCTCATAAAAAGTATATAGAAATTCCAAGAACCAGAAGGCTTGCAAAAAATGGAAGATTTGTTGAAATTAATGGTGCTAGTGGAAACAACTTGAACAACGTTAATCTTAAAATTCCAACAGGAAGTTTTACTTGCGTAACTGGTGTTTCAGGTAGTGGTAAATCAACACTAATATTACAAACATTATATCATGCGTTAAATTTAACCTTGAATAACAAAGCTAGAAAAGTCCCTAAAGAGTTTAAGAGTTATAAAGGTGTTGAGCTTATAGATAAAATAATTGATATAGATCAGTCTCCTATTGGAAGAACACCTAGATCAAACCCGGCAACTTATACAGGAGCTTTTGGCCCCATTAGAGATTGGTTTACAGCACTACCAGAGTCAAAAACAAGAGGATATAAGCCAGGCAGATTTTCTTTTAATGTTAAAGGTGGAAGATGTGAAGCTTGTGAAGGTGATGGTGTAATTACATACGAGATGCACTTCTTACCTGATGTTTATATCCAGTGTGATGAATGTAAAGGAACTCGATATAATAGAGAAACTCTTGAGATAAAATTTAAAGATAAAAGTATTGCCGATGTATTGGATATGTCTGTAGACGAGGGATGTGAATATTTCGAAAATATTTCAAATATTAAAACAAAACTATTAACACTAAAAAAAGTAGGCCTTGGGTATATAAAGATTGGACAGCAGGCAACAACACTATCTGGTGGTGAAGCTCAACGTATTAAATTAGCTAAGGAATTATCAAAAAGATCTACAGGAAGAACCATGTACATATTAGATGAACCAACAACGGGTCTTCATCAACATGATATTAAAAAACTATTAGAAATACTTCATACATTTGTAGCTCTAGGAAATACAGTTGTTGTTATTGAGCATAATTTGGATGTAATCAAAACAGCTGATTATATTGTTGATATGGGTCCTGAAGGCGGTGTCAAAGGTGGAAATATTATCGCAGAGGGAAAACCAGAGGACATTATTAAAATAAAAGGTAGCTATACTGGGGAATTCTTAAAGCCTATGCTAGAAGAAAAATTTAAAAAGAAGTTAAAGATTTAAACAATTAGTGTATAAGTGATTCTAATTATGGGTAATTTACTATCATCACTTCCAAAAACAATTCATGCATCATTAGCTTTAGCTATAATTCTATTTCTAGGATTATTTTATGGTAATGGTGGTTTTGATTTTGATACAATTTTTTGGAGTTGGTTAACAAGATTTATTCATGTAACGGTTGCTATCATGTGGATTGGTCTACTTTGGTATTTTAACTTTGTTCAAATTCCAAACATGCCTAAAATCCCTGATGAGCAAAAACCTGCTATTGGCAAAGTTATTGCGCCAGCAGCTTTGTTTTATTTTAGATGGGCAGCTTTTCTAACAATATTATCTGGATTAATTTTAGCACATTTAAATGGTTATTTACACGATGCCATGACTTTAGGTGGTGGTGGAAAAAGTACGGCTATTGGCATTGGTATGTGGCTTGGTTTATACATGGCTTTCAATGTTTGGTTTATAATTTGGCCAAATCAAAAAAGAGCACTAGGTATGGTTGAGTGCGAACCTGATGTTAAAGCAAAATCAGCAAGAACAGCAATGTTGTTTTCAAGAACAAACACTCTTTTATCATTACCAATGTTACTTTCAATGGTAGCAGCTCAAAATCTTTATTAAATTTACTCGGTATCTTCTTTTAGAATTGTTTTTTGTGAAACTCTAAGTTTCACAAGTATCGGATTAGCTATATAAATTGAAGAATAAGTTCCAAATACAACACCCATTATCATGGCTAAAGAAAAACCTTTTAATATTTCTCCACCAAATAAATAAATTGAAACTAAAGCAAGTAATGTTGTGACTGATGTAATTATAGTTCTTGAAAGTGTTTCATTGATTGAGATATTTGTAAGTTCATAAATTTTAATGTCAGAAAACTTTCTTAAATTTTCTCTAACTCTGTCATAAATTACAACAGTATCGTTCATTGAATAACCAACTATAGTTAAAACAGCAGCAACTATTGATAGATTTATTTCCAAACTAAATAGTGAGAAAAGACCTAGTGTTATAATGACGTCATGGAATAAGGCCAAAATAGCACCTAAACTAAATTGCCATTCAAATCTTATCCATATGTAAAATAACATTGCAGCTAGAGATAGTGCGATTGCAATGATACCAGACTTTAATAATTCAGAGCTAACTTTTGGACCTACATTTTCAACTCTTCTGAAATTAAAAGACCCTCCCAAAGAAGATGTTAAATCTTTTTTAATAACCTCTATAGCGTTTGCACTTGTGTCTTTTTTCTCTATCTTAATTAAAAAATCATTCTCATTACCAAATTTTTTAACATTAAAATCTCCTAAATTCATTTGGCTAAAAGATTGTCTTAAAGATGTAACATTGATATTTTTATCATTTGATCTTAACTCAATTAGAGTTCCACCTTTAAAATCTACACCAAAATTAAGTCCTTTAAAAAATAACAATAGAATAGATGCCACCACTAGACTCAAGGAGATGAGATTAAATAGTTTATAAAATTTATTAAAATTAATCATTTATATTAGTTTAGTTTTTTCCTTATTTCTTACCACGTAAAGACCAGTAAGCATTCTTGCAATAAAATAAACTGAAAACAGTGTAGTAAAAATTCCTACAGCTAAGGTCACAGAGAAGCCTTTCACAGGACCAGAGCCCATAAAGAATAAGATTACAGCTGCAATTAATGTGGTTATATTTGCATCTATAATTGCCGTTTTTGATTTCACATAACCAGTATCAAAAGCTATTATATTATTTTTTTCTTTCTTACATTCTTCTTTAATTCTTTCAAAAATTAATACATTAGCGTCAACAGCCATACCAACTGTTAAAATGATTCCTGCTATTCCTGGTAATGTTAATGTTGCTTCAAATAATGTCAGTATACCTACTAAAAAAAATAGATTAACTAAAAGTGTTATATTGGCTATCAAACCAAATATCTTATATTTAAAAAACATAAAAATAATCACCAGTAAAAAACCAATCATTAGAGCAATAACACCAGCATTGATTGAGTCCTGTCCAAGATCAGGTCCTACAGTTCTTTCTTCAATTATATTTAGTGGTGCTGGTAAGGCTCCAGATCTAAGTAATAATGCTAAATCTGTTGCTGATTGAAATGTAAAATTACCACTAATCTGACCATTTCCACTTGCTATTACACTCTGAATAGTTGGTGCACTAACAATTTTTCCATCTAAAACAATTGCTAACTGTTTACCAACTCCTGTACTTGTTGCTTTACCAAATCTTTTAGCACCCACCCGATCAAGAGTAAATGATACTACAGTTTCATTTGTTTGATTGTTCATTTGAGGTTGAGCATCAAGTAAGTTTTCACCATTTAGAATTATTCTTTTACTAACCATTGCTTCACTCATGCCATCTTCAAATTGAAGCATTTCAGTACCAAAAGTATCATTCTTATTTTGAGTGACAAATCTAAAAGTTAGGTTTGCAGTTTTACCTAGTAGGGATTTTATTCTCATAGGATCATCCAAACCAGGAAGCTCTACAAGAATTCTATTATTACCTCTTTTTATTATATTTGGTTCATTTGTCCCAACTTCATCAACTCTTCTTCTAACGATTTCTAGAGCTTGATCTTGAGATGATGTTTTAATTTCAATAAGTCCATATTTAGAAAGTGACAGTGTAAATTTACTATCTTCTATTATTACATCAAATTGATGTGATTTATACTGATTGTAATAAGGGTTAATCTCACTCTCTTTATCAAGAAAAAAAGCTTCTACTGAACCAACATCCATTATAGGGGTAGTAAATACTATTGTTTTATCTTGTATTCTTAAATCATTAAAATTAATTTTCTTACTCTTTAGAAAATTCCTTATAACAGTAGTGGTATTTTGTAGTTTTTGTATTTCGACAGGTTCATTATCTATTTCAAGCAATAAATAAGACCCTCCTTGCAAGTCAAGGCCAAGGTTTATTCTTTTCGAGATAAAGCTATTTTCAGGATCTTGAAAGTTTGATAGTGCAAAATAAATGAAAAAAAGTGTTACAAATGAAACTAAAGTAATTCTTAATTTGGAAAAGTATAACACTTTAGTTTGATGTTATTTTTTTACTTCAGGAGCGTTAAGTAACCCTTGGATACCAGTAGATTTGATAATTTCAACTTTAACGTTATCAGCAATTTGTACTTCAACTTTTTCATTATCAATAACTCTTTCAACTGTACCAATAATACCAGCAGATGTTACGACCTTGTCGCCTCTTGATAAGTTTTCTACCATGGCTTTATGCTCTTTAACTTTCTTTTGTTGAGGTCTTATTAAAAAAAAGTAAAAAATAACAAATATTAAAATTAGCGGTATAAATTGTCCTATTCCTGAATCCATAATTCTCCTTAATTAAAGTGAATACTTACAACATCTATTAAATTAAAACAACTTTAAATCTTAATGATTTTCTCAATATTATTCATGTAAGGCTTTAAAACCTCAGGTACAATGATAGATCCATCTTCTTGTTGATAATTTTCTAATATAGCAACCATAGTTCTACCAACGGCTAAACCACTGCCATTTAAGGTTCCAACTAGCACAGTTTCTTTTTTTTCGTTTTTATATCTAGCTTTCATTCTTCTTGCTTGAAATGATCCACATGAAGAGCAACTTGAGATTTCTCTATATTTATCTTCTGACGGAAGCCACACCTCAATATCAAAAGTTTTTTCAGCACTAAAACCCATATCACCAGTGCACAAAACTATTTTTCTATATGGAAGTTTTAGTAAATCTAAAATTTTAGTTGCACAATTTGTCATTCTATCCAGTTCTGGTAAACACTTATCAACCTCGACAATACTTACCATTTCAACTTTGTAAAATTGGTGCTGTCTAATCATGCCTTTTGTATCTTTACCATAACTTCCTGCTTCTTTTCTAAAACATGGAGTTGAAGCGACCATTCGCATAGGAAGTTTTTTTTTATCAATAATTTGGTCTTTTACAATATTGGTTAAAATAACTTCAGCAGTTGGAATTAAAAATTTTCTATCACTAGAATCATCTAATTTAAGTTCAAACTGGTCATTATCAAATTTAGGCAATTGTCCTGTACCATACATAGTGTCATCTGTTGCAATTAGTGGCGGTGATATCTCTTCATAACCATTAGTATTCACATGTGTATCAAGCATAAAATTTGATAAAGCTCTTTCCAACAAGGCCAATTTATCTTTTACAAAAACAAACCTTGAGCCAGTAGTTTTTGTAGCTAGATCAAAATCAAGCATGTTTAAACTTTCACCTAATTCATAATGAGATTTAGGTTTAAATGTAAAATTAGGTAATGTTCCTGATTTAGAAATTTCTACATTTGAGTTTTCATCTTTACCTGTAGGAACGTCAGAATGAGGTATGTTTGGTATTGAGGACAAAATAGCTTCTAATTCACTTTTAACACTAGATTGTAATTTACTGATATTATCGATTTCAGAAGAAATTTTTTTAGATTTTTCAAAAAGAGACTGATCTTTAGATTTTGAGATATCTTTTTTTTCTTTTTCAAGTAATTCTCTTTGTTGGATGTATTCTCTATTACTCTCATCCAATGATAAAATCTTATCCACATTTATATCTAGGAATCTTTTATTCAAAGCTTTTTTAAAAGCCTCAATGTCATTTCTAATTTCTTTTATATTATGCATTTTTTTTATTTTTCTTATCAATAATGTTTACAGAAAATATAGATAATTCATATAAAATCAATAATGGTATTGCTAGTCCAATTTGAGTTATAGGATCAGGCGGTGTTAATAGTGCGGCTGCTGCAAAAATCATTACAACGACATATTTTCTTTTTTCTCTAAGAAATTTAGCATTAACTATGCCAACTCTAGCTAACAAACTAAGAACAACTGGTAGCTGAAAACTTATACCAAATGCAAAAATTAATTTCATTACAAGTGAAAGATATTCACTAACTTTTGCTTCTAATTGGATGGGTAACCCTGTTGAGGCCCCTGTGCTTTCAAAAGAGAGAAAAAACTTTATGGCTAGTGGCATTATTAAATAATAAACAAGCATCCCTCCTAGAAAAAATAATATAGGCGTTAAAACTAGATAAGGAACGATTGCAATTTTTTCATGCTTATAGAGACCAGGTGCAATAAATTTCCATATTTGTACCAATATGTAGGGACAAGTAACAAAGAATGCTGCAAAAAAAGAAACCTTCAAATATGTTAAGAACGTTTCTTGTAGAGCTGTAAAAATTAACCTTCTATCGGTACCACTTTCATTTACTGCTTTAGCAAAAGGCTCGACTAAAAAACCATAAAGATGTTCTGAAAAAAAATAACATCCAATAAAAAATATGAATAAAAAAATAAACGAATGAATTAATCTTTTTCTAAGTTCTGTTAAATGACTTACAAAGCCACCTTCATTTTCAGATTTTGTCATCTTTTTTTTCATCTTCTGGTGATTTTTCTATTTCATTAGAACCAATATCAAGGTCAGCTACCTCACTTTGTATATTGCTAATATATCTTTTTGTCGTTCCGATCCATGAACCAACTTTTTTTAACATATGTGGGAAATCTTTGGGTCCAATAACGATGATTGCTACAGCTACTACGAGTAAAATCTCAAACCAGCCAATAGTAGGCATTTGATTTATTCTTTATCTTTGCTGTCTTGATTATTTTCAGAAACATTTTTAGGCTCTGGCTCATCTGTGATGTCTGTAGCCATACCTTTTTTAAAACTTTTAATACCTTTAGCTACATCACCCATTAAACTAGAGATTTTACCTCTACCGAATAGAAGGACAACTAAGATAACAACTATTGCTATTTGCCAAATTCCTATGCTCATATAATTTTATACCCTTTTTAGATTTAACTTTAAAGTAACTTTTTATTTTTCTTCATCAGGACTAAGCGTTCCACCTAACATTTCATCTATATTTTCATAGATGTCTTCTTTTTTTTCTTCTTGTTTTTCTTTGTAAAATTTACCTGTACCAAATATTGCATTATCTATGTTTGAACTATCAATCAGTCCAGCAGATCCTAATTCATCAACCGTAGGTAAATCTGACAACTTCTGAAGACTAAAATGACTTAGAAAATCATTAGTGGTTCCGTACTGAATTGGTTTACCCGGGACATCTTTACGCCCTTGTGGTTTTACCCAATTGAGCTCCATTAAAATATCAAGTGTATTTGTACCAAAAGCAACACCTCTTATTTCTTCTATTTCAGCTCTAGTAACAGGTTGGTGATAAACAATTATAGCTAATGTTTCAACTGCAGCTCTAGATAGTTTTTTTTCTACAGTTTTTTCTTGAGACATAAGGTTTGATAAATTTTCAGAGGTTCTAAAAGACCATCTCTTAGAAATACAAACTAAATTAATTCCTCTTGATGAGTATTCTTTTTGAAGTTTTTCTAATGATTTTAAAACATCAATTTTTTTTGAAATTTTAGATTCAATGGTATCGATATCTAACGGTTCGGCAGCAGCAAAAATTATTGCCTCAACTTCTCTTTCGCCATCATTCATTTTTGAGGGGAAAGTAACTATGTTATCTTTTGTTTCTTTTTTTATTTTTGTCATTTTAGTTCTTTAATATAAATATCATCAAATAAGTTTTCTTGCTTTATAGTTAGATTGCCCTCTTTAACCAGCTCTAAGGAACCAGCAAAAATTCCCGCTTTACCAGTTCTTTTATATTTTGAGCCATTCTTAAATGAAGATGGTATTAATTCATTAATATTTCTCCAATCAATTAACTTACCAAAGAATTCTTTTATTCTTTTGATGCCATCTTCAGTGGTAAAAACTGGAAGTTTAGGAATATTCATCCTTTGAAAATCTTTGGTCATAATAATTGAGGAATAAGATTTTAATAGTTCGTAAAGATTTAACTTATATTCAGTACTATATATAGATCGTATATTTCCTTTAATTCCTCTAGTTCTTATTTCTCTTCCAAGTCTTTTTCTTTTTAACATTTGGTCAGAAAGTAATCTAATCAACTCTAATTTTTTTAATTGTAATTTTAATTTTTCAGCAACTTCTAAAACTTTAAATTCTTCTTCGGGATTTCCTGGCAACAAAAGTTTTGATTTAAGATAAGTTAACCACGTAGCCATTAATAAATATTCTGAAGCAGATTCTAGATTAAGATTTTTTTCGTTAGTAATATAATTATGAAATTGATCAGCTAGTAATGTTATAGAAATATCTTCAAGGTTAACCTTTTGAGCTTTTGCTAAATCTAATAAAACATCAAGCGGACCATTATAATTATCAAGATCAACATTAAAGTTTTTAGAATCGGTGTCAGACATAATAAATATTAACTTATAATCTTATAAAATTGTGATGTTTTTTTTATAATAAACTTACTTATAATCGGTGAATAAAGAGCCACATCATTCATTTCTTTTAAATTTCCATTACAATGAAGAACTAGATCGCAACCAGCGCTAAAGGATTTTTTTGTATTAATTGCTATAGAGCCTTTTAAACTCTTCATTGATATATCATCAGACATCAAAATATTTTGAAATTTAATTTGGTTTCTTATTAATTTTATAATTTTCTTCGAATGTGTTGCTGTATTAACTTTATCAATTTTTTTATAAATAAGATGCGCTGTCATTGCAAACAAACTATTTTTATTTTTGAATGCCATAAAATCATTATTATTTAGATGTCTTAATTCCTTGTTGATTGTAGGAGTTTTTTTATGACTATCGACTTTAGCCAAACCGTGACCCGGAATATGCTTTATTACAGCAGCAATTTTATTATTATGCAATTCTTTGATACAAATATCACCAATTTGGGAAACAATCTTTGCATTACTTGAAAATGCTCTGTCAGCAATTATTGAGCTTGACCCTTTTGATCTTACGTCAAGTACAGGTAGAGTATTAATATTTATGCCTGCAGTTTTTAATAATGAAGCTGTTTTATAAATAAATTTTTTATACTCAGTATAAAATTTTTTTTTATCATTTATATAAAGATTACCAAAAAATTCTCCTGTAAACTTATCTGCATTAAAAGATTTTCTTAATCTATTTACTCTGCCACCCTCTTGGTCAATTAAAATAGGATATTTCTTATCATTAAATATTTTTCTAATTTCATCTGTTAATTTTTTTACCTGTGTAATATTTTTAATATTTCGTGAAAAAAGTATTATTCCCCAAGGCTTATGTTTAATTAGAAATTTTTTTTCTTTAATCAATAATTTAGTTGATTTTAAACCAACTATAAAACTTTTACGATCATCCATCATTATTTATTAATTTCCAAAAATTGTAATTCTTTTTGTTTTTATCTATGCTTTTTTCAATATATTCTACAATATTAACAGTATCACTATTAAGTAAAATAAGATTACGAGAGTAATTTTCAGTTTTATCTTCAATATTGTTTAAAGATCTATATGAATTTTTTTTATTTTCATTTGAAAAGTAGTATTTGAAAGATAGAAAAAAAAATAAAACTATAACAATCAAAAATAAAAGATATTTAAGTTCTTTTAACATTACATTTTTTGCGGAGTTTCCACACCAACAATATCCATTCCAGATTTGATAACATTAGATATAACTTTTAAAAAAACTAACTTATCATTTGGTATTTTCTTTTCTTCATTAATAAATCTTTTTGATGGATCATCTTTACCCATATTCCAATAAGAATGGAATTCTGATGATAGCTCATAAAGATAAACAGGTATTCTGTGAGGTTCAAGTCTTAAGCTTGCAGCTTCAATACACTTGGGCCATTCAGCTATTTTTTTTAATATCTTGATTTCATCTTCTGTGTATTCAAATTCGTAATCTTTTATATTTAAATCATTTTCTATATTAAGATCCACATGTCTAAAAACAGATGATATTCTAGCATAACAATACTGAACATAATAAAGAGGATTATCTTTTGATTTTTCTTTAACTTTTGTAAAGTCAAAATCTAACTCTACATCGCTACTTCTATTAAGCATAATAAATCTTGTAGCATCCCTGCCCACTTCAGAAATCAAATCTTCAACTGTTATATAGTCACCTTTTCTTTTCGACATTTTGAAAGGTTTTCCATCTTTAATTAGTTTAACAAGTTGGCTTACCTTACAAATTAATTTTTTTTTATCTCCAGACAACGCTTCAACCACAGAAGTTATCCTTTTAATATAACCAGCATGGTCAGCTCCTAATATATTAATAAGTTTGTCATAATTTCTATTCAATTTATTATCGTGATAGGCCACATCACTTGCAAAGTAAGTCCAGGATTTATCAGATTTTTGAAGCGCTCTATCTTTATCGTCACCAAAATCTGTTGATTTAAATAAAAGTTGCTCTCTTTCGACCCAGTTTTGATCATCCTCACCTTTGGGGGCCTTAATTTTTCCACTATAAACTAGTTTTTTATCCTTTAATTTGTCAATTGCTTTTTGAACTTCATTATTTAGGACAATATCAGTTTCACTAGTAAATTTATCGTGCACTATTCCAAGATTTGATAAATTGCTTTTAATTAATTTTAAAGATTCTGAGACTGACAATAAAGTTAATTCTTTTGAAACATCTTCAAATTTATCAAATTTTAAAACATTGTTAGATTCTATAATATTTTTAGCAATATCAACTAAGTAATCACCAGGATATAAATCTGAATTTTCAATGGGAAATTTTTCATTAAAAAGTATTTCTCTAATTCTAAAAAAAACAGACTTTGTAAAATTTATGATCTGATTACCATAATCGTTTACATAATATTCTTTCGAAACATCATGTTTGTTAAAAATTAATATATTTGAAATTACATCTCCTAATATTGCGCCTCTACAATGTCCTACGTGAAGAGGACCTGTTGGATTAGCTGAAACAAATTCTACAAGATATTTTTGTTTTTTTTCTTTTATATTGACACCAAAATCTTTGTAATTTTCGTTAATATTTTTAATAAAATTGTTCCAATATGTTTGTTTAAATTTAATATTAATAAATCCTGGTTTTGCTACAGAAATAGTTTCAATTTTTTCATCTTCATTTTTAATTAAATCAATTAGAGTGTTTGCAATATCGATTGGAGATTTTTTATTCGCTTTAGAGAGTACCATGGCTACATTAGTTGATATATCGCAGTCAAAATTTGATGGTGGTATATCTACATTAATTCCTTTTAAAGATTCAGGTATTTCTAAGGAACCATCTTTATTTAGCTTTTTAATCAAAATTATTATTTTATCTAAGTAGAGATCAAAAATGTTCATTAAATACTTTTGTTTAAATTGATTGCATATCTATCTGTCATACCTGAAATAAAATCAGCAATTGCTCTATTAGAGTCATTCTTTAATTGGTCAGCATTTAAGAATTTTTTAGGCTTATTCTTAATTTTATAAAAAAGTTTATTAACAATTTTTTTTCCTTCATTATTTTTTAATAATACTTTCTTGTTGTTGTACATTTTGCTTCTTAGGAAAAACCTAACTTCTTTTTCAATTTTTAGAAATTTACTAGAAAAACATACCATTGGGTTATCTAATTTATAAACATCATTTAAAGATTTGATCTTATTGGTTTTTAAATTATTTTTAGTATTTTTAATCAAATCTCTAACCATTAAATCAATTGAATCTCGTATTATTTGATATATCAAAATATCTTTATTATTATTTTTAATATTCTTTTTGTGAGATTTATAAATATCTTTAAAAAAATTAATTTCAATCAAGTCGTTTAAATTAAACATTTTGGCCCTGATTCCATCTTGTATGTCATGATTATTATAGGCAATGTCATCAGAGATTGCTGATATTTGAGCCTCCAATGATCCAGAGTTAGTAAAATTTATTTTATTCTTTAAACTTTCTAATCCAATCAACTTATTAACTTTGGATAGATCCTTAATTGGACCGTTGTGCTTTAATAATCCATCTAAAGTTTCTAATGTTAAGTTTAAGCCTTTAAATTTAAGGTATTTATGCTCAAGAAACATAATTATTCTTAAAGTTTGAAGATTGTGGTCAAAGCCTCCAAAGTTAACCATGCATTCACTAAGAGCATCTTCTCCAGCATGCCCAAACGGTGTATGTCCCAAGTCATGTGCCAAACTTAAGGTTTCAGCTAGATCATCGTTTAAGCCTAAATGTTTAGCTATAGATCTTGCGATTTGTGCAACTTCAATCGAATGAGTAATTCTAGTTCTAAAGTGATCCCCTTCTGTATTAACAAAAACTTGTGTTTTATGCTTTAGCCTTCTGAATGAGGCACTATGAATAATTCTATCCCTGTCTCTTTGAAATGGTGTTCTATAAAGTGAATTGGCTTCTTTAAAAATGCGGCCTTTACTTTTAGATAGAGCTAAATTTGAGTAATTATTCATACTTTAAATTTAATAAATTGATATTATATTAGTAATATCAGTGTTGTTATATGATTAAAGAAATTAAATTTACAGATAAAGCTATAAAACAGATTAATAATTTGTTGTCTCAAAAAGATCCAGGGTCATTTTTTAGAATCGCTATTAAAGGTGGTGGTTGCTCGGGTTTTCAATATGAGTTTACTTTTGACAAAAAATTAGAAGCAGATGACTTAAAACATGAAAATATTCTCATTGATAAAACTTCAGCAGATTTATTAAAGGGTTCAGAAGTTGACTTTGTTTCCGAACTAATTGGCGATCAATTTAAAATCTCTAACCCACAAAGCAAATCCTCTTGCGGCTGTGGCGTTTCATTCTCAGTATAATGATCATAACATCTTGGAATGTTAATTCAGTTAGGGCAAGAATTGAAAATGTTAAGGAATATCTGCAAAAATTTTCTCCCGATGTTGTTATGATGCAGGAAATTAAAACTCAAGATGAAACTTTTCCGTATGATGATTTTTCAGCATTAGATTATGAAAGTCACGTATTTGGTCAAAAGAGTTATAATGGTGTTGCCATCATATCTAAACACAAACTAGAAAATGTTAGATTAGATTTGATTAAAGATAAGTTAAAACAATCTAGAATTATTTCGGCAGAATTAAAATATAAGAAAAAGAATATTCAACTGATTAATATTTACACACCAAACGGTAATCCGGTAGATACTGATAAATATACTTATAAAAAAGAATGGTTAGATACATTAATTAAACAGCTGAAAACTCTTTCAAAGAAAAATGAAAATATTATTTTAGCTGGTGATTTCAATATTCTGCCTTCTGAAGAAGATGCATATAATATTAAAGGATTTGAAGATGATGCCTTGTATAGACTTGAGATAAGAAAAAAATTTAGAGAAATGATTAATCTAGGTTTCCATGATGCTTACCGTCATATTCATGGTGAAATAGAAGGTTATACTTATTGGGATTATATGAGAGGTGCTTGGCAAAAAAATAATGGATTAAGAATTGATCACTTCTTAGTATCAAATTCTTTATTAAATATTGTTAAGAATGTTAATATTAATAAAGACCCTAGAGGAAAAGAAAAACCTTCAGATCACACACCTATTGAAATTGAATTAACTTAAAGATTTAATTTTATTAACAAGTTCTTCATTAATATTTCTTGGACCTTTATCTAGTCTATTTTTATGTCTTCTTTCTCCAGGAAGCCTAACACCATCCATAGCTGACATTTTACTAAAAAACTCATCAGCATGCTTGTCCCAACCTTTACCAGAAATTTTCTCAGGTGAGATTGCGATAATAAATTCACCACCACTTGGAGGACCACCATCGTTATTATCTTTAGCAGCAGTTTCAAAACTAAAATTTTCACCAATTAATGCACCAGCAAGTAATTCTACCATCATTGCTATACTTGATCCTTTGTAACCACCGAACGGTAATATAACTCCACCATCTGCAATTTCTCCAGGATCGGTAGTTTCTTTACCATCTTTAGTTAAGCCAGTTCCAAGGGGTACTTTATGCCCTTCTCTTTTTGCAATTTGAACTTCACCCATAGCCATTGAAGCTGTTGCCATATCATAGACAACTGGAGTTTTACCTGGTCTTGGCCATGCAAAAGAAATTGGGTTTGTTCCATACAAAGGTTTTGTAGCACCTGCTGGAGCAACAGCTGGTTTGTAAGACGTACAAGCTATACCAACAAGTCCTGCCTCAGCTATAGCTTCAGTTTCAGGCCAAAGAGCTGCCATGTGATGTGAATTTTTTATAGCAAGAACAGCAACACCATTTTTTTTAGCTAAATCAATAACCGCTGGTAGTCCTAAACTTAAAACCATTGGTGCAACGGCATTATTACCTAATACTTTAATAATACTTGGAGCAACATTCTCTAATTCAGGTCTTGCTTTACCATTAATCTTTTTGCTTTTTAAACCAGCTACATATGCTGGGAGTCTAAAAAGACCATGTGATACAGAGCCATCTCTTTCAGCTCTCATAATTGTGTCTGCTAAAACACTGGCATTTTCATCATCACAACCATTAGCTAATAATGTTTTTTTAGCTAATTCTAATATTTCATTTAAAGTTAAGGAAACTGTATTCATTTATTTAGCTTTACATTTTTTGCATAAACCAAAAAACTCTAAATTATATTTATTATATTGCATTTCAGTATCGTCTTCAAAATTAGTTAAATATTTTGAAAGTTTTGGATTATTAATTTCAGAAACGTTTTCACACTTATTACATATCGAAAAAGCTGTTGCTTGTGAAATTTCACAACTTGAACTTTTACATGCTATAAAAGCATTTCTACTTTCTACTTTATGTATTTTTCCAATTTCTACTAATTTATCTAGTGCTCTATAAACTTGTAATGGTGCTTTAATACCTTTTTTTTTAACATTAAATAAAATAGAATAAGCCTTAAGTGGTTCTTTAGCTTTTTCTATAAAATCAAAAATAATTTGCTGGTTTTTAGATAAAAATTCTTCTTTATGATTCATATGTACTTCTAACAATTACACACTAGTTTTTCAATCGAGTGAATTTATTTATTTTTGTTAATGACAAGATAAACAAAACTAATGCAGCTGAGATTATTGATGGTCCTGACGGTGAGTTTAACTCTAATGAAGCAAATAAACCCACTATTACTGATAGTAATCCACCTATTACAGAATAAACAACCATTTGAACTGGATTATTAGAAAGATTACGTGCCATAGCAGCAGGAATAATTAACATTCCTGTAATTAATAATAATCCAACCATTTTAATCGAAATTGCAATTATAGCAGCCATTAGAATAGTAAAAATTGCATTTACTCTCGCTGGGTTCATTCCCTCAGCTTCGGCTAATTCATAATTAACTGTTGAAGCAAAAAGTGGTTTCCAAATAATCTTTAAAACTAATAATATTAATACTCCACCAATCCAAATTATAAATATGTCGTTTAGAGCTACAGCAAGGATATCGCCAAACAGTAGTCCCATTATATCAAAACGAATAAATGATAAAAAACTAATCACCACTAAACCTACAGCTAAAGATGAGTGAGCCAGCAATCCTAATAATGCATCACCAGGTAGGTTGGTAGTTTTTTGTAGTTTCAACAAAACTAGTGCTACAGCTGAAGAAACAAAAAAAACTGATAAAGCAATATTGATATCAAAAGATAAAGCTAGAGTTACGCCAAGTAATGCAGAATGAGATAAAGTATCACCAAAAAAAGACAGTCTTCTCCAGATAACAAAACATCCAAGAGGACCAGCAACTAAAGCAATGCCTATACCAGCAATTAAAGCTCTTATAAAAAAATCATCTAACATTATGAATGTTTCTTTTCTTTAATACTACCATCGGTAGAATGGGTGTGATCATGCTTATGCTCGTATACAGATAATAGTGTTGATGCTTGATCTCCAAATAATTCTTTATAGTTTTTATTATTTGCAACATTCATTGGTGTACCTGAACAACAAACATGTCCGTTTAAACAAACAACATAATCAGTTTTAGACATAACCACATTTAGATCATGTGAAATTAGTAATATTCCACAATTTAGTTCATCAGAAATTTTTTTGATTAATTCATAAAGAGCAATTTCTCCTGTAAAATCTACACCTTGAACTGGTTCATCTAATACAAGTAAATCAGGTTTTTTTGCTATTGCCCTTGCCATTAAAACTCTTTGGAACTCTCCGCCAGAAAGATTTCTTAAATCATTATGTTTAAGATGCTCTACTTCTGTTAATTTTAGAGCATTTACAACTTCATCAAATTGAAGTGTTTGGGTTAAACTCATAAAATCAATTACTCTAATTGGCAAAGTCCAATCAATTGATATTTTTTGAGGCACATAACCAATCTTATTTGTATTTTTTGTTACTTTACCTTCTATGTTTTTGTGAATTCCTAATGCAATCTTTGCTGTAGTGGTTTTGCCAGATCCGTTAGGACCTATTAAAGTTAAAATTTTACCTCTTTCAATTTCTAAAGATACATCATGGACTAACCATTTATTATCTTGAAACATTCCAACGTTTTCTAATTTTATTAATATTTCTTTTTTATCTAAATTCATTTTATTTTTAAAAATGGCTTGACTAATTAAATATGTTATATTATTACGCTTTGTTATATTATAACATTAACTTAAAGCAAATTAAAACTATGAAAAAAATACATTTAATATCAACGTTAATTGGACTATTAATATTTTCAACATTAGCAAAAGCAGAATTAAAAGTTGTAACTTCTATTAAACCTATCCACTCATTGGCTAGTTATATAATGGATGGTGTAGGTTCGCCAGGATTAATAGTTGATGGATATAACTCACCTCATAGTTTTCAGTTAAAGCCCTCTCACGCTAAAATGTTAGAACAGGCAGATATCATATTTTGGATTGGAGAAGACTTAGAAAATTTTTTAGAAAAACCTCTAGATACGATTGCTAAAAAAGCTGAAAAAATTGAGTTAATAGAAATTAAAAATATTAAAAAATTGAAATTTAGAGAAAGAAATATTTTTGAAGAACATGAAGAGCATGACGATCACGGGCATGATGCTAAGAAAGAAGAGCATGACGACCATGAAGAACATGGTCACGGTGAATATGATCCACATATTTGGTTAGATCCAATTAATGCAAAAATAATATTAAATGAGATAACTGAGCATTTAATTGAAAATGATTCTAAAAATGCATCTACTTACAAATCTAATTTAACTAAAGCATTAGCTAAAATTGATAAGCTAATAATTGATGTAATTACTGAAACTAATAAAGACCTTAGTTACGTGGTATTTCATGATGCGTATCAATATTATGAAAATAGATTTAATATAAATATACTTGGTGCAATGACTGTTAATCCTGATGTTATGCCTGGTGCAGAACAAATTCATGAAATTCTTGAAGTCATTGAACATGATAATGTCAGTTGCATACTATCAGAGCCTCAATTTAATCCTGATATAATCAAATCTATTGCCAAAGATACAAGTGTAAAAACTGGTGTCTTGGATCCACTAGGTGCTAATCTAAAACCAGGAAAAAATTTATATTTTGATTTAATCAGAAATATGTCGTCTTCATTTAACTGCTAATATTATTTAGTAATTAAATAAAGATTTCAGTCTCTTCTATATTGTAATAAAATCTTCATAAAACTTACATATAGAGGAGACTATGTTTATAAAAAAATACTTAAAATGGATTAGTACAGCTCTTGTATTAATAGGAATATTATTAACAAATCTAAACATCTACCCTATCAATATTTACTTTCATGGACTGGGTGTTATTGGTTGGACAATTGCTGGTTTTATATCAAAGGATAAGGCTATATTGACTAATTTTGGTTTACAAATACCCCTTTTCTTAATGGGAATTTATAAGGTTATATTTTAGATTTAATATGAATACGACAAGTTGTATTTAAAGTATTTTAGAACTAGACAAATATATCAGTTAATATAATTAACGATAAATCTGCATCATATAATTAATCTTATTAAATTTAATTGTAGATATATATTTCCTCCCATATTAAATCATCATCAAGAATAAGAATCGTTTGAAATGGAAAACAATAAAGATTAATAAGAAAATTAAGAAATATGGAACTAACATTATTATATACGATTGTTGGATTTGCATTAGCTGGATATAGCGTAATAGCAAATGACTCAATTCAAACATTGGGTACTTTTATTGCCTCAAAACAAAAATGGTTTAAATGGTATACTCTTGCAAGTGCAGCATCATTTGTACTGATCCTCGCAATTACTTGGGGCTGGTACAGTAATGATGGTGATATCTCTTATGGAAGATTAACCCAAATACCTTACCAGGAAATTCAATGGTATCATGCTGTAGCACCGGGAATACTTTTAGTATTAACAAGATTTGGAATACCTGTCTCTACAACTTTCTTAGTTTTGTCTGCTTTTGCATCAACTGTAATTCTTGAAAAAATGCTTATGAAAAGCGTTGTGGGTTATGGCCTTGCAGCAATAGCTGCTTACATTTGCTGGATTATTATCTCAAAATTTATTAATGAAAAATTAGATGAAGTTGAAGATAAATGGATTGGTTTCTGGCGTAACTCAGTATGGTTTACTTCAGGTCTATTGTGGTGGGCTTGGTTATCTCATGATGTAGCTAATATAGCTGTATATCTACCAAGACAATTGGATGTAACATTATTATTAATTGTTCTGGGTTATTTTACAGTTTTATTATTTTATATCTTTTACATTCATGGTGGAGCTATCCAAAAAGTAGTTTTAGAGAAAACTGGCACAAGATACGCAAGATCAGCAACAATAATAAATATTATTTATGCTGGTGTTCTTTATTACTTTAAAGAACTTAATGACTTACCAATGTCTACAACCTGGGTGTTTGTGGGACTATTATGTGGAAGAGAATTAGCGATTGCTTCAATGAATAGTGATTATAAGTTCAAATATGTTTTCCCACTTATTGGTAAAGATTTTCTTAAAATGACTTTAGGTTTAACAGTGTCAGTGGCAATTGTACTTGCAATTCACTATATAATTATTCCAAACGGGTTTTTCTAAATTATTAGTTATTTGATTGTCTTGGGTTTATTTAATACGGCCATATACATCTTGGTATCTAACGATATCAGTTTCTTTAAGTATTGAACCAACTTGAGCTTCAATAATTTTAACAGGTTTGTTGCCTGGATTTTCAATTCTATGAACTGCCTCTAATGGAATAAATATATGATCATTTTGTTTTTTTGAAAAACTATCTTTATTAAGTGTAATTTTTGGTGTTCCTTGAGTAACCAGCCAGTGTTCTGATCTATGGTGATGTTTTTGTAAACTTAAGACACCCTTAGGTTTTACAAATAATTCTTTAATTAAAAAACCTTTACCTTCAAATAAATTAACGTACCTACCCCATGGTCGATAATAAACATTTTTTTTCTTATAATATTTGTTCTTATTTTTATCATACATATTTAAGATCTCTTTCCAGCTACCAAGATCTGACCAAGGAATATCTAATTTAATTGCATTGATTTGTTTAGTTTTTTCTAAAATTGCATAATCAAAAGATTTAGCAGTAGCTTTCTCAAAAGAAGTTTTATTTAAATAATAAGTGTTATCTTTAAGTCTCGCTTTTGAAACAGCATTAACACAGTTTTTATATATTGTTGGTTGGTACTTTTTAAAGTTATTTATTATTGAATCTTTTCTTAAAAAAAACATTCCAGAGTTCCAATACCCTTTTTGTTTAATCACTTGTTTAGCCTTGGCTTCAGTTGGTTTTTCAATAAATCTAGTTACTTTATTAATATTTCCTTTAACTTTTTTTGTTATAAAATAACCATATTCACTAGAAGGAGCTGTTGGTTTAATACCAAAAATAAATATATTTCGATCGGTTAAATTGTCTTTATTTTTATTTATAGCTTTATTAAAAATACTTGCTTTTTCTATCAAATGGTCAGCTGCAAAAAACATCAGGGGTTGTTCGTTTGGAATATCTTTAATTAATGCGGAAGCTAGAATTGCTGGCGCTGTATTTCTTTTAGATGGTTCTAGTACTATTTTATAGTTTTTAACTTTAAACTTTTTTAAGTAACTTTTTACTAATTTTAAGTACTTAGCGTTAGTACTGATAATTGGATAATCAAAAGTTGGGCTTTTAACTCGTTCTAAAGTTTTTTCTAATAAACTCCATCCACCAAAATCAATGAATTGTTTTGCTAAATTATTTTTAGATTGTGACCAAAGTCTTGTTCCAGCCCCACCACATAAAATAACAGGTCTAATTTTCATTAAATATCAGCGTAAACTTTTACTTCTTTTCTTTTACCAGGATGTGTTGGTGCACCTAAATAAGCAGGACCTACTGTTTGAGCATATTTCCAAATAGTGCCAGATCCAAAGCTTGATTTTTTTGTTTTCCACTTCTTACGTCTTGTAGCTAATTGTGATTTAGTTAATCTAACGTTAATAGTTCCTTTTTTGGCATCTATATCAATTACATCACCATTGCGTAAAAGAGCTAAAGGGCCTCCTAAGGCCGCCTCAGGGCCAACATGACCCACACAAAAACCTCTAGTAGCACCAGAAAACCTTCCATCAGTAATTAGAGCAACCTTCTCACCCATACCTTGACCATAAATAGCACCTGTAGTTGATAGCATTTCTCTCATACCAGGACCACCAACTGGTCCTTCATAACGAATAATAATTACATCACCCTCTTTATATTTTTTCTTTTGTACGCAAGCCATTGCAGCTTCTTCATTATCAAAACATCTAGCTTTACCAGTAAACTGTAATTTCTTTAAACCAGCAATTTTAACAATTCCACCATCAGGAGCTAAGTTACCTTTAAGACCAACAACACCACCATCTGGTGATAAAGGATTATCATAAGCTCTTAAAACTTTTTGCTTAGGATTAAATTTAATATTTTTTAAATTTTGTTTCATCGTTTTTCCAGTAACTGTCATGCAATCACCATGTATAAAGCCACCATCAAAAAGAGTTTTTAACAACATAGGAACTCCACCAGCTAACCACATATCTTTTGCAACATATTTTCCACCTGGTTTTAGATCAGCAAGGTATGGAGTTTTTTTAAAGATTTTTGCTACATCCATTAAATCAAACTTAATTCCAATTTCATTAGCTATAGCTGGTAAGTGTAACGCTGCATTAGTCGATCCACCAGTAGCAGCAACGATTGTTGCAGCATTTTCTAAAGATTTTTTGGTAACAATATCTCTTGGACGAATATTTTTTTCTAATAAGTTCATTACAGTCTTACCGCTCAATAATGCATATTTATCTCTTTCTTCGTATGGAGCAGGTGTTCCAGCTGAATAAGGTAAGGCTAAACCAATAGCTTCAGAAACGCAGGCCATAGTATTTGCAGTAAATTGTCCTCCACATGCACCAGCACTTGGACAAGCAACTAACTCTAATTTTCTTAATTCTTTAGCAGACATTTTTCCAGCTGAGTGTTTTCCAACCGCTTCAAAAACATCAACAACAGTTACATCTTTACCTTTGTATTGACCTGGAAGTATTGAGCCACCATAAATAAAAACACTTGGAACATTTAATCTAACCATTGCCATCATTAAGGCAGGTAAAGATTTATCACAACCAGCAATACCAACTAGTGCATCATAACAATGACCACGTACAGTAAGTTCAGTTGAGTCAGCAATTACTTCACGAGAAATTAATGATGACTTCATTCCTTCATGGCCCATGGCAATACCGTCAGTTACAGTTATTGTGCAAAATTCTCTAGGAGTTCCACCTGAAGCTCTAACACCTTTTTTAACAGATTGAGCCTGTCTCATTAAAGCAATATTACAAGGAGCAGCTTCATTCCAAGTTGACACAACACCAACAAATGGTTTTGCTACATCTTTTTCCGTTTCACCCATCGCATAATAAAAAGATCTATGTGGAGCTCTATCAGCACCTAATGAAGTATGTCTGCTTGGTAATTTCTTTTTGTTAAATTTTGCCATTATATACCCTTTATAGTTATTGATATTCTCTCAACATCATTTTTTAAATTATTATAATTAGTTTTTTCCTGATCAACAATATCTTTTGGCGCTCTATCAACAAAGCTTTTATTAGCTAATCTTTCTGATATTTTATTCATTTCTTCTTTATATTTATTTTGTCGAGTAGTTAAGTTTTCTTTAATCAATTCTAAATCAACATCTTCATCAAAATAAACTTTAAATAGATCTCCAGAAACCATCAATGTAGCAGCAGGTTTATCTAAATCTTTATT
>CAJQSY010000033.1:0-35238 GCA_905616605.1 uncultured Candidatus Pelagibacter sp.
TTGTAACGCATGACTCTTATGAAGCTTTTTACTTAGGTACAAAATGTGGAATAATTTTAGATGAACAATTAAAACAATTTGATGATCCCTATAATGTTTATCACTTTCCAAATTCAGTAGAGGTAGTAAAGTTTTTAAATAGAGGAATTTTAATTCCAGCAAAAGTTACTGGAGAAAATAGCTTAGAGAGTGTTGACCTAGGAACAGTTACTGGTAATTTTATTAAACATTACCCAAAAGGATCTGCGGTTCAGCTTTTATTACAACCAGAGGATCTAGAGCATGATGATCAAAGTAACTTAAAATTAGAAGTTGTTGATAGAAAGTTTAGAGGAACCAATTTTATTTATACACTTAAAACTGTAGGTAATAAATTGATACCAGTATTTGTACACTCTCATCATATTCACCAGCATCAGGTAGATGAAAAATTTGGTATCAAGCTACCTATAAATATTGATCATATAGTTTGCTTCTAATATAAAGCTTAAATTATAATGAATAAAAGATTAAAAACCCTTACCAGGGGAATAGCAGATGTAAGTCCACTAATGATACCTGTAGTACCTTTTGGAATTATATTTGGTGTTATTGGTATGGAATTAGGCCTAAGCCCATATATGACATTTGGAATGTCAGTCATAATTTTTGGTGGTGCTTCTCAAATAGTTTTATTACAATTATTCTCTGGTGGAGCCTCATCTTTAGTAACAATAACATCTGTGGGTGCAGTTAATTCAAGACATTTATTATATGGTGCAGTTTTTTCAGAATATTTGTCTCAATTAAAATTGTCATGGAAAGTTATTTTATCATACGTATTAATTGATCAAGCATTTGCTGTTTCAAATATTTATTTTAGAAAAAATAAAGAAAATGATTTTAAACATTACCATTTATTGGGAGCTGGCTTTACTTGTTGGACTGTTTGGCAAATTTCAACAATTTTGGGGATAGTTTTAGGGTCAGTTGTTCCAGAAGAGCTAGGATTAAGCTTTACAATTTCTTTAACTTTTTTGGCTTTGTTAATTAATGATTTTAGAAAGTTTAAAAATATTATTGTAATGTTGGTATCAGGTGTTGTTGCAACTATTGGATATAATTCGATACCATTTCAGGCCTACATTATTGTTGCAGCATTATCAGCTTTACTGGTTGCTACATTATTAACCTTAATAAATCTAAAGAAAAAATAATGCACTGGTCGACAATTATTTATTGTGGAATTATTACTTATCTAACAAGGTTTTCTATGATTTTTTTATTAAAAGAAGACATATTAAACAATAAGACCAAAAAAATACTTTCTTATGTACCTTCTGCAATTTTCCCTGCAATAATCTTTCCACCAATATTTCTAGATAGTGCAGGCGCAATAGATATTGAAAATAATCCAAAAATATTAGCTTCTATACTTGCAATAATTATTGGTTATTTTAGTCGAAGTATTATTGCCACAATATTTGTGGGACTTATTTCTTATTGGTTTTTGATTTTTGTATATTACCAATAGAAAAACTTATAATTAAACCTCTCATGTTTTATAAATATAAAGTTAGCAATGATTTACTTGGCATATTTTATATGCTTTTATGTCAATTCTCATTTGCAACAAATGATGCTTTTGTAAAAGTTATTTACGAAAACTATGATGAGATATTTGTTTTAAACCAAATCATTTTCATAAGAGGTATTTTTACATTATTTTTCATTTTATTATTTCTTTATATTAAGAAAGAACTAAATTTTAAATTAATTTTTACTTCAAATGAATTAAGAATAAGGGGCATCTTGGAATCTTTAGCGGCTTTATTTTTTTTCATTGGTATTGCTCTATTACCCTTTGCAAATGTTTATATTTTATTAAGCATGGCACCAATTTTATTAACTGCATTTAGTGCGATATTTTTAAGAGAAAAAGTTAGATGGAGAAGATGGAGTGCAGTATTGCTGGGTTTTGTTGGTGTGGTGGTGGTAATTAATCCTGGAAAATTAGAGACTAGTTATTATTTCATCTTTCCTATAATTGCAGCAATTATGCTTTCGATTAGGGACATGTATACAAAAAATTTTAAAAAAGATTATCCCAGTCTACAAATTGCATTTATGACCTGTTTTGTTGTTACAGCTCTTTTTGGTTTGTTAAGTATTTATAAATTTTATGATTTTAGTTTAAAGGATATATTTATTTTATTTATTGCTGCTTTTTTTTTAGCATTAGGCTACATTTTTTCAATAGCAACAATCAAAATTGCACTAGTTTCTGTCACATCAACATTTAGATATTCAGTTATTTTATGGGGAATATTATATGGATATTTTTTATTTGATGAGGTGCCTTCAACTAATACTTATATAGGAGCTTTAATAATTGTTATTAGTGGATTAATTATTATTTCAAGACAAAAAAAGATTGGGGTTATAAAATAAAATCAAAATCTTGTTAGTTAAACTTTTAAGACGTATGATTAAAACATGAAAAAAATATTAATTATAATTTTTGCATTATTTACAATGAAAGCTTTTGCGGTCGATAAAAGCACAACTTTTAATAACGAAATTTTTCAAAAAGCTCAACTTGAAGGAAAAACAGTTGTTATTAATTCTTGGAATGAAACTTGTACAACATGCAAGGCACAGATAAAAATTCTAGATCAAGCTGAAAAAGAATTTAAAGATGTTCTTTTTTTAAGTTTTGAGCAAACCAAAGATAAAGATATAGCAAAAAAATTAGGTATTGATTATTGGACTACTATTGTTGTGTATAAAAACAATAAAGAAGTACAGAGAAGTATTGGCCAAATGGATAAAGCTAAAATTTATGAATTAATAAAATCTTAATCTCACATAATTAAGCCTATTGATGATTACTTGATGATCCAAAGAACGATATTTATTATATAAACCAAAACACCATAAAACAAGAACATGAGTATCTTATCTTTTCCCATTTTTTCTTTCCAGTTTAATTTAAATAATACTGATGGAGAAGCTACTAATAGAATAACTCCAATTGCGATTACAAGTATTGATAAAATTATAAATACATTCATATTAAAAATTAAATAGCTCCAAGTTTAATATTACTTGCAACATTTATGTCCATTAATTTAGGCTTAGATAAATTTAAATTATTCATTATATCGGTATACTCACTTACACTATCTACCTGCAGCCTAGGATTAAACTTTTTTTCTTTACCAATAGTGCTTACTTTCTGATTATTATAGTCATGAGCAGGATATAATAATGTTTCCTCAGGAAGTTTTAACAATCTATTAAAAATAGAATTATAGGAGTCTTCCGAATTACCACCTTGAAAATCAGTTCTACCAGTTCCATTAATCAATAAAGTGTCTCCTGAAAAGAGATAATCATTCATGAGAAAACTGTAACTATCTTTAGTATGTCCAGGTGTATAAATTACCTTTATTTCCAATTTATCGACATAAATTATCTCATTATCTTTAACTTTTATTTCAACAGCATTAGATGGAGTATGTTCACCCATTATTGTTGTACAATTTGTTTTGTTTTTTAATTTTGATGCAGCAGTTATATGATCGGCATGAATGTGTGTGTCTATAACTTTTACTAATTTTAAATCTAATTCATTAAGAAGTTTAATATATTGCTCAATATTTTCTAATACAGGGTCAATGATTAATGCCTCTCGACCTTTAGCAGAAGCAATTAAATAAGTGTAGGTACTTGAGTTTTTATCAAATAATTGGTGAAATAACATTCAACTACTTTATCAGCATATTCAATTTAGCAGAATATATTTAATTAAAGTATTATGTGTGAATTAAGTAATTAATTTCATTATAGATTTAGCAGGATTTGTTTTTTTAATCCAATCTTGAGGGATACCTCTTAACCCTTTATAAGCTGCAAAATAAGCACCTACAAAATTAGCACGAGAACAATTACATCCACCAGCTTTAATTGTTTTAACAACGGCAGTTTTAAAACTTTTAGAGGTTATGATTGCATGTATTGCACCATTAAAAGTTCCTGGATAGCTACATGCTTTACCAAATTTTTTTACAACAAAATTGTGTGGTTTTGACTTTATTTTTTTAACTTTTTTGATGTTTTCAATAACATTTTTAAAATATTTATTTTTTATATTTTTTCTTAAAAAACTATTAACAGGATCTTTGTCTCCTTTATCAGCTAACTCAATAATCTTAAGTTTTGCCATAGCAAATTGTTCGCTAATTTTACCATTTGCAACTGTTCTTATAATTTGTTTTGTTTTTTGGTCAGAATTGTTTGAAAAATAAAAGGGTAGACTTGAACAATATCCATCAGACTCGTTAACTTTAGTACCACCCGTGATAGTTTTTTTTAATTTGATATTTTTAATAGTTTCTAGGATATTTTGATGAATCCATGGGCCTTCCATGGCTGTTTTCCATTTAATCTTTTTGTATTTTTTTCTTAAAGATAAATTTTTCCAATAGCTTGAGCCTGGGCCAAAATTTTTGATAATATTTTTTTTAAAAAGTTTAATAACTTCTTTATGGTCGGTAGTTTTTGTTAATGTTTTAAACATAACCTGACCTACATCGTTGTATCCAGAAACTTCGCCAGTTTTAATAGAATAGAATGGGGACCTGTTTTGTTTAAAGAATGCAATATTCTTTTTTCCTTTAATATAGGAATTGAGTTTTTTTTTATCATACACCCAATGTAAAGGTCTTGCTGCTGCATCTGCTACTGTTGCGCCAAGAAATATATGTAACTTTTGAAACATTAATAACTAATACTTTATTTAAATATAAGTTAAAATGTTTTAAATTAAATAATGTTAAGTATTAAAAATTGGGACAACAAAACTTGGATTTCTTCTACAAAGTATATTAAGTCCGTCAATAATTTTTTAGTAAAACAAAAAAAATTAACTAAACATTCAAAAATTTTAGATATTGGATGTGGTCGTGGTAAGATAATGGGCTCATTATCATCTAAACTCAAATTAATAAATAAACCTATTGGAATTGATATAGAAAATCACCAAGATTTTGACAAAAGAATTACTTTTAAAAAAATAAATGCAATTAGATATCTTAAAAATAATAAAAATAAATTTGATTTAATATTAATTAAACAAACTATTCATTTTTTTAATTTAAGAGATATTAAAAAGATATTAAGATATTCAAACGCAAGTTTAGAAGCGGGAGGGGTTATTTTAATTTTAACCTTAGATACAAAAAATAACGAAATTCCTACATTTTCTTTGATGAAACAAAAACTTAACCAGTCGCTCAAAAGAGATAATCTTATTTGGAAAAAGCTACTTCAACTAAATATAAAAAAAAGCATCACTAAATTTAACTTTAAAGTGAATATTAAAAAAAACATATATTTAAAAATGATAAAACAGCGTTATATATCCACTTTATTAAAATTTAGTTCACTTCAAATTTCTAATGGGATTAATGAGATTAATTTAAGATATAAAAAAAACATTTTATTTAATGATAAACTGAAATGTTTAATATTTACAAAAGTTTAAAGAATTCTCTTTAAAATATCTTCTTTTAATAAAAATTTATGAAACAGTACTGCTAAAATATGAAGACTTATTAATCCAATTAGAGCGTAGTTTGCTAATATATGAATTGAATAAAACTGCTCAGAAATTTCATAATTATAAGGCAGATTAATTTTTTTAAAAAAAATAACCAAGCTTTCACCATTAAATAGTTTTTTTAAGATACCTGAGATTGTGACTGTTAATAAAGTCAAATATAGTAATAAATGATTTAATCTTGCTATAAATTTTTGTCCTAGAAAAGTACCACCTTTAAAATCAGGAGTTGGTGTTAATAATTTAAAGATCAACCTTGTTAGGATTACATAAAATATGATTAATCCAAATAATATATGATAATTTTCTATATCAACTCTTGTTTGATCAAAGTCTAAATCTACTAAATAAAAGCCAAGCGGTATTTGAATTATTAATCCTGCGGCAGTTAGCCAATGGAATAATTTGCTGAGTAATCCATATTTTGATTTATTATTTAGTATAGACATGATTAAATTAAACATATTATGACAACAATTAAAAATACTTTATTTTTTATCTTTATACTTTTTTATAGTTTCAGCGCTTTTTCTGAGCAAACTGTAGAAGAGATAATCAAAGAAAGAAAATCTATTTTTAGTAAAAATTACAAAACTGCCAAAAGAGTTCAAGGTCTTGCTTTTAATGGAGACATAGATGAAGCAAAAAAGCTAATGATCGAAATGAGTGATAATTATAAAAGATTATTAGATCTTTTTCCTGAAAATTCAAAAGTAGGATTTAAAACTGGGGCATTGCCTTCTATTTGGGAAAATAAAGATGAATTTAATTTATTAATGACAAAAGCTTCAACTAATATGATTGAGTTAACGACTGTTATTGATGAATCGGAAGATATGAAAGCAACTCTTGGAAAATATATGTGGAGTAGCTGTAAGTCTTGTCACTCAAAATTTAGAGGTGAACATTAAGATTTAGTTGTTTGTATTTGAAAATTTTAATATTGTTAAATTATAAATGTCAGCCGCATTACCAAAATCAGCAAAAGTAGTAGTTATAGGAGGAGGAGTTGCTGGCTGTTCTGTTGCCTACCATCTTGCAAAGTATGGTTGGAAAGATACAATTTTATTAGAACGAGATCAGTTAACTTCTGGCACTACTTGGCATGCAGCAGGTCTTGTTGGTCAATTAGGAGCATCGGCTACAATTACCCGTCTTAGAAAATATTCTTTAAATCTTTATAAAGAATTAGAAAAAAAAACTGGATTATCAACTGGATTAAAACAAAATGGCGCAATTACAGTTGCTAGCACACCTGAAAGATTACAAGAATTATTAAGACAAGCAACAGCTGCACAATTGTTTGATGTTAATGTTGAGAGCGTTAACAAAGAAAGAATAAAAGAACTCTATCCTGTTATAAATAATGATGACATTTTAGGTGGAGTTTATATGCCAGAAGATGGCCAGGCAGATCCTATAGGAGTTACCAATGTATTAGCTAAAGCTGCAAAGATGGAAGGGGCTCAGATATTTGAGAAAACTCCGGTTGAAAAAATATTAGTTAAAGACAAAAAAATTGTTGGTGTTCAAACTAAATTTGGCAAAATTGATTGTGAATATGTTGTAATTGCAACTGGAATGTGGTCGAGGCAAATTGGAGAAGATATTGGTGTAAGTATTCCGTTATATCCAAATGAGCACTTTTATATAATCACAGAACCATTAGATAAATTACCTAAAAACTTGCCAGTTTTAAGGGACTATAATTCTTGTCTTTATTTAAAAGAAGATGCAGGGAAAATGTTAGTTGGAATATTTGAACCTAATGCAAAACCTGCCTTTAAAGACAAAGGAGTTGTTCCAGAAGACTTTTCATTTGGAGAATTTCCAGATGATTTTGATCACTTTGAACCTTATTTGGAAAAATCATTTCAAAGATTACCCATGTTAGAAACTGCTGGAATTAGGAAATTTTTTTCAGGACCTGAATCTTTTACACCAGACACCCAATATCTTTTAGGAGAAACTCCAGAAGTTAACAATCTTTTTACGTGTTGTGGATTTAATAGTATTGGTATTGCAAGTTCTGGGGGCGCAGGAAGAGTTACAGCTGAATGGATGATTAATGGATACATGAACGAAGATTTATTTTCACTTGATATTAAAAGATTTCAAAAATTTCATTCATCTAAAAAATTTATTATGGAAAGAGTAACGGAAACTCTTGGTGATTTATACGGAATGCACTGGCCTTATAAACAGCATAACACTTCAAGAAATCAAAGACTATTACCATATCATGAAGAATTAAAAAAAGAAGGAGCATGCTTTGGTGTATCGGGTGAATACGAAAGACCTATGTGGTATGCAAAAAATAATGAAAAAGCAGAATACAAATATAGTTTTGATTATCAGAATTGGTATCCTTCAGTTGAATTTGAAACAAAAAATACAATTACAAATGTTGGTTTGTATGAATTATCTCCCTTTTCAAAATATGAAATAAAAGGAGAGCAAGCACATAAAGAATTGCAAAGAATCTGTTCAGCTAACATTAAAAATGAAATAGGCAGATCAACTTATACACAAATGCTGAATAAGGCTGGAGGAATTGAAACAGACTTAACAGCTATTTGTATTGATAAAAATCATTTTAGAATAATAAGTTCTGCTGCAACAAGAACTCATGATAAAGCGCATATTTTAAAACATTTATTATCTAATTTAGAATTTAAAGATATTACTGATGATCTAGTTTGTTTAGGAATTTTTGGACCAAAAAGTAGAAATTTAATTTCAAAAATTTCAAATGATGATTTTAGTAATGAAATATTTAAATTTGGATATGGAAAATTTGTAACACTTGGTTCAAAAAAAGTTTGGGCTCAAAGATTATCTTATGTGGGTGAATTAGGATTTGAGCTTTATATAGAAAATAATGATGCCAAAGAAGTTTATCAATTAATTATTGAAGAAGGAAAAAAGTATGATTTATCTCATTGTGGGTCACATGCTATGGATACCATGAGAATGGAAAGCGGATTTTTACACTGGGGTCATGATATTTCTCCAGAAGAAAATCAATACGAGGCAGGGTTAAATTTTGCAATTAGTTATAAAAAAGAAATCGACTTTATTGGTAAAGAAAGCTTATTAAAAATAAAAGATAGAAAACAGAATAGAAGATTTATTATGCTGTCACTTAAAGATAGTAAGCCAGGCACACCTCTATTATTACATGAAGAGCCAATTTATCTTGAAGATAAGATTATAGGAAGAACGACATCTGGGAATTATTCCTTTAATTATAATAAAAACCTATCTTTTGGATATGTAAGTTCATCACATTCAAATGAAAAACTTTCAAAAATGGATCTATATATTGAGGTTGCTAAGCAAAAATTCCCAGCACTGGTAGAGATTGCTCCCTTAAAAGATAAAAAAGCTAGATTTTTATAATTTTAGTTGTCGAGCTAAATAATTGGTGATTAAATCACGATATGAGAAAAGTGTATTTTCATAATGAAAAATCAATAGATCAAAATCTAAATACAAAAAGATTATCTGAAGCGCAGAATATAGGTGAAAGACAAGTTGTTGACATCAACAAACTACTTAACAGGGTAAAAATAGATCAAAAAAATGAAACAAAACGAAAAATCATTTTTTATAGCCTTGCTATAGTGGGACTTTCTTTATTAGGAACTTTGATTACGTTCTTAAAGTAAACAACTCTTTCAAATACTTGATTGCACTAAAATAAAAATCTATTATAAATCAACAATAATTAAGTGGCGGGGTAGCTCAGTTGGTTAGAGCACAGCACTCATAGCGCTGAGGTCAGTGGTTCAATCCCACTTCCCGCTACCATAGACTCAGGTCTGTTTAAGGCAGTGCAATTCCAATTTATAAATGCTCCACTCATATTCCAATCAGTAGAGAAAAATTTCTATAATCATATAAAAAAATTATAATCTAGGAATACTTAGTTTTTTATCTACGTTATATTTTTTTAATAATTGTTCTATAAATCCATCATTAATTAACTTTAAAATAAAATCATTTAAAAATTTTATTATCTGAGAATTTCCTTTTTTAATACCGACTGATTGTTTTATAAATGTAAATGGATCTTCAATTATCTTAAGTTGATTATTTATTGCTAATTCTTCAATTAGTTTTGGTTTTAATCCTGCTAGAACATTAGCTTTACCCTCATTAAATAAAATATGTGATTTTTGTATTGAGGTTGCTCTTTCTAATTTAATATCTTTGAAATTATCTGTTAACCACAAGTCATATGCACTTCTTTCTAATACTGCAATTTTTACTTTTGATTTTCTTACATCTTCATTGGTTTTAAAATTGTCTTTTTTTCTAACTAAAAAGTTAGCGTCAATATTTACATATGAATTAGTAAAATCTATTGTCTCTGCTCTTTTTGGTTCAAATGCAATATTTCCAATATCCCATTGATTTTTATTAACAGCATCAGCAAGTTCACCAGGCCTTTTGTACTGAATAAATTTATGAGGGATATTTAATTCTTTTGCAATTTTTTTTCCTAAATCAGGTGAAACGCCCTTGGGGAAACCTGAAGAATTTATTCCACTTACAAGTAAAAAATTGCTCATATTAATTCCTACCCGCAAAATACCTGTTGGTGCCAATTGTTTTGATATTAAATCAGTCATAATAAATTAAAGTTTTCTTCTAATAATATATATTAATTTAATGTTTATTCAGAATTTAATTTAATGGGAAAAACTATAAAGAAGATAGTTGCTATAGGTGGTGGGGAGGGGGTCACTCATGAATTAGATGATACTTTAGACCAATTTTATAAGGCTAAAAATATAAGAAAAACAAATCCAACATCTATAATAGTTAGATGTAAAACAGAATTTTTTAAAAAAATATTTAGAGAAACAATTTAAACCAGGAATTACTTGGAAAAATTGTACATATTATGGTTGGCATATAGATCATAGAATTTCATTAAGTTCAGTTAAAACTTTAGAAGAGAGATACAAATTATGCCACCACACTAATCTTAAACCTATGTGGGGGATGGATAATACTAAAAAAAGGTAATAAGATAATTTAAGGAATTAAAACTTTGTAACTCTTGGTGCTCGATGCGGAATATAACACTTCCTACAAATAGACCCAGTATTATAATTTCCCTCTCCAAATTCCATAGTTATTGTAGCTTGCGCTTCCTCGTGGTCTCCACAGTTGATGCAACTATCAATAGTTGGTGCTGCTGAATTTTCCGTTAATGATGAATGACCTCTAGCCAATGACATAATATTTTTGTAATAATTTTTTAAATTAAATTGCCTTATCTACTGCTAATAAATATTCCTAGACAATAGCTACTCGTCACTGGCAATATATTTTAGCATCATCTGCTCCAAGTTATTGCTTAGAGTCAGTGTAACAACCAATGTACAATTCCTTCTCATATTTAGGGCTTAGAGCATGACCTTTAGAGGTAAAAAGAAGGATAAAGATTAGTGGATATTTATATTTTTTGATCATACTCACCAACTTTGCCAGTTTTTTGTAAAAGGTCATCAATGAAATCAAAGATCTTCTTTTTTCTTTCATTTGATGTTGGGCTTTCAGTTACAATTACAAGAGATGGCTTATTTGATGAGGCTCTAATTAATCCCCATGAGCCATCTTTAAAAGAAAATCTTATACCATTAACTGTCAAGACTTCACTAATTTCCTGGTCATCAATTTTAGTTTTATTATCTTTAATAACGTTCACTTGTTTAACCAATTCTTCAACCACTTGATATTTCTCTTCATCTTTACAAAAAGGTGCCATTGTTGGTGTTTGAAAAGTATTAGGAAGTTCTTTTATAATTTCATGCATAGTTTTATTTTCATTATCTAATAAGTGACACACATGAATTGCTGAATTAATTCCATCATCATATCCAAAACCTAAAGGCTGATTAAAGAAAAAGTGCCCACTTTTCTCAAATCCAGCTAAAGCTTTTTCAGTATTAACTTTTCTTTTAATATGGGAGTGACCTGTCTTCCAATAAATAGTTTCACAGTCATTCTCAGTTAAAACTTTATCAGTTGCGTACAATCCAGTTGATTTTACATCAACGATAAACTTAGAACCTTTATGAGTTTTGGATAAATTTCTTGCAATCAATAATCCAATTTTATCTGAAAATATTTCATCACCTGTATTATCAATTACACCAACTCTATCACCATCACCATCAAAACCAAAACCAATATCAGCGTTATTATCTTTTACAGCTTTTGCTATTGCATGTAACATCTTTAAATCTTCTGGATTTGGATTATATTTTGGAAAGGTCCAATCAAGATTACAATCTAATTCTATTACTTCGCAACCAATACCTCTTAAAATTTCAGGGGCAAATATTCCAGCCGTACCATTACCACAAGCAACAACTGCTTTAATTTTCTTTTTGATTTTATTTTTATTTATTAAATCATCCTTATAAATTTGTTGAAAACCTTCTATTTGTTTTTCACTACCTTTACCTTTTATGAAATTTTCATTTAAGGTAATCTCTTTTAATTCTTTCATCTCTTCTGGTGCATGGGTTAACCCTTTTTTGATACCCATTTTAACTCCAGTCCAACCATTTTCATTGTGACTTGCAGTAACCATTGCAACAGCATCAGCATCTAAATTAAATTGTGCAAAATAAACAGTAGGGGATAGAGATAAACCTATGTCTTCAATATTACATCCAGTTGAAAGTAGTCCTTTTTTAAGAGCCGATTTTATTTCTTCACTGTAAGATCTATAATCATTACCAACAATTACTCTTGGATTCGTTTTTTTTGTATGTTTTATAATTTGAGTACCTAAACCTTTGCCTAGATTCTCTATTCCGATTCTGTTTATATCCTTCTCATATAGCCATCTCGCGTCATACTCTCTAAAGCCATATGGATCTATTTTTAAATCTGTTGTCATTGTTAACCTTTCTTACATTCATTTTATTTTTTTATTGATATTTTTTTTCCATGTTCTATAAACGTTCTGTTGAATAATTATTTATATGGTATATCAATGCTTTCAGCATACAACATGTAGTTGTTTTGTAAAAAAAAACTTATAAAATATTAAAATATGAACAAAATACTATCACAGGCACTCAAGAAAGCTGTCTCCGAATATACCCCCAATAATAGCGAGCTTTCAAAAAATAAAGGGCCTGATTTATTTTCACTTAGTAATGACACTGAACTTTTTCAAAATGAAAAAGGCATCATTATTAAAATTGATAGAACAAGAGATTCTAAATTAACTGACTTTGGTAGAGCAACTTTAACAGATAGATATTTGGGTCCAAACGAATCTTACCAAGATTTATTTGCCCGTGTTGCCAGTGCATACTCTGATGACAATTTACATGCACAAAGAATTTATAACTACATTAGTAATTTATGGTTCATGCCAGCGACTCCAGTTTTATCAAATGGTGGAACTAAAAGAGGTTTACCAATTTCATGTTTTTTAAATGAAGCATCAGACAGCTTAAATGGAATACTTGATTTATGGAGTGAGAACGTTTGGTTAGCTGCTAAAGGTGGTGGGATTGGAAGTTACTGGGGTAATTTAAGATCTATTGGAGAAAAAATTGGTAAAGTTGGAAAGACATCAGGAATAATTCCATTTATTAAAGTAATGGATTCTTTAACAATGGCAATTAGTCAAGGTTCATTAAGAAGAGGATCGGCTGCTTGTTACCTTCCAATTGATCATCCTGAAATTGAAGAGTTTATTGAAATGAGAAGACCAACGGGTGGTGACCCAAATAGAAAAGCATTAAATTTACATCATGGAGTTTTATTATCAGATGCATTTATGAGAGCTGTTGAAAATGATGAACAGTGGGCATTAAAAAGTCCAGCTGATGGATCTATTCAATCAACAATGGCAGCTAGAAATTTATGGATTAGATTACTGACTGCTAGAATTGAAACAGGTGAACCTTATATTATTTATATTGATACAGTTAATAGACAAATTCCACAACACCACAAGTTAGCTGGTCTTACAGTTAAAACTTCTAATCTATGCAGTGAAATAACGCTTCCAACTGGAATAGATAAAGATGGAAGAGACAGAACAGCGGTATGCTGTTTATCATCGCTTAATTTAGAAAAATATGATGAGTGGAAAGATGATAAAGATATGCTTAATGATGTCATGAGATTTTTAGATAATGTTCTTTCTGATTTCATTAATAAAGCACCAGAACAATTTTCTGACGCAACGTATGCGGCAGAAAGAGAAAGAAGTGTTGGACTTGGAGTAATGGGTTTCCACTCCTATCTACAAAAAAATAATATTCCACTTGAGTCTGTAATGAGCAAAGTTTGGAATAAAAAAATATTCAAGAATATTCAAGAAGGCGTCGATCAAGCATCAAAAGATTTAGCTGATGAAAGAGGTGCTTGTCCTGATGCTGCAGATTACGGATTTAATGAAAGATTTTCTAACAAAACTGCAATTGCACCGACAGCTTCTATATCTGTAATTTGTGGTGGTGCCTCTCCAGGAGTAGAACCTGTTGCTGCGAATAGCTATACACACAAAACTTTATCAGGATCTTTTAATGTTAGAAATAGATATTTAGTCAAAGTTTTAGAAAAATATGGAAAAAATACAGATGATATTTGGTCAGGTATCACAAACAATCAAGGATCTGTATCACACCTAGATTTCTTATCAGATATTGAAAAAGACGTATTTAAGACTGCTTTTGAATTAGACCAAAAATGGATAATTGAATTAAGTGGAGATAGAACTCCGTTTATTTCTCAGGCTCAGTCAGTTAACTTATTTTTACCTGCAGATATCCACAAAAGAGAACTACATAAAATTCATTTTGATGCTTGGAAAAAAGGTTTAAAGAGCCTTTATTATTGTAGGTCTAAATCAATTCAACGTGCAGAAAATATTAGTGATGCTACAAAAACTGATGTTACTGCTAACGTTTATAAAAAAAAACAAACAACTGAACAACCAGAGTATGAGGAGTGCCTATCATGTCAGTAGAAAAAATGAAGTCTGAAATCATTCAGCCTGAAACAAAAGAAATTGTTCAACCACAAAAAATGGGATTATTAGTTGAAAACCCAGTTTACAAACCCTTTAGATATCCATGGTGTTATGATGCTTGGTTAACTCAACAAAGAATTCACTGGTTACCTGAGGAAGTACCATTAGGAGACGATGTTAGAGATTGGCAAAAAAGTCTAACCGTGTCAGAGAAAAATCTATTAACTCAAATTTTTAGATTTTTTACACAAGCTGATGTTGAAGTGCAAAATTGTTATTTAAGACATTATACAACTGTATTCAAACCAACAGAAGTATTGATGATGATGACTGCTTTCGCTTCAATGGAAACAGTTCACATTGCTGCATACTCTCATTTACTTGATACTATTGGAATGCCTGAATCAGAATATTCTGCTTTCATGAAATACAAAGAGATGAAAGATAAATACGACTATATGCAAAATTTTGACATGAGTTCAAAAAAAGATATTGCATTAACAGTCGCTGTATTCAGTGCATTCACTGAAGGCTTACAATTGTTCGCAAGTTTTGCAATCTTACTTAACTTTCCAAGACACAATAAGATGAAAGGCATGGGTCAGATTGTTACTTGGTCAGTAAGAGATGAAACTCTTCATTGTAATTCTATGATTAGATTGTTTAAAGAGTTTATTCATGAAAACCCAGAAATCTGGACACCTGAATTTAAGAAAGAACTTTATCAAGCTTGCAGAACAATTATAGAGCATGAAGATGCTTTTATTGATCTAGCTTTCCAAATGGGTCCTATGGAAGGTCTAACTGGAAAAGAAGTTAAAGATTATATTAGATTTATTGCTAACAGAAGACTTACGCAACTTGGTCTAGAGGCAATTTATGACATTGATAAAAATCCTTTAACTTGGCTTGACGATATGCTGAATGGTGTTGAACATATGAACTTTTTTGAAGGACGTTCAACCGAATATTCTAAAGCATCTACTCAAGGTTCATGGACAGAAGCATTTAGTTAATTTTATCTTAAACCCATATGTGCAGAAAGTAAGAGACACTATGAGTGAAATAAGTAATTTTTTTTCTAAAAGACGATCTGTTATGGCTAGGAAAATGTCATCAGAACCAATTGATAAGAATGATCTAAATGTGATTATAGAGGCAGGTTTAAGAGTTCCAGATCATGGAGCTCTAAGTCCTTGGAAGTTAGTAATATTGCAGGGTGATGCATTAATAAATTGTGATAATGATATTATATTATCAGAATTTATTAGACTTAACCCAAATACAGATAAAAAATTTCAAGAGAAAGAGTCAAAAAGACTACAGAGAGCAGGCGCTGTAATAGCTGTTCTTTCAACACCATCGGAGCACCCAAGTATCCCTCAATGGGAAATGCAACTATCATCTGGAGCTGTTTGCATGAATCTGCTAGCTTGTGCGCAATCTATGAATTATGCAGTTCAATGGCTAACTGAGTGGTATGCATATAATGATAAAATGTTGACTCACTTAGGTGGGAAAAAAGAAATAGATCGAATATCTGGTTTTATTTATATAGGTCACAAGATAGAGGAGCCTATTGAGAGAAAAAGACCAGATCCATTTGAAGTAGTCACTTTTTTATAATAAATAATTTTGAATTGGTTGTTAATTTTTAATATTTAAAATGTTCTATGTAAACAAAAAATAAGCAAGATTAATTGTTTTACAGCAGATTGAGCTTTGTAGTGATTTTTTGAAAAAGATTAGAAAATTATTTGATAGGCACTTTTTTTCAAACTTTATAACTAAGTTTTTTCTGAACAGTAAAACTATTAGTAAAAGCTACCACAATAGGATGAAAGAGAAATTTAGAATATTTGAAAAACACATAGACCATAATGATAAAAATGTTTTAAGTATCGGTGGTGGTATGGGTGGACTTGAGGTTATTTTAAACAATAATTATGAAGTAAATTTTTTTGATTTTATAGAAAGAAATTTTGTTTCAAAAAAAGTTGTTTATGGTTGGAGTAGTAATAATAGTGAAGCATATAATAATCTTAATTTACAAACAGAATTCTTAATTAAAATGGTTTATCTAAGGAAAAGTTTAATGTTTATGACTTTGATAATGACACACTTCCATCCAAAAAGTTTGATGCAATAATTTCACTTTATTCTTTAGATTATCATTATGATTTTAATCTGTATCTAGAGTATTTAAAAAAAACACACACAACGAAAGTAAGATAATTTTTGATACAACTAGACCAGATTTTTTTAAAGGTACTTTTAAAGAAGTGACTATTTTAAGTGAAACAAATAAAAGAGTGCATAGTTCAAAAAGATTACTATGCAAAAATTTTTAAATTAGATGCTTTAAAGATATAAAAGCTTACTTTTATACAAAAAATCAATCATAAGAATAAAAAAAGTTGATAGACTTATGGATAGTCTTGTTGATATGGTTTTAGTATGGAATTTTTAAACTATTTTTCAAATGTTTTTACGTTTGGGAATATTTTAATTTTAATTTTAGGGACTGTTGGCGGCCTTCTACTAGGAGCTGCTCCTGGTTTAAGTCCTACAATGGCTGTTGCTTTATTAATCCCCTTCACTTTCAAGATGAGCCCTGAACAAGGACTGATAATGCTTGGTGCTGTTTATACAGCCACTGTAGCAGGTGGTGCGATTAGCGCTATTTTACTCAAAATACCAGGGGCACCAGCAAACATAGCCACCGTTATGGATGGTTATCCTATGGCACAAAAAGGCAAATCCAAGGAAGCTCTTCATTATTGTTTTATTAGTTCGTTTGTAGGTGGTATTATTGGAATATTAGTTTTAATCTTCTTTACGCCATTATTAGCAAATGTTGCACTCAAGTTTGGACCATCACATATGTTTTGGATAGCAATTTTTGGAGTCACAGTTATTGCAACATTAGATTCTAACTCAATTATTAAAGGTCTTTTCTCTGGTGCATTAGGCTTATGGTTAGCAACAATTGGATATGATTCAGTTTTAGGTGTGGAAAGATTTGTTTTTAATCCAATATTTTCTGGTGGCATAAATATAATTGCAGCGTTGGTTGGTTTATTTGCAATACCACAAGTACTTTCAATGCTTGAAAAAAAACAAGATCTTTCAGATCAGTTCCAAATGGAAAAAAAAAGTCTATTTCAATCTATGAAATATAATCTTTCGAGATTTAAAGCTTTAACTATAGGTAGTATAACAGGTGTTATTATTGGATTAATTCCAGGTGCTGGAGGGCAGATCGCAGGTTTAGTTTCATATGATCAAATAAAAAAAGTAAGTAAAAATAAAGAAAACTTTGGGAAAGGTGAGCCAGATGGAATTATAGCAGCTGAATCTGCAAATAATGCTATGGTTGGACCATCATTAGTTCCACTGTTAACTTTAGGTGTACCCGGAAGTCCAACAGCTGCAGTTTTATTAGGTGGATTGTTAATTCATGGAATGTTTCCAGGGCCAAATCTTTTTACTATTTATGCTGAAACTACGTGGACGTTTATCAACTCTTTGTTAGTAGCTCAGTTTTTGATGTTAATTTTTGGGCTTTATATAAGTGGTTTGGCTAAGTACGTAATAAAAACCCCAGTAAATTATATGGCGGCTGCAATTACAATACTTGCAATTTTTGGCACTTATAGTGTGCAGCATAATTTTGCAGACGTTATGGTTATGCTTTTTTTAGGAGTTTCTATGTTTTTTTTATCTAAATTTGGTTTTACTGCAGCACCTATTGTATTGGGGCTGATACTAGGACCAATTGCTGAAACAAATTTTAGTCAAGCAAAAATTATTGCTGATACTCAAAATGGAATATTTGATTACTTAACAATGGGTCCTTTAAATTTAACGATAATTTCACTTTGTATATTATCAATTATATACGGACTGTTCACAGAAATTAAAAAAAAAACAAATGATAAAGATCAATAAACTTTCATCAGTAGTATTGGTATTGATTTTATCAATACTGTTAGCTTATGCTTCATTTAGTGGAGGCACATCAGAGGCATATATTTTTCCCAAACTATTAAGCACAGTAATGATTATTTTATCATTTTTATCTTTAGTATTATATTTCTATAATAAAAATGAAAAAATTACTGAAGTCGACATTAAAAAATTATCTATATATCTAGGCTCACTCTTGCTTTTTTTGGTATTTGGAGAACTTTTAGGGTTTTATTTTTTGGCGGTACTAATATTTTTAATCATCTGTTATGTTTATTCAGAAAAGAAAAACAAAAAAAGTATTTTTTATAATTTTTTAATAACTCTGTGTTTTATGATATTTATATATTTTCTTTTTGCCATTCTTCTCAAAGTTCAAGCTCCACGATTTTTTCTTTTTTAAAAATTACCTTACATCCTGCGATTGTATTTGTTTTTATAATGTTATTTTTTACGCAACTTTTTTAGGTAAAATTAATTAGTTATAAGATTAAATTTGTGATTAAATTTTGAATTAATAACTTAATAGAGGGAGATCAATAATATGAAAAAACTTTTTTTATATTTCACTTTTATCTTATCATTTCTTTCATTTGGATCAGTTGCGCAAGCAGGTGATTACCCTGATAGACCGATAAGTGTAACAGTAGCTTATAATCCAGGCGGTGCCACAGATTTTCAAGCAAGATTAGTAACAATGATGGCGTCACATCCTAAAAAAGATTATTTAGGTCAGCCTATCGTAATAGTTAATAAACCAGGAGCCGGTGGAAAAGTTGGTTGGAATTGGTTTGCTACTAAAGCAAGAAAAGATGGTTATGATTTAGCTGCATACAATATCCCACACTTTGTTTCACAGTCTATAGTTTTCGATGATACAAAATACAACATTGATAACTTAGAACCGATTGCAAACTGGGGAGCTGATCCAGCAGTTTTAATAGTTGGTAAAGATAGTCCGTTTAATTCTGTTGCTGATATGGTTAAATTTGCAAAAGCAAACCCAGGAAAAGTTACTTTTTCAGGTGCAGGTAAGTTTGTTGGTCATCATATAGCTTTTTTACAATTTCAAAAAGCAAGTGGTGCCAAATTAACATATGTACCTCACACTGGTGGAGTGCCAGCACTTACAGCGGTTAAAGGTGGACAGGTTATGGCTGGTTTTAATAATTTGTCTGATGCTTTTAGAAGTCAGAATGACATTAAAATTTTAGCTATCGCTGACCTTCAAAGAGAAAAAACATTTTTACCAAATGTACCTACATTAAAAGAAGAAGGCTTAGATGTTGATAATTCAAGTGTTAATTTCAGAGGAATAATGGCGCCCAAGGGAACACCTCCTGAAATTATTGAATTTTTAGCAGCAAAAGTTCCTTTAATGTTCAATGATAAAAAAACATTAGGACAAATGAAAAAAGGTGGTTCACCTGTTAGAATAATGAATAGAGCTGAAGTACAAGAAATGTGGAAAGCAAGAAAAGTTAGTTTAACAAAACTTCTTGCTGGACTAAAGCCCTAATACTTATTAAGAACGTTTAATTAGTTTCGCCCTAAATATTAAGGGCGAAGCTTTTTAATTTTATAAACAATGAACAAAAATTCTCCTTCAGATATTGTTGAATCGTTAGTTGGAAAAGCTAAAGAAGCACAAAATATTTTTGAAAAGTATAATCAAAAACAAGTAGACGAAGTTGTAACAGCTGTTGCTTGGGCTTTATGCAAACCATCTACCAATGAATTAATTTCAAATCTAGCTGTAAACTCAACTGGATTAGGAGATGTTGAGGATAAAATTTTAAAGAATAGAAGAAAAACATTGGGGCTTCTTAGAGACTTAAAAGGAGTAAAAACTGTCGGTGTAATTAATGAATTTAAAGAAAAAGGTATAATAGAAATTGCAAAACCTGTTGGTGTAGTAGGGGCAATTACTCCATCAACCAATCCTGCAGCAACACCAGTAAACAATGTCATTAATGCATTAAAAGGAAGAAACGCAATTATAGTTTCTCCATCTCCTGCTGGTAGCAAGGTATTTAAACAACTTTTAGAATTTATTAATATTGAACTAGAAAAAATTAAAGCTCCTAAAAACTTAATTCAAACTTTCGACATGCCCGTTACTAAAGATCTAACAAATCAGTTAATGTTAAAGGTTGATCTTGTAATTGTTACAGGGTCATTAAACAATGTAAAACAAGCAGCAAAAAGTGGCACACCTGCAATTGGTGTAGGTCAAGGTAATGTTACCGTAATAGTAGATGAAACTGCAGATTTGGAAGATGCTGCAAAAAAAATTAAAATGTCAAAAATATTTGATAATGCCACAAGCTGTTCTTCAGAAAATAGCCTGATCATTATTGAAGAAATTTACAATGATTTAATTGACTGTTTAAAAAAAGAAGGTGCAACATTACTAAACAATGAAAAGAAAAAATTATTGGAAAAAACCTTATGGATTGAGGGAAAATTAAATAGAGAAGTTATAGCAAAACCTGCAAAATTTATTGCTGAAAAGATTAACCTTAGTGTAGATAGTGATATAAAAATGTTGATGGTTGAAGAAGATGGTGTGGGATCAGAGCATCTATTTTCTGGTGAAAAACTTTCTCCAGTATTGACTTTGTATAAAGCAAAAAATTTTGAGCATGCAAAAGAAATTGCACAAAAAATTTTAAACTATCAAGGTATTGGACATTCGATTGGTATTCATAGTAAAACACAAAAAAGAGTAATGGAAATAGGTTTAGAACTGCCAGTTTGTAGAGTGATTGTTAACCAAGCACATACTTTTGCTACAGGAGGTAGCTTTACAAATGGTCTTCCATTTTCTTTATCAATGGGCTGTGGTACTTGGCAAAAAAATAGTATTGATAATAATCTTAATTATAAACATTTTATTAATACAACAAAAATTTCAACTACAATAAAAGGTTCTGAAGCAGAGTTAAAAGATTATTTTGAAGATTATTGTAAAAAATATAGCCCTGAAGAAGTTAAAAATCTTGAATAATGGAAGAGAATTTACTCAGTACAGTAAGAGATTATATTGAAATTAATGCTAAAGAAAAAGCCAAGGCTAATTTTATAAGCTGTCCTCATACAAATCAAAATATATCAAACGATAAACTTAAGCATAATTTAGATAGAATTAATTACTATCTAGTTAATAAAAAGAAACTAAAAAAAAAATCTATTATCTGCACACTTACGGAGAACTCTCTTAGCAGCATTCAGTTAATGCTTGGAATCATGTATTCTGGTATGGTACAAGTTCCACTTAATTTGGTAGCTGGCGAAGAACAGCTTGCATATATTATAGAACATTCTGAATCAAAAATAATTTTCTCTACTAAAAATAATATTGAATTAGCTGAAAAAATTATAAAAAAAGTTTCAACTAAAATTGAATTAGTTGAAATTGACAAAAATAATTTTTTAGAAGAGATTGATAACAATTTTGATGTTTTAGATAGTGAGATAAATAAAGAAGAAAATGCATTACTTATGTATACCTCTGGTACAACGGGCAAACCAAAAGGGGTCATGTTAAGTCATGAGAATCTTTTACATGGAGGTAAAAATGTTATGATTTCTCATGAATTAACTTCTACTGATAAAGCTTTATGTGTATTGCCACTTTACCATATCAATGGATTGATAGTAACAGTGATGGGACCACTTGTCAGTCAAAGTTCTTTAGTCTTATGTGAAAAATTTTCAGCATCTAATTTTTGGAGGTATATTAATCAATTTAAATGTACATGGTTTAGCGTTGTACCAACAATAATTTCTGCGCTTATTAATAAATACTCCAAAGAAGAATTTGACTCCTTAGACACATCTTCAATTAGATTTGGAAGAAGTGCTTCTGCAGCACTTGCACCAGAAACACATCGAAATTTTGAAGAAAAGTTTAATATTCAAATGATAGAAACAATGGGATTAACAGAATCTTGTGCTCCAATTTTAGCAAACCCATTACCACCTAAAAAAATTAAATATGGATCTCCAGGAATTCCTTATGGTAACGATGTCACCATTCTTGATAATGATTTTAATGAAGCTAAAAGAAATAATATTGGGCAAATTTGTGTTAAGGGAAAAAATGTTATGAAAGAGTATTATAAAAATCCTATAGAGACCAAAAAAAGTTTTTATAGGGGATGGTTTTTAACTGGAGATCTAGGATTAATGGATGACGAAGATTTTGTTTTTGTACGTGGCAGAATAAAAGAACTTATAATTAAAGGTGGGGAAAATATTTCACCTCGTGAAATTGATGACGTTTTATATCAACATCCAAAAATATTAGAAGCAGCAGCATTTTCAGTTGAGTGCAGTCATTATGGAGAAAAAATTGAAGCTGGCGTGGTGCTTAAAGATAAAGAAACAGTTTCAGAAGAAGAGTTATTACAGCACTGCATTGGTTCACTTGGTAAATATAAATCTCCAGATAAGATTCATTTTTTCAAAGAATTGCCAAAAGGCTCTTCTGGGAAAATTCAAAGATTAAAAATAAAAGATATTATAAAAAATTAAGTTTATCTGAAATTTAATTCTAAAACTTTTCTATGCTTACTACCCTTATAACTAGCAAGAGGTCTAATTAATTTATTAGCAGCATGTTGTTCCATAATATGTGCTGACCAACCTGTAATTCTTGAAATTACAAATATAGGTGTAAAGAAATCCGTATCAAAACCCATTAAATGGTAAGTAGGTCCAGTAGGGTAATCTACATTCGGATAAATATTTTTTTCTTTAATCATCACTTTTTCAACAATGTCGTATATTTTTTCAAATACTTTGTCTTTTTTAATAATTGCCACTCTTTTAAAATATTCTCTCATAGTAGGAACTCTTGAGTCTCCACTTTTATAAACTCTATGACCAAATCCCATTACTACATCTTTATTTTTCAAAGCTTTAGTAATCCACTTTAGTGCATTCTCAGGTTTTTTAATTTTTTTCATCATGTGCATTACTTCTTCATTAGCACCACCATGAAGAGGCCCTTTTAGACTTGCAATAGCACCTGTTATTGCTCCGTGAATATCAGATAAACTACTTGTAATAGTTCGGGCTGTAAAAGTTGATACGTTGAAACTATGTTCGGCATATAATATCAATGAAACATCAAAAGCTTTAACAATTTCTTTATTAGGAACCCTTCCAAAACACATATGGAAAAAGTTTTCAGAAAAAGTAAATTTTTTCTTTGGGGCTATAATTTTTTTCCCTTTTCTTAGTCTGTAAAAAGCAGCTAATGCAGTAGGGGTTTTTGCAAAAATTCTAATTGCTTTTCTTAAATTTGCTTTTGGTGAGTTGTCTTTAGTTTCTTTGTCTTCAAGACCCATAACGCTAACAGCAGTTCTTGCAACATCCATAGGATGAGAATTTTTAGGTATTTTTTTTAAAATACTAATTAAATTTTTCGATAAAGTTATTTCTTTAGATAACTCTTTCTTGAATTCTTTTAGCTTTTTTTTATTGGGTAATTCTTTATTTAAAATTAAGTATGCAACCTCTTCAAAATCACATCTTGCACATAAATCTTGAGCTGCATAACCTCTATAAGTTAGAGAATTAATTTCAGGCATAACTTTTGAAATTTCAGTCTCATCAACTATTATTCCTAATAAACCTTTTTTAATATCATCACTCATTATTCATGTCCTTCCGTACTAAAGTTATAAATTTTTTCATCTAACGAATTATACTTCTCATACTCAACTAATTCGTAAAGTCTTTTTCTAGTTTGCATTTTATCAATAATATTGTTCTGGTGTCCATCAACAAAGATATCTCTAAGGCCATCTTCTACATTTTTCATGGCTAATCTTTGTGTGGTTACTGGATAAATTACAATATTATATCCAAAATTTTCTAATTCTTTGTAATTGAATAACTTAGATTTTCCAAATTCAGTCATATTAGCTAACAAATAACACGACAGTTCTTTTCTAACTTTTTCAAAATCTTTTTCATCATGCAACGCTTCTGGGAAGATAATTTCAGCTCCAGCATCAATATATGCCTTACATCTATCAATCATTTTATCTATTCCCTCAACTCCTTTAGCATCAGATCTTGCTATGATTTTAAAATTCTCATCTTGTTTAGCGGAGACGCATTCTTTAATTTTCTTAACCATTGCTTCAGTTGTGATTAATTCTTTATTATCTAAGTGCCCACATCTTTTACGCTCTACTTGATCTTCCAAGTGTACAGCTGACACTCCAAACTCTTCAAAAGTTTTAATAGTCTCTTCACAAGATTTAAAACCTGTATCTATATCAACTATTGTAGGCAAACTTGTAACTCTTGATATCAAATAAGATCTAGTGCTAACATCTTGAAGGGTAGTTAAACCTATATCTGGAAAACCTAAATCATTAGCCATAACTCCACCTGATACATAAACAGCATCATAGCCAATTTCTTCAATTAGTTTTGCAGTTAAAGGATTATAAGCACCTGGAACTCTTAAAATTTTATTTGTTTTTAATTTACTGACAAAGTCAGCTCTTTTTTGGCTGGGTTCTTTATCGACAAAATGCACTAAAAAATTCCTTGTTTTGTATTTTTCTTTATCTGACTTCTTTTAACCTGAATGTTTAGTTTATTTAATTCTCCAGCTTTCAAATTTTTAAGATTTTGAACAACTTTCAAGAAACGGGCACTTTCTTTTTTATCCAAAATACCATCCGTTAACGTTAAGAACTTATTTATATAATTCTGCCTTTTAAATGGACGTGCTCCATATGGATGAGCATCAGCTCTATCTAGTTGTTCAATAATTTTATTACGATTATTTAAAGTAACTACAACTTTTGCACCAAATGATTTATTTTTTGGATTAGGGTCATGATATTTTTTAGTCCATTTTTTATCTTCAAAAGTCGTAATAGATTTCCAAATTTTTATAGTACTTTTTCTATTAGCTCTTTGTTTTGTATATGACTTAACATGGTGCCAATCAGCATCTTCAAGCGCTACTGCAAAAATATACATAATAGAGTGATCTAGCGTTTCTCTACTTGCATTTGGGTCCATTTTTTGAGGATCGTTTGCACCAGTTCCAATTACGTAATGAGTGTGATGACTTGTGTAAATATCAATTTTTTTGATTTGATTTAAATTTGGAATTTTTTTATTAAGTTTTTTAGCAATATCTATCAGTGCTTGAGACTGGTATTCTGCAGAGTATTCTTTTGTATAAGTCTCCAGTATCGCTTTCTTAGATTCTTTTTTCTTAGGTAGAGGCACACTATATAAAGCTTTCTTACCATCCAATATTCTAGCTATAACACTATCTTCTCCCTCGTAAATTGGGCTTGGAGCACCTTCACCACGCATTGCTCTATCGACAGCTTCGATTGCAAGCTTACCAGCATGAGCAGGGGCGTATGCTTTCCAACTAGAGATTTCACCTTTTCTAGATTGTCTCGTAGAAACTGTTGTATGTAATGCCTGCTGAACTGCTTGGTAAATTGTTTCAGTATTCAGTTTTAACATCGTTCCTAAACCTGCTGCAACACTTGGTCCTAAGTGTGCAATGTGATCAATTTTATGTTTATGCAAACAAATTCCTTTAACCAAATTAACTTGAATCTCGTAACCTGTAATTATCCCTCTTAATAAATCTAATCCACTTTTTTTAGTTTGTTGAGCAACACTTAAAATTGGGGGAATGTTATCTCCTGGATGACTGTAGTCTTCCGCTAAAAAAGTATCATGAAAATCTAACTCTCTAACAGCTGTTCCATTTGACCAAGTAGCCCATTCACAATCAAATTTTAACTTTGAATCAATACCAAATAAATTTGCACCATTTCTTCTAGGATGTTTTAGGGCCATTTCTCTTGAAGAGATAACAGCTTTTCTATTTAAAGAAGCAATAGCAACTGAAGCATTATCAATTATTCTATTAATAACCATTTCAATAGCTGCCTTATCTAATTTTGCATTGTCAGAAGCTATTTCAGCAATTTTCCAAGCTAATTGATTTTTTTTAGGTAAGTGAATTTTTGATGGGTAAACTTTAACTTTATGTGAAATCATAGGTCTCCTTAATTATGCAGCCCTATTAATAGTAAGAAAAAAAATTAAATCAATCTTTTAAGTAAGTTGAAACTATTTTTTCAACACCAATAAAGTCTTTTATTAAATGATTATGGTAAATTTCATTAGAATTTTTTTCTGTATATCCATTTTCTAGTAAAATTACAGGAACAGAAGCTGCTTTGGCAGCGTTTGCATCAGTTTCACTATCTCCAATCATTAAAGATTTTTTAATATCTCCACCTAAGATTTCAATTATATTTGTTATGTGTCTTGGATCTGGCTTACAATAATCAAAAGTATCTGATCCAGCAACATATTCAAAGTAATTATAAATACCTATCTTCTTTAAAAGGTCAATTGCTAAGAGTTCCTGCTTGTTAGTACAAACAGCCATAGAAATATTTTTTTCTTTACACCATTTTAAAAATTCTTTAACTCCATTTATGAGGGTACTTTGATTGATGATGTTTCTCCCATAATATTCAACAAAGTCTTTAGACATTTTATCTTTAATTTCTTGGTCCGTCACACTTTGATATTCTTTTTTTGCTTGACCCCAAATAGATCTGCCAATTAATGCACCAGCACCTTGACCTACTAAGTTTCTGATTTCTTCTGTTGATTTAGTTGGAAAACCGTATTTTTTCATTACATGGTTGTGAGCTCCCATTAAGTCAGGTGCTGTATCAACAAGTGTTCCATCAAGATCGAATAAAATTGTGTATTTTTGAGTCATTAATAAAGTATTTTTAAGAAATAAATTGTGAATTAAGCTATCTATACACTTAATATAAAAATATTCCAGATGAAACAAATAAATCCAAATATTGAACAAGAAAAACTTCGTAAATTTTTTATCAGGTCTGGTGTAAAAATGATTGGACCAGAAACTATTTTTTTTTCAAAGGATACAAAGATTGGAAAAAATGTTGTTATTAATCCATACGTCGTCATTGGGTCAAAAGTTGAAATTGGAGATAATGTAATTGTAAATTCATTTTCCCATCTAGAAGATTGTAAAATAAAAAATAAAGTTGAAGTTGGCCCCTATGCAAGATTAAGGCCAGGTACCATTCTTGAAGAAGGATCAAAAATTGGAAACTTTGTTGAAATTAAAAAAAGTACAATTGGAAAAAAATCAAAAATTAATCATTTATCTTATATCGGTGATAGTGAAATAGGAAAAGGTGTTAATGTTGGAGCTGGCACAATTACCTGTAATTATGATGGTGTTAAAAAGAGTAAAACAAAAATTAAAGACAATGTATTTATAGGGTCTAATTCATCATTAGTTGCACCAGTCACTCTTGAAACAAACAGTATTGTAGGAGCCGGCTCAGTAATTACAAAAAAAGTTAAAAAAAATTCATTAGCTTTAACTAGAAGCTTTCAAACAGAAGTTAAAAATTATAAAAGAAAAATAAAATAATATGTGTGGAATTATAGGGATAGCCAGCAATAAAGCAGTATCAACTGCAATTATCAACTCTCTAAGAAAATTGGAATATAGAGGGTATGACTCTTCGGGTATCGCAACTTTATCAGATGGCATATTAAATGAAGCAAAATCAGAAGGTAGAGTTGATATTTTAGAAAAAAATCTTGCAGTTAAGAATATGTCAGGTTTAATTGGAATTGGACATGTTAGATGGGCAACGCATGGAGTTCCAAATACTATTAATGCACATCCCCATTCATCCGAAAGTGTTTCTGTAGTTCATAATGGGATTATTGAAAATTCTACTATTTTAAAAAAGTATTTAATTAACAAAGGCCACATATTCAAATCTCAGACAGATACAGAGGTAATTGTTCATTTAATAACAGAATATTTAAAAGAACTTAACTTAAAAGATTCAATTATCAAAACTCTCAAGCAACTTCATGGAAGTTTTGCTTTAGGTATAATTTTTAAAGACCAGCCGGACCTTATAGTGGGTGCAAGAAGAGGATCACCTCTTGCGGTTGGTTATGGTCCTAACGAAAATTATTTAGGTTCAGACTCTTACGCTTTAAAATCTATGACTAATAAAATCTCATATTTAAACGATGGAGAATTTTGCATCATAAAAAAAGACCAAGTTGAGTTTTTTGATGAGGAAGGCTTAAAGGTTAATAAAAAAGTTTTAGAGTTATCTTCTAAAGAACAAGATTATGACAAAGGTGACTTTAAACATTTTATGGCTAAAGAAATTGAAGAGCAGCCAACAACGCTAAAGAACTGCATTAACGAGTATGTTGACACAATTAACAACGACATCAATATCTATAATTTTCCCTGGGATATAAAGGAAATTTCTTCTGTTACTTTAATTGGTTGTGGAACAGCTTATCACTCTTGTTTAATGGCAAAGTATTGGTTTGAAGAAAATACTACACTTGATGTAACAATTGATATTGCCTCTGAGTTCAGATATCGAAAAAATAGATTTAAAAATGATAATTTATACATTTTTGTTTCTCAGTCTGGCGAAACAGCAGACACTTATGCAGCTCTAGATTTATGCAACAAAAATAACATGAAAACTTGCAGTGTGGTTAATGTAATAGAAAGTTCTATTGCAAGAGATTCCAACTTTGTTTTACCAATTCATTGTGGACCAGAAATTGGTGTAGCCTCTACAAAAGCTTTTATGGGTCAAATGTTAGTTTTATATATTTTGGTATTAAAGTTAGGAATTTTAAGAAAGGATCTAGATAAAGATTTATATCTAAAAAAAATTAAAGACTTAAAAGCACTACCTAAGTTAGTTGAACAAACATTACTAACAGAAAGTAAAATCCAAACAGTTTCTAGTTCATTTACTGATGCAAAAGGTTCGATGTTTTTAGGGAGAGGTTTTTCTTATCCAATCGCATTAGAAGGAGCACTTAAGTTAAAGGAATTAGCTTACGTTCATGCAGAAGGGTACCCTGCTGGTGAGATGAAACATGGTCCTTTAGCTTTAATTGAAGATGGAATGCCAGTTGTTGTCTTAGCTCCAAGAGATAATTATTATAAAAAAACAATTTCCAATATGCAGGAAGTAATAGCAAGAGGTGCTAAAGTTTTGTTGATCACGAATAAGAGCAAAGATGAAGTTTTTTCAGAAAATATTTGGGAAACAATTTTAGTTGAAAGTGCGAATGATGATTTGTTACCTTTTTTATTAACCGTTCCATTACAAAAATTAGCTTATTATTCAGCTCTTAAAAAAGGTTATGACATCGATAAGCCTCGAAATTTAGCAAAATCAGTTACTGTTGAGTGAACTTGTGGGATTATTTTAGAAAGATCTCCGATAGTCAATTTGATAAAGTGTGTTTTTTAGATTTTTCACTTTGTAACCCCATCTGAAACTTCGGAAACTATCACCATCACAATCTAGATTTTGTGACTTTGCAGAAACTCCAAAACCCTTAAAGAATCCTGAATTATAAAATACTCCAATATTAGGATTTAAACCCCAGCACTTAATATCTGTTTCTGGGCCACCTACACCATATGTTCCCGTATGATTTGGATTTCCATAAGTTACTCCATTAAATATGAATTGAGGATAATTTGTGTCTGTCATCTTTCCATCAAAATAGGATACATTAAATCCAACATAGGGAGTTAAGTTGAACGAAGAATTGAACCTATAACTTGGGCCCAAGTTAAGAGTAATTCCTTTCATTGTTGTTGGAGGCGAGGGATCAACAACATAGCCTCCAACCACAAAAGTCGCACTTATCGGTGTAATTTTCATTTGGCTATGTGTAATACCAGCGTTTAGATATATATTATCTGTAACTTTTCTATAATAGTCCAAGCTAACCGCATGTTCTTTTTTTAAATCATCATTAGTCAGTTTTACTTTTTTGACATTTTTGCCGAGATTACCATATATCGCAGTATGCAAGCCACTTGCCTCTCCAAAAGAGCCACTTGAATAAACTGTAATACCCAATGAAAGCTCATTGACGTTTTGATCAGCATCCTCTTTAGCATTTGCACTCAGAGTAAATAATAAAAAAAAAAAGAGTAGAAACAGCTTTTTCATAATAGGATTATAGATTAATTGATAGTTTTTTAAAGCGTGGGGTAATGTAAATTGAATCAGTAATAGTTGAATAGTAGCTAAACTCTGATACAACACCCATAGGTTGAATATGAAAAATTGGAAAATAAATAGTTGGAGAAACTATCCTGTAAAACACATTCCAGAATATCCGGATCAAAAAGATTTAGATGGTGTTTTAAGTAAAATAAAAAATTTTCCCCCATTAGTTTTTGCTGGTGAGACAAGACATTTAAAAGAACAACTTGCTGACGTTGTTGATGGAAAAGCTTTTCTATTACAAGGTGGAGATTGTGCAGAAAGTTTTGCAGAATTTCATCCTGATAATATTAGAGATACATTTAAACTAATACTTCAAATGTCACTAGTGCTTACTTATTCTGCATCATTGCCAGTTATTAAACTTGGAAGAATTGCTGGACAGTTTTCGAAACCAAGAAGTTCTCCTCTTGAAAATATTGATGGTGTTGAACTACCTAGTTACCTAGGAGATAATATTAATGGAATGGAATTTAACGAAAAGTCAAGAATTCCAGACCCTAAAAGACTTTTCAAGGCTTATTCTCAGTCTGCATCTACACTTAATCTTATAAGAGCATTCTCTCATGGAGGTTTTGCTGATCTTAAAAAAGTACATACTTGGAATTTAAGTTTTATTAAAAATACTCCTGCTGCTAAAAAATTTAAAGATCTAGAGGATAGAATAGCAGATGCGCTAGCTTTTATGGATGCCTGTGGAATTAATTCAGATTTTAACAGAAGATTAAAAACTGTAAATTTTTGGACTTCACATGAGGCTTTACTACTTCCTTTTGAGCAGGCCATGACAAGAATAGATTCAACAACAGGTGAATATCACGATACCTCAGCTCACTTTGTTTGGATAGGTGATAGAACTAGACAACTAGATGGTGGACATGTTGAGTTTTGCAGGGGAATTGAAAATCCAATTGGAATTAAATGTGGACCAACCTTAAAAGCTGAAGACCTAATAAATTTATGTAACAAAATTAATCCAACAAATGAAAAAGGTAAAATAACTTTAATTTCTAGATTTGGTCATGAAAATGTTTCTAAATTTTTACCAAAATTAATTAGAGCAATTAAAAAAGAAGGTTTGAATGTGATATGGTCGTGCGACCCTTGCCATGGAAATACAATTAAAGCTACAACTGGATATAAAACAAGACCATTTAATAGTGTTGTTAAAGAGGTAAAAAATGTTTTTGAATGTCACCAAAGTGAAGGAAGTTATGCGGGTGGACTGCATATTGAAATGACAGGTCAAAATGTTACAGAATGTACCGGTGGTGCTCAGAAAATATCTGACCAAGACTTATCTAGCCGATATCATACGCATTGCGATCCAAGACTTAATGCAAATCAAGCATTGGAATTAGCTTTTTTAATTTCTGATGAGATTAAAAAAAATGCAGTATATTCTAAAAAAAATATTAAAGCGGCATCTTAAAGCATTGTATTAAATACAATTTTGTTTAAATTTTAGATAATGAAACCATTAGAAAAAGCACAATTCATAAGCAATTGGATCAAGGATTATGTGGAAAAGATGCCAAGCAAGGCTCAATCTTTAATCATTGGAATTTCTGGAGGAATAGATTCTTCTGTATCAAGTACATTGAGCGCAATGACAGGTATAAAAACTATTGTTTTATCAATGCCTATTAAACAAAAATCTTCACAACACGATTTAAGCTTAAAGCATCAAGAATGGCTTGTTAAAAACTTTGATAATGTTGAGGCTCACACACTAAATTTAGATAAATTATTTGAAACATTTGAGAATACATTATCGAATTTTGATAGTGAACTTGGAATGGCAAATTCTAGAGCAAGAATTAGAATGAGTACTCTTTATCAAGTAGCTGCTGCAAACAAAGGTATTGTAGTTGGTACTGGTAATAAAGTTGAAGATTTTGGAGTAGGGTTTTATACAAAGTATGGAGATGGTGGAGTTGATATGTCCCCAATTGCAGATTGCAACAAATCAGAAGTATGGGAAATAGGTAAGTCCATCAATATTCTTCAAGAAATAATTGAGGCTGCTCCAACAGATGGATTATGGGATGATGGTAGAACTGATGAAGGTCAGTTAGGTCTAAAATATGAGGAATTAGAAGAGGCTATGAACAATATTAATTCAATAAATCGTGAAAAATACGAAAAAATAAGAAAGATGAACTTGCATAAAATGGAACCAATTCCAGTTTGCAAGATTCCCAACTAATCTTAAAGATTCACAAATCTATAATTAAAGTATAATTCTAAGGTAATGAATAAGGATATTTATTTAACAAACAACCTAAGCAACAAAAAAGAAAAATTTGTTCCATTAGATAGTGAAAACATAGGCATGTATGTTTGTGGTCCCACAGTTTATGACAACCCACACATTGGTAACGCGAGACCTCTTGTAATTTTTGATATTTTGTACAAAGTTTTAAAATCAAAATATGGGAATGACAAAATAAATTATATAAGAAATATTACTGATGTTGATGATAAGATAATTAAATCAGCGAAAGAGAAAAATATTTCAATATCTGAATTAACAAACAATGTTATTAAAGATTTTAATGATGATTGTAATTATTTAAATTTAGATAATCCAACACAACAACCAAAAGCTACAGACCATATTAATCTAATGATTGAAATGATATCATCCTTAATAGCAAAAGATTTTGCTTATGAGGTAAATAATCATGTTTATTTTGAAGTAAGTAAATTTGAGGATTATGGAAAGTTATCAAATAAAAAATTAGAAGATTTAATTGCAGGATCTAGAGTTGAGGTTTCAGAAAATAAAAAAAAATCAGAAGATTTTGTTTTATGGAAGCCCTCTAAAGACGATGAACCTTCTTGGGATTCTCCTTGGAGTAAAGGAAGACCTGGTTGGCATTTAGAATGTTCTGCGATGTCTAAGAAATATTTGGGAGATGTATTTGATATACACGGCGGAGGAATTGATTTGATTTTTCCTCATCATGAAAATGAAATTGCACAATCAAGATGTGCTAATGATACTAAAGTGTTTGCTAATTATTGGATCCATAACGCATTTATCACTATGTCCAATGAAAAAATGGCTAAATCAACTGGCAATATATTAAAGATTAAAGATTTTAAAGAAAACGTTGATGGACAAGTTTTAAAGCTAGCTCTTATGAGTGCTCATTACAAACAACCTTTAGACTGGAATGAAAAACTATTAGAGGATAGTAATAACACTATTGATAAATGGTATGAAGTTTATTTATCCTCAAATGACAAAATAGTTTTAAATGAGGATATTTTATCTCCTTTATACGACGATTTGAATACACCAGGTTACATTGCAAATCTTCACCAACTCTATGACAAAGCTTTAAAGGGAAATAATGAGGAGAAAAGCTTATTTGTAGTAGCTTGTAATTTTATTGGTATTTTAAATAAAACGAAAAAAGAATGGATTGAATTTAAAAAGAAAAAATCATCCATTAATGAAGATGATATTTCAGAAATGATTGAACTTCGAAATAAAGCAAGAGAAGACAAGAATTATAAAGAGGCCGATATCATTAGAGATAAGCTTTTAGATAAAGGGGTTTTAATAGAAGACAAAGATGGTAAAACAATTTGGAAGATAAAATGAGCAAAGAACAACTTTTTATATTTGATACAACGCTAAGAGATGGTGCACAAACACAAGGTGTAGACTTTTCTGTAGATGATAAAATGAAGGTTGCTCTAGCTTTAGATAATTTAGGTGTTGACTATATTGAGGGTGGGTGGCCAGGAGCAAACCCTACAGATACTGAATTTTTTCAAAAAAAACATTCATTCAATAATGCTAAACTAACTTCTTTTGGTATGACTAAAAAAACTGGCCGTAGTGCAGGTAATGACCCAGGATTATCAGCACTTTTAAATTCAAACACACCAGCAGTTTGTATTGTGGGTAAATCTTGGGATTTTCATGTTGATATTGCTCTTGGTATTTCTAATGAAGAAAACCTAGAAAATATCAAAGAGACAGCAAAACATTTTGTTAAAGAGAATAAAGAATTCATGTTTGATGCAGAACATTTCTTTGATGGGTACAAGGCCAATCCAAATTATGCTTTATCATGTCTTAAAGCAGCATTCGATGAAGGAGCAAGATGGATTGTTTTATGTGATACTAATGGAGGAACCTTACCTCATGAAGTTACAAAAATTGTTACAGAAGTTTCTAAAACTATACCTGGAAAAAATTTAGGCATACACGCACATAACGATACAGGTAATGCAGTTGCCAATTCTTTAGCTGCAGTTTGGGCTGGGGTTAGACAAGTGCAAGGAACGATCAATGGTTTAGGTGAAAGATGTGGTAATGCTGATTTGATGTCATTAATTCCTACTTTTTTTTTAAAAGAAGATTTTGCTTCTAAATTTCAATTAAAGATTAAACCAGACAATATTAAAAAATTAACTCAATGTTCCAGGTTGTTAGATGAGATTTTAAATAGAAAACCTAACAAACATCTGCCTTACGT
>CAJQSY010000034.1:0-3002 GCA_905616605.1 uncultured Candidatus Pelagibacter sp.
GTTATATCACATAGAAATAAATCTATTTCTAGTAGCCTTAAAAAAAAGTTTAAGAAAATAACCATTAGTAAAGATAACCAAGAAATAGTTAACACATGTGAGTGGATCTTTCTATCTGTAACACCGACTGTTGGTGAAAAGATTATTAAAGATTTAAAGTTTAGATCAAATCAAACTATAATAAGTTTCATATCAACAATTACCTTAGCTCAACTTAAAAAAGCAATTAAAGTTAAAGCAAAAATTATAAGAGCAATACCATTACCGCCAATATCTTTAAAAAAAGGTCCAGTACCAATCTGTCCACCTAATAAAAAAGTAAAAGATTTCTTTAATAAAATTGGCACAACAGTTGAAATTAAAAATGAAAAATCATCAATTAACTTTTGGGCAACTTCTGGAATGATGGCTCCATTTTATGAACTGCTAAGAGTGATGACTGACTGGTTGGTTAAAAGAGGAGTTAAACGAAATGATGCGCAAAAATATATAACATCTTTATTTTTAGCGTTATCTGAGGATGCAGTTGTAAATTCTAAAAAAGATTTAAAATATTTAGTAAAAGAATCTCAAACTCCCAAAGGATTAAATGAACAAGGTGTTATGGAGTTAACAAAAGCTGGCTTTTATAAATCTTTAGAAAAGACGCTTAACAATATACATAAAAGACTAAATAAATAAAATTCCATGAACCAAGAACAGAATATTTTACAAATTCAAAACCTATCTAAGTATTTTGGGGGATTGGCTGCTGTTTCAGACTGTTCTTTAAAAATTAAAGAAGGATCGATTACAGGAATTATAGGACCTAATGGATCCGGCAAAACTACCTTATTTAATTTAATTGCAGGAAACTTAAAAGCATCAAGTGGCAAAGTTTTATTTTATGATGAAGACGTAACAGATGTTCCTTCATATGAATTATTTTCAAAAGGAATATTAAGAACTTTTCAAATAGCTCATGAGTTTACCAATTTATCTGTATTAGAAAATTTAATGATGGTTCCGGCAAATCAATCAGGTGAAAAGTTGATGACAGCATTATTAAAACCAAGTTTAGTTAGAACTGAAGAACTTGTAGTTAAGCAAAAAGCTCAAGATGTTGTGGATTTTTTAAATCTTACACATTTATCTAATGAATTAGCTGGAAATTTATCAGGTGGGCAGAAAAAACTATTAGAACTTGGAAGAACTATGATGGTGGATGCTAAACTTGTATTACTTGATGAAGTAGGGGCCGGTGTTAATAGAACATTACTTAAAGATCTTGGAACTGCGATTATCAAGTTAAATAAAGAAGAGGGGTATACATTCTGTATGATTGAACATGATATGGAATTTATAAGCAGATTGTGTGACCCCGTTATTGTTATGGCAGAAGGTTCAGTTTTATTTGAAGGAACTGCTGAAGAAGCAAAGCAAGATGAGAAGGTTATTGATAGTTATTTGGGTAGAGGATCTAAAATTAAGGATGAAAATTAATGGCTTTTTTTGAAGGTTTAAAAATGACAGGTGGCTATGGCACTGGTCCAGATATCATTAACTCCTGTTCTGTTGATGTAAATAGAGGAGAGATAGTATCAATTCTAGGACCCAATGGTGCTGGTAAATCTACCGCTATGAAAGCACTACTTGGTCTTATAAATTTAAAATCAGGCGCTGTTGTTATTGATGGAAAAGATATTTCAAAACTTTCACCACAAGATAGAGTTAGACAAGGTATTTCATTTGTACCGCAAACAAAAAATGTTTTTGCAGGAATGACAGTTGAAGAAAATTTAGAAATGGGTGCTTATCTAAGAGATGATAACTATCAAAATGTTATAGAGGAAATTTATGAACTCTTTCCAATATTGAGAGAAAAAAGAAATCAATTAGTTGGTGAACTATCAGGTGGTCAAAGACAACAAGTTGCTCTTGGTAGAGCTTTAATGATTAAACCATCAGTATTAATGCTAGATGAACCTACGGCAGGTGTATCTCCAATAGTAATGGACGAATTATTTGATCATATCATTAAAGTTAAAAGAACAAATGTTGCTATTTTAATGGTTGAACAAAATGCTAAGCAAGCACTGAATATCTCTGATCGTGGATATGTACTAGTTACTGGAGAAAATAAGTATGCAGGTACTGGAAAAGAATTATTAAATGATCCAAGAGTAAGAAGCTCTTTTTTGGGAGGATAGTATGGATTTTTTAAATGCAATAATATTACTGTTAAATTATATTTTTGTTCCAGCTTTAACTTATGGTTCACAATTAGCACTTGGTGCAATATTTGTAACTTTAATTTATGGGATCTTAAGATTTGCAAACTTTGCAACTGGAGACATGATGGCATTTGGAACAATGGTCACCATTTTAATTACTTGGTATTTTCAATCGATTGGTATTTCTCTAGGAGTTTTACCAACTGCCCTGCTTGCAATACCTTTTGCAATAATTTTTATGATTGGTTATATGCTTTTTATAGATAAGTTTGTATTTAGATACTACAGAGTTAGTAAAAGTCCACCAGTTCAGCTTGCAATGGTAAGTATAGGTGTAATGTTTGTAACTCAAGCTGTTGTAAGAATAATAATTGGTCCTGCTGACCGAAGATTTTTTGATGGAGAAAGATTTATTATTAAAGCAGGTGAGTTTAAAGAAATGACAGGACTTAATGAAGGCTTAGCAATTAAATCCAGTCAAGTATTAACAATATTTATAACATTAATATTAGTTTCGATTTTATTTTGGTTTTTAAATAAAACTAAAACAGGAAAAAGTATGCGCGCTTATTCAGACAATGAAGATTTAGCTTTATTATCTGGAATTGATCCTAAAAGAGTAGTTATGATTACATGGATTATTGCTGGTATTTTAGCAACTATTGGTGGTGCTTTGTATGGTTTGGATAAAAGTTTCAAGCCTTTTACTTACTTTAACAACATGTTGCCAATTTTTGCCGCAGCAATTGTTGGTGGTATAGGAAACCCATTTGGAGCATTTTTAGGTGG
>CAJQSY010000035.1:0-4334 GCA_905616605.1 uncultured Candidatus Pelagibacter sp.
TAATAAAGCTTATCGAGAAGGAGCAAATATTCCCTACACGCAGCACACTCCTTATATCAATACTATTCCACCAGAAGCAGAAGTTAAATCAAATGGTGATCAGAATATTGAAAGAAGAATTAGATCCTTAATTAGATGGAACGCAGCAGCCATGGTTGTTAGAGCAAATAAAAAATTTCCAGAATTGGGTGGCCATATAGGCACATTTGCATCGGCAGCAACACTTTATGACGTAGGCATGAATCATTTTTGGAGAGCTAAAAATAATAACTTTGGTGGGGATCTAGTTTATTTTCAAGGTCATAGTGCACCAGGCGTATATGCTAGAGCATTTCTAGAAGGTAGATTAAATGAAAAACAATTAGATAGTTTTAGACAAGAAGTAAAACCAGGTGGACTTTCTTCATACCCACACCCTTGGCTGATGCCAAAGTTTTGGCAGTTTCCAACTGTATCAATGGGTCTAGGACCTATGCTTGCGATTTATCAAGCAAGGTACATGAAGTATTTAATTAATAGAGGGTTAATTAAAGATGAAGGAAGAAAAGTCTGGGCATTTCTTGGTGATGGAGAGATGGATGAACCTGAATCTTTAGGCGCAATAGGATTAGCTGCTAGAGAAAAGTTAGATAACTTAATATTTGTCGTAAACTGTAACCTTCAAAGGTTAGATGGACCTGTAAGAGGTAATGGAAAAATTATTCAAGAACTAGAAGGTAGCTTTAGAGGAGCTGGTTGGAATGTAATTAAAGTAATCTGGGGGTCTTATTGGGATTCTTTGATTGCTAATGACAAAACAGGTCATTTGGTTAAAGCTATGAATGAAACTGTAGATGGTGAATACCAAGCAATGAAAGCTAGAGATGGAGCTTATGTTAGAGAACGATTTTTTGGAAAATATCCAGAGACACAAGAATTGGTTTCCAGCCTATCAGATAAAGATATTTGGAGATTAAATAGAGGTGGTCACGACCCTCATAAAGTTTATGCAGCATACGACCAGGCATCAAAAAACCAAGGAAGCCCAACAGTTATAATAGCAAAAACTATTAAAGGATATGGAATGGGTAAGACAGGAGAAAGTGTTAATACTACCCACCAAACTAAAAAATTAGATGTTGATGACTTGTTGTACTACAGAGATCGTTTCGATGTCCCATTAACAGATGAACAAGTAAAAAACGTTGAGTATTTTAAGCCTGATGAGAAATCATTAGAGATTAAATATATTAAAGAAAAGAGAATGAGACTTGGTGGTTTCTTACCTGAAAGAACAACATATTCAAAACCTATTAAAGCACCAGCAAAAGATATTTTTGATTTTATGAAAGTATCAACGGGTGAAAAAGAAATGTCTACAACCATGGCATTGGTTAGAATGTTTACAAATTTATTAAGAGACAAAAATATTTCACCCAGATTAGTTCCAATTATTCCTGATGAAGCAAGAACTTTTGGTATGGAAGGATTTTTTCAAAAAATAGGAATATATGCACATGAAGGTCAAAAGTATGAACCAGAAGATTCTGCGCAGTTAAGTTCTTACAGAGAAGAGAAAACTGGACAGGTTCTAGAAGAAGGAATTAATGAAGCTGGAGCAATGTCATCATGGATTGCTGCAGCAACCTCCTACACTAATCATGATATTGAAATGATACCAATTTATATTTTTTATTCTATGTTTGGTTTTCAAAGAATAGGTGATCTTGCATGGGCAGGTGGCGATAGTCAGGCTAGAGGTTTTTTAATTGGAGCAACCGCAGGAAGAACTACCTTAGCAGGAGAAGGATTACAGCACCAAGATGGTCATAGTCATTTAATTGCATCAACAATTCCAAATTGTATTTCATATGATCCAACATTTCATTATGAGCTTGCTGTGATTTTTAGAGAAGGCTTGAGAAGAATGCATGAAAAAAATGAGAACGTTTTTTATTATATTACAACTATGAATGAAAATTATACACATCCAAGTATGCCAAAAGATAAAAATTGTGAAGAAGGAATTCTTAAAGGAATGTATAAAATTAAAGAATTTAGTAGATATAAAAAAACTAAAATTCAACTTTTAGGCTCAGGTACAATATTGAGAGAGATGATGGCTGCCGCTGAAATTCTTCAAAATGAATACCAAATAGATAGTGAAATTTGGAGTGTCACAAGTTTTAATGAGTTGAGAAAAGATGGTATGGAAGTTGAAAGATATAATCTTTTAAATCCAGATAAAGACCAAAAAGTTTCTTATGTAGAGCGGTGTTTAGGAAAAACAGAAGGACCAATTTTGGCTGCTTCAGATTATATGAGAATGAATTCTGACCAAATTAGACCTTATACCGACAAAAGTTTTTATTCTCTTGGAACAGACGGTTATGGAAGAAGTGATACTAGAAAAAATCTTAGAAGATTTTTTGAAGTTGATAAAGAGCATATTGTTGCTTATGGATTAAGTGTATTAGCAAAAGAACAGTTAATAGCCTCAAAATATGCTAAAGAAGCCATAAAGAAGTATAATATTGATGGCAGCAAACCAATGCCAACAAAACTATAAGATGTCAGATAAAGAGATTAAAGTACCAAATATTGGCGAATTTAAAGATGTTGAGGTAATTGAGGTATTAGTTTCAAATGGCCAGTCAGTTTCCAAAAATGATCCACTTATTACAATTGAGAGCGACAAATCTAGTGTTGAAATACCAGCTTCTTTTGATGGAAAGGTTAAGTCTGTTAAAATTAAAGTGGGAGATAGGGTTTCAGAAGGTGATTTAATATTAACTGTAGAGCAATCTGGAGAAGAAGAAAAGAGTATAGAGCAAAAAACTATTAAAGAAGCAGAACCAGTCGCAAATCAAGATCAGGTAGAAGAGATTGTAAAAATTAAACAAACACAAAATTTGATAAAAAAAGACAATTCAGAAGCTTCATCTGCAAGTCCAAAAGTACGTAAATTTGCTCGAGAGCTTGGGGTTAATATTAATGAGATAGTTGGCAGTGAAAGACAAGGAAGAGTTGTAGAAGATGATGTAAAGAATTTTATATCCTCTAAAATTAATAAAACTTCAGATAAAACTGAAGTTCAATCAAAAAAAATTATTAGTGAATTTTCTCATTCTGATTTTGGTGAAGTTGAAGTTAAAGATATGCCTAGGGTTAAAAGATTAGCCTCTACGTATCTAGTTAATTCTTGGACTACAATACCCCATGTAACAAATCATGATGAAGCAGATATAACTGAAATGGAAGATTTTAGAACATCACTTACCGATATGTACACAGGTGAAAGAAAAAAAATTACTCCATTAGCTTTTATTGTTAAAGCTTTAGTTGCGTCTTTAAAAAAGTTTCCTAGTTTTAACTCTTCAATAGATGATATTGAAAATGGAAAGATAACAATGAAAAAATATTTTCATGTTGGAATTGCAGTCGACACGCCACATGGCTTGATGGTGCCAAAAATTAGAAATGCTGACAATAAAAGTATTTCATATATTGGCAATGAATTGAAAACAGTAAGTGACCAATGTAGAAACCTAAAGATAGATAAGAAGGAATTTTTTGGAGGATCTATGACCATTACAAGTCTTGGCGGAATTGGAGGTTCATTTTTTACACCAATAATAAATTATCCAGAAGTTGCTATACTAGGAGTGGGTAAAGCACAAAAAAAACAAATTTTTATCAATGGAAAATTTGAAACAAGAACAATGTTACCACTTTCATTATCATACGATCATAGAATAATTGATGGTGCTGAAGCGGCTAGATTTAATAATGATCTAAAAGAAAATTTAGGCAAAAATTTTGCTTATAAATTGGCTATATAGATTTTAATGTCAAAAACCTCATCATTATTTAGTGCTTTACTATGTACGTTCATATGGGGAACAACTTTTATCGCTCAAGATACGGGAATGGACGATATTGGTCCTTTTACTTTTAATGCGGTTAGGTTTTTTGTAGGCTTTTTAGCAGTAGCCCCTTTAGCTTTTATTTTTGAAAGAAAAAATATCTCAAAATCAGTACAAAGAAATCAAAAAGAATTTACCAACTTAGCTCTTTTAATAGGCCTATCTTTATTCTTAGGATCAGCACTTCAGCAAGTGGCTTTACTCTATACAGATGTTGCTAATGCAGCATTTTTTACCATTTTCTATGTTCCAATGGTCCCGTTTATAATTTTTTTTATGTATAAAAAACCAATCCACTGGAGCATTTGGCCTTCAGTTCTTTTTTGTGTAATGGGAGGTTATTTACTAACTAATTTTTACAGCGCAACGGTTAGAACTGGTGATGCACTTATAATAATGGGTGCTTTTTTTTGGAGTACACACATTATT
>CAJQSY010000036.1:0-7083 GCA_905616605.1 uncultured Candidatus Pelagibacter sp.
TTTATCAGTGGTTGTGTCTCCCCCACTCAAGACATGGGCTAATTCCTTTGCAACTGTAACACCGTGCTCACGAATTATTTTTTCATTGTAAAGTTTTTCTATAATTTTATTCATTTCTACCAAAACTTCTTTTCCTGGTAGCTTGAATTCTGTCTCTAATGGAGCTTTAAATTCTTTATTGTCATTTAAGATTTCTTTTGAAACTTCTAATAAACTATTTCTATTCATTATTTTTTTATCTTCAGGTTTTAAATATTTTAATGGTTCTGCCTCAACTGGTGAGGTTGCAGTTTTTCCATAACCAATAATATCAAACACTTTAAGAGATGCATAATGTGGATCTTTTTTAGCTTCATCTGTATCAAGCCATCTTGCCAACATTTCCTTGCATCCCCCACCAGCTGGTATTAATCCAACTATTGTTTCCACTAATCCAACTACAATGTTTGTATGTGAGGCTACAAAATTACTTTGAACCATAACTTCAAATCCGCCACCAAGTGTTAATCCTGAAGGTGCAGAAACAACTGGATGATTAGAATACTTAAGATGTTTACAGGTTTCTTGAAAATATCTAATAAATTTTTCTATAGATTTAAAGTCATTCTTATTTGCAAAATCCATCGTATAACTCAAATTTACTCCAGCAGAAAATTGCATACTTTCATTTATTATAATCAACGGCTTGTCTGTAGCTTTTTTTAAAGCATCCATTGAGTCATAATCTAGAGCATTTGCTTTTGTGGTAAACTCGACAATATTATAATCATTAAATCTATATATCTGAGCTGAGCTATTTCCATCCACACTTAATGCTTTCCTTTTAGCTTTTCCAAATGTTTCAATGTCAGTATATTTTTGTCTAGATCCATAAAAATTTTGATTTCTGTTTTGAGATAAATTTTCTAAAAAAGTATTTCCTTTGATGTCATCTATCTTACCAAAAAAAGTTTCTATTCCAATTTCTTCCAACATTTCAAATGGACCTTTGGTCCAATTAAAACCTAACCTCATTGCTTCATCAATATCATTAAAATCTTTTGTAATTGATGGAACTAAAGAAGAGGCATATTTAATAATCTTAGAAATAACAGACCAAGCATACTCACCGTACTTATCTTCTCTTGAAATTAATTTTTTGAGATCTACTTTATCTGATTTAATATTAATTTTTTTACTTACTGAATACTCTCCTGTTTCAAGATTAATTGCTTCCATAATCTTTGCATCACCTGTTTTGTTAACTCTGTAAAAGCCTCCCTTGCCTTTTCGGCCTGTATATCCAGTTTCAATTAATTTTTTTACTAAAGGAATTTCTTTTGCAACTACTTGGAAGGGGTCATTTTCTGATAATTCTTTAATAAAACTTTTTAAAACGTCTGCCATTAAATCAATACCAATTAAATCATACAGACCAAACACACCTGTTTTTGGTATACCCATTGGTCTTCCAAAAATTGCATCAGCTTCTTCTATGGTTAGTTTCATTTTAAAAGCCTCAGTCATTGCAACTTGCATTGCAAAAACACCTATTCTGTTTCCTAAAAAACCTGGAGTGTCATTACAAATGATTGCACCTTTTCCAAGCTCTGTTTCACAAAAATTTTTTAAAGCGTTTATTTTATCTAAATCATTATTTTCATTTTTAACTATCTCTAATAACCCCATGTATCTAACTGGGTTAAAAAAGTGAGTAATGCAAAAATCTTTTTTTTCTTCTTCTGATAAATGTTCGGATAAAACCTTAATAGGTATAGATGATGTATTTGAAGAAACTATTGCACCCTTTTTTCTTTCTTTAAATATTTTTTTATAGATATCATGCTTGATATCTATTCTTTCAACTACAGCTTCTACCACCCAATCTGCTTCCTTAACTTCATCAAAATTATCTATAATATTTCCTACTTTAATATTATTTATTTTTGATTTATCTAATAGAAGTGGAGGTCTTGATTTATGAATTTTGTCTCGTGCTTGCTCACTTATTTCAGTTTTTAAATCCAACAAAGTTACTGGGATATTTGCATTGCATAAGTGTGCTGCAATTCCACTACCCATTGTCCCTGAGCCAATAACTACTACTTTTTTAATTTCCATAAGATTTAATAATTGAGATGCTATTTATAATAAATAAAGCAAACTTAGTAAATAAATTATCTGTTAATTCCTCTTAGTCTTTCAGATCTTCTTCTTAAAAGCTCTGCACTAACTAGAATTAAAGTAGACATTATAATTAAGCACGTTGCTACGGCCATGATTGTCGGACTTAATTGTTCCCTTAGCCCAACCCACATTTGAATTGGAATAGTAGTGGTTTCAAGTCCTGCTAAAAATAATACAACCACAACTTCATCAAATGAAGTTACAAAAGCAAATAGTGCCCCAGAAATAACTCCCGGTAAAATTAAAGGCAATGTTATTTTCATAAAAGTATTAACTGGATTACTGCCTAAGCTAGCTGCAGCTCTTGTAACACTATGATCAAAACCGGTTAATGTTGCAGTAACTGTAATAACAACAAACGGTGTTCCTAAAATAATATGTGCTAAAACTATCCCCGTATGTGTTGCAGCCAAACCTACTTTTGCCATAAAGAAAAAGATCGCCGTTCCTGAAATAATTAGTGGGACAATCATTGGTGAAATTAATAAAGCCATGAATGCTGCTTTGTAAGGCATGTGTCTGCTGCTTAAACCTAGTGCTGCAACTGTTCCAAGAATAGTTGAACCAATAGTTGCAAAGAAAGCAATAATAATACTATTTTTTGCTGCTAATCCCCATGGATTTTTAGTTCCATAAATCATATCTTCATACCATCTTAAAGAAAAACCTTCTGGATCAAGTGCTAACATTTTTTCTGAGAAGTGAATATACTGTTCCGCATTAAATGAGAGTGGTAGGATTATAAATAATGGAGCAATTAAAAAGAAAAACACTAATCCACAAATAGTTAAATATGTGTAGTGCCATATTCTATAATTCCATGATGTGTAAGTTGGTAATGACATAATTTATCCTAGTTTAATATTATCTATTCCTACTAATTTATTATAAATCCAGTAAATGGTTAATACACCAACCAACAACATTGTGCCCAATGCAGCAGCAAACGACCAATCTAAAGAACTTTTCATATGATAAGCAATTGTATTACTAATTAAAGATCCGCTAGCACCACCTACTAATGCAGGTGTAATGTAATAACCTATTGCCAAAATAAAAACCAACAATGATCCAGCGCCAATACCTGGAATTGTTAATGGAAAGTAAATTTTTCTAAATGCTACAAATGGTGTTCCACCTAAAGATTTTCCAGCTCTCATTAAGCTTGGAGATATTGTTTTCATTACACTGTAAAGTGGTAAAACCATAAATGGTAATAAGATTTGTGTCATCGCAACAAAAGTTCCAATTACATTGTACATTAGTTCTGGCCTATTATCATTGGCTGCAAGCCCAAGCATTACAATTAAATCATTAATTGGGCCTTGCTGCTGAAGTAAAACCATCCAACTTGAAGTTCTAACTAAAAGTGATGTCCAGAATGGAAGCAGTACACATATCATCAGTAAATTACTATATTTCATGGGCAATGTAGCTAATAAGTATGAAATTGGATAAGCAAGTATGAAGCAGAATATAGTTACCCAAAAAGCAACTTTAAGAGTTCTTAACCATAGTATCTTATGAATTCTTCTGTCCTCTGGTTGTTGTACTATATCTCCATCTTGATTAAATTTTAAATCAACACCTTTTAGATATTTAGCATAAGTCCAATTTGGTGCAGCATTCTTTAAAGCAACCAAATATTCAGGTTGACCCCATCTTTTGTGAACATTTATAAATTGTTCTTTATAATTTCCATCTTCAAATTTTCCAAGTTTTCTAACTGTTTTTTTTATTAAGCTACTAAATCCACCTTTTTCATAATTTAGTCTTGCTATGATCTTGCCATAAGTTTTAGTCTTTTTTAAATATGCTAAATCCTCATAAAGAGCAGCATACACTGGTTCTTCTGGAAGATTTTGGCCATCCCATTTTTCAATCGCTGTAAAGGTATTTGGTAACATTTTAGTGATCTTACGATCATCAATACTTCTGAATAACATGTCACCTATTGGAAAAACATATGTAATTATAAGAAACAGAAATAATGGCCCTACAAGAAATAATGCTTTTAATTTATTTTTTCTCTCAGCTTTCCTTAAACTGACCTCTAGGGGTAATCCATCTGATGATAATATTTGTTCTGTGCTCATATTTTAAAATTCTCAAAAAAAAAGGGCGGTTATTGTTAAACCGCCCTAGTATTTTATAATAAAAACTTAATCTATAATACTAAAATTATAGTCCAGCTTTCATTGCTTCCCATTTCTCGTTGATTTCATCTTGGTTATCTGCCCAGAAATCAGGATTCATTAGGATATATTTTTTAGTATTAGCAGGTGCTGTAGGCATGTGTTGTACCATGCTTGTCTTACCATCTTTATACCATGGCTCTCCAGCATCTATAATAGCGATTGAAGACTTTCTCCAAGGAGCGTAAGCAATATACTTAGCACTTCCAGCTAAACCTTCAGTACTTGTCATTTCTCTAAGTACTTTCATAGCTTCACCGTTAGCATCGTTAGGTCCACCTTTAACCATTGCAAAATACTCATAGTCAAGAATTTGTCCATCCCATACTTGTACAAGAGGAGTTCCTTCCATTTGCGCATTAAAGAATCTACCGTTCCAACCAGTTGCCATTACTACTTCACCATTAGCAAGTAATTCAGGCGGTTGAGCTCCAGCACTCCAGAATACACATCCACCATTTGGATCAGTACAAAGGTCTGTAATCATTTTCATTGCTCTGTCTACTCCACCATCAGCTTCAAGTTTTCTGTAAGTTAAATCAGAACCTTTACCAGGGTTTACACCGTCTGCAGTGATAGCAATTTCTAAATTAGACATTGCACCTTTGTAAATTGATCTCTTTCCAGGAAACTTTTTAGTGTTAAAAAAGTCTTTTAGTGTAGTAGGCTTTTTGTCACCAATTGTTGCGTCATTGTAAGCATAGTTCCATGAGTACAAGATATTTCCAACTGCACATTTAGAAGGCATGCCTGTGAAATAATCTTGACTTGCGGGAGTTCCATCTGGAGCAGGTGAGAAATCTTTGTCGAAATCAAATTCAACAAAAATACCTTCGTCACATCCAATGATAGTGTCTTTTGCATATACATCGATAATATCCCATGTAATTGCGCCAGCTTCTTTTTGAGCTTTAATCTCTGATAATCCACCTGTGTAATCTACCCAGTTTACAGCTATACCTAATTTAGCAGCTGTAGGATCACCATACCCTAATTTTTGACTCTCTGTATAAGCACCACCCCAAGAAGCTACAGTAACTGCAAAAGCTGAAGTTGTGATAGAAAGTACAAAAGATAGAGCAAGTAATAGTTTACTTAATTTTTTCATTTTCTCTCCTATTTAACGTTAACGTTTTATTTAAGTGACACTAAAACAATATAGCTACGTTTAGTCAACAGCCAATTATGTCTAATTTGCCTTTATTTATATAAGAAATTTTTAAGACTTATTTTGGGTCTAAAGCTCTACAGTCAACACTGTTCCAGCCTATATTAAGCACATTACCTTTTTTAAGGTCTAGTCTTGCAGTGCTATTTGGTACCTTAAGGATAAAATCTTTATTCCCTAGCAAATCAACTCTAAGTCTTGTGTGATCACCATGATAAATTATTTCTTCAATTTTACCTTTATGATTATTGTCCATTTTATCTGTAGGATCTATAATTGCCCTCTCAGGTCTTAGTGAAACTTTAGTTTTATCTCCTTTTGCTTTTACAGCAACTGGATTTGCTAAAATTTCAGTACCATCTTCTAATTTTACTTTGCATTTGTCACCTGAAATATCTGCAACCTGACCTAAAAATTTATTATTTTCTCCAATAAATTCAGCGACAAAAGAATTAACTGGTTTTTCATATAATTCATCAGGGCTTGATAGCTGCTGAACTTTACCATCATTGAAAACTGCAATTCTATTTGACATTGTTAACGCTTCAGTTTGATCGTGTGTTACATAAACAACTGTTACACCAATACTTTCATGAATATGTTTAATTTCATACTGCATACTCTCTCTTAAATTTTTATCTAATGCACCAAGTGGCTCATCCATAAGTACTACCTGTGGATCAAAAACTAATGATCTTGCAACAGCAACACGTTGTTGTTGACCACCGGACAATTGCATCGGCATTCTTGCTTCAAAGCCGTGCAGTGACACCATTGATAAAGCTTTATCAATTTTTTTATCTGCTTCATCTTTTGGAATTTTTCTCACTCTTAATGGAAAAGCTAAATTTTCATAAACAGTCATATGAGGGAACAAAGCATAGTTTTGGAATACCATTCCAATTCCTCTTTTGTGAGGTGGAATGTTTGAAATCACTTTACCATCTAGATAAATTTCTCCATGAGTTGGAGTTTCAAAACCAGCAAGCATCATTAAACAAGTTGTTTTACCAGAACCTGAGGGTCCCAACATAGTTACAAACTCACCTTCTTCAATATCAAGATTTAATCCTTTAACGACTAATATTTTGCCATCGTAACTTTTGTCAACGTTGTCAAATTTTACAAATTCTTTATTTTTTGCCATATTTTCTCCAGGGGATTTAAAACATTTGTTGAGTTACTTATCAAGTTTTTTTATTTCAACTACTTAATGTGAAGATCTTTTGAAAAATTGCAAAATAACTCACACCCTTTGTCGGTTATTCGTATTGCTTCTGAAGCTTCAACTCCCCACCCTCCAAATTGCATTACAGCAATCATATGAAAAGTAACATTTGGTTCTAGAATGGTCATATCACCTTTGGATATGTTAAGAGTATGTTCGCCCCAATCAGGTGGATAGCCAATTCCTATTGAATAACCAGTTCTAGAAGTTTTTTCTATTCCATATTTATCTAGAATTTTCCAAAAAGCTTGAGCGACATCATCTGCTGTTTGTCCAGGTTTTGCAGCATCTATTCCAGCTTGAAGTGCCTCATTTGTTTTATTCAT
>CAJQSY010000037.1:0-26325 GCA_905616605.1 uncultured Candidatus Pelagibacter sp.
GAACTAGAATATCAAGGAGTAATAAAAAAAATTTACTTTCAAGCAGAAATATTTATTTTGTACCAAAATGATAAAAAAAAATATAGTTTCAATAATAATCCCTGTTTATAATGAAGAGCGTTTGATTAAATCTTTATTAAAAAAAATTAATTCAGTAAAAAATATTAAAAAAGAAATTATCATTATAAATGATGGCTCAACTGACAAAACAGTTAAGGTTATTAAAAATGAGTGTGGTGGTCTTTATACCAAACTAATTAATTCTAAAATTAATAGAGGTAAGGGGTATGCTTGTAGGATGGGAATTAAAAAAGCAACAGGTGAAATTATATTAATCCAGGATGGAGATTTAGAGTATAATCCAGAAAACTATAAACGTTTAATAAAACCAATTTTATTAAAAAAATTCAAGGTAGTCTATGGATCAAGGGTTCTTAAAGGTGGCAAGAGAACTAGGCCTAAAACTTTAAGTTTCAAAGTAAGAACTTTTGCCAATCATTTTTTAACCTTTTTATCCAATATCTTGAATAACCAAAAACTTACTGACGCACATACTTGCTACAAAGTTTTCTCTTCTGAAGTAATTCAAAATATAGAGCTTCAAGAAGATGGTTTTAATTTTTGCCCAGAAGTAACAACAAAAATATCAAAACTTAATGTGAAAATTTTAGAGGTCCCAATAGATTATTATGGCAGAACAATTAAAGAAGGAAAAAAAATTGAATTTTTAGATGGTTTTAGGGCAATATATTGCCTGTTTAAATATAAATTTTTATAATTTATTCATATTTTTTTAGAATAAAATTAAATTTAACAAAATAAAAATGATAAAAAAAATATGTTATGTGGATGAAGATGGTAGATTTGGTGGGCCCCAACAAAGAATGCTGGTTATTGCATCAGAGTTAAAGAAAAAAAATATAGATGTAGAGATTATTATACCTAAAGATGAAACAGAAATCTTTAAAAAAAAATTATTAGAAAGTAAAATTAAATTTTATGAACTTAATATTACCAGATTATCCCTTAGGTTAAATTTTTTAATAAAATATATATTTTTATTTTTTTATGAAATTTTTATATTAGTTAAATTTTTTAAAAAAAATAAATATGATTTAATTCAAGCAAATTCTACACCTCAATATAAAGCAGTTATAGCAGCTTTTTTACTAAACCTAAAAGTTGTATGGGTAATTGAAGATAGCTACTTCCCATTTATAATCGTATTTTTTTTTAAGCTATTAGCCAAAATAACAAACTGTAAAATTATTTATACAAGTAATCGTGTGTACAATTTTTATTTTAAAAAAGATAAAAATTTGAAAAATAAAATGAAAGAAATCTTTGCTCCAGTTGATTTTTATAGATTTAACCCAGACCTAACTTTTTCAACACCACGGTACATTGATAGGGATAAATTTATAATAACTACAGTTGCCACATTAGTTCCAGTTAAGGGATTAGAATATTTTATAAACTCAGCTGAAAAAATTTATAAAAAAAATCAGAACACTAGTTTTATTATTGCAGGACCTGAAATTAGCAGTCAAAAGAAATATTCTAAGAAAATTAAAGATATGTTGGCCAATAAAGCTTATATTAAATATATTGGTATGTGTGATAACATACCTGAACTTTTGGCAAATTCAGATATTTTTATTTGTAGCTCCCTTTCAGAAGCGGGTCCAATGACTGTATATGAGGCTATGTCAATGAAATTGCCTGTTATTACAACAAACGTTGGTGCATGCAATCAAATCATTGATAATTATGATAATGGAATAATAGTGCCAATTAAGAATATAGAAGAAATGTCTTTTGCCATAGGAAAAGTTTTAAATGATAAACTTTTAGGAAATAAAATTGGTATTAAAGCGTATAAATTTGCAAAAGTTTTTTTTTCATTAGAAAAAATTAGTAATCAGTATATAGAATTTTATAATCTTAAATAATATGAAGTATTTTAAAAATTTAAAAATTTGTTCAAAAACTGTAATGGATACAACAGATCCAAATATTACTTTTAATACAAAAGATGAGTCAAATTATTATACTAACTATGTTGATAATATCTCCTCTTACTGGAAAAATGATGGCTCAAATTTTAATGAACTTATTAAGATTTCTGAAAAAATTAAGAAAGAATGCAAGAATAAAGATTTTGATTGCATAATAGGAATTAGTGGAGGAGTAGATAGTTCTTATTTGGCTTATTTAGCTAAAGAGGTATTGGGCTTAAGACCTTTAATATTTCACGTTGATGGTGGATGGAACTCCCAATTAGCAGTTAGTAATATTGAAAAAGTTATTGATAAGTTAAATTTAGATTTACATACAGACGTAATTTATTGGCCAGAAATGAGAGACTTACAATTATCTTTTTTCAAAGCACAAGTTCCTCATTTAGATACACCGCAGGATCATGCTTATTTTTCATCTATGTATAATTATGCAGCAAAAAATAATATTAAATATATTCTTAATGGGGGTAATTTTTCGACAGAGTGTGTTAGAGAGCCCCTAGAATGGCACTATCATGCATCAGACTTAAAACATATAAAAAGTATCCAGTCAGAATTTGGTACATTGAAATTAAATAAATTTCCTACATCAGATATTTTCAAATATAAAATTTATTATAAATATTTTAAAGGTATGAAAGTTATTCAGCCACTAAACTATATAAAGTATATCAAGTCTGATGCGATCACATTTCTAGAAGAAAAATTTGATTGGGAGCAGTATTCTCACAAACATTATGAGTCTAGATTTACAAAATTTTATGAGGGTTACTGGCTTTTGAATAAATTTGGATATGACAAAAGAAAAGCTCATTATTCAAGTTTGATCCTTACAGGGCAAATGTCTAGAGAAGAAGCTCTCCAAAATCTTGTAAAACCTCCATACACAGAAGAAATTGAAGATGATTTTGAATATGTTGCAAATAAATTAGAAATCTCGACTCAAGAATTAAAAACTCTTATGACAAAAGAAAATAAATCATTTAGAGATTACAAGTCTAATTATGAGCTAATAAATTTTTTTACTAAAATTGCAAGATGGACAGGATTAGAAAAAAGAATAATTCAATGATAGGAATTATTGATTATGGACTTGGGAACGTAGGGGCTATTTCTAATATATATAATAAACTAAAAATTCAGAATATTATTATCAAATCTACAAAAGATTTTTTAAAAGTTGATAAATTAATTTTACCTGGAGTGGGTGCGTTTGATAGTGCTGTAAATTTATTAATAAACTCTAATTTTTATGGTGAGATAGAAAACCAAGTTTTTAAAGAAAAAAAATATATTCTGGGAATTTGTGTTGGTATGCAAATTTTTTCAGAAGATAGCACAGAGGGTCAGTGTGCTGGGTTAAAATGGATAGATGCTAGTGTAAAAAAATTAAATATTGGTGAAAATTCTAAAAATTTTAGATTGCCTCATATGGGATGGAATTCTATTAAGGTTATTAAAAAAAATTTATTATTTAATAATATTGAAGATAATGAATATTTTTATTTTTGCCATTCATATTTTTTTGAATGTAAAAATAAATCAAATATTCTTGCTGAAACTAAATTTAATCAAACTTTTGCATCTGTTGTGCAAAATGAAAATATTTATGGAATTCAATTCCATCCTGAAAAAAGCCATGAAAGTGGTATTAAAATTTTAAATAACTTTGCTGAACTTTAATGTTATTGCCTAGAATTATTCCATGTCTATTATTAACTCAAGATGGTTTAGTTAAGACAATTAATTTTAAAGATCCTACTTATATTGGAGATCCAGTTAATGCTGTAAAAATATTTAATGAAAAAAAAGCAGATGAATTATTTATATTAGAAATTAATGCATCAATAGAAAAGTACGAACCTAATTTTCAATTGATAAAAAATATAGCAAGAGAGTCAAGAATGCCAATTTGTTACGGTGGAGGGATTAAAAACTTAGATCAGGCAAAAAAAATATTTAATTTTGGAGTTGAGAAGATTGCAATTAGTTCAATTATTTTTGATAATATTGATTTAGTTTCACAAATTTCTAATTATTCAGGATCACAAAGTATGGTTGTAGTTTTGGATATAAAAAAAGAGGATAATGAGTATTTTATATTTACAAATAACGGAAAAAAAAAAATTGACACAGATATAATAGTTTTAATTAAAAAATTAGAAAATTTAGGCATGGGTGAAATAGTAGTTAATTCAATTGACAGAGATGGTATGATGGATGGATTTGATTTTGATCTAATTGATTTAATATTTGATAATACACATGTTCCAATAACAATTTTGGGTGGAGCAGGCAATCTTACTGATATAAAAAAAGCTATAGAAAAATATGGCAGTATAGGTATTTCTTGTGGAAGCTTGTTTGTCTATAAAGGATCAAGAAAAGCGGTTTTAATCAATTATCCTAATAAAGCTGACAAAATTAAAATATTATAAGTTTTTTTTAATCAAAATTAACTGGACTTAAAATATTAATGTTTGTATAAGACCACTGCCTGGTGATTATTGCGAAGGGGCAATACCCGATCCCATTCCGAACTCGGAAGTCAAGCCCTTCAGCGCCAATGGTACTTTGTCTTAAGACACGGAAGAGTAGGACATTGCCAGGCTATAAAAGCTCTAATGAAAAAATATATAGTAGTTACCGGTGGAGCTGGATTTGTAGGATCAAATTTAATTGAATATTTAATATCAAAAACAAATAAAAAAATATTAAGTATAGACAATTATTCTAGTGGCTCTAAAAAAAATCACATTAAAAACCCTAAAGTAAAATATCTTAAATCCAATACTGTTGATATAAATAAGGTTTTATTAAAATATAAAAGTCAAATTCATTCACTATTTCATTTTGGAGAATTTTCGAGAATCTTTCAAAGTTTCAAAAATTTTAATGATTGCTTTATATCAAATTCTACTGGAACACAGGCTGTATTTAAATTTTGCCTAGATAACAAAATCAAATTAATTTATTCAGCCACCTCCGCTAGCCTAGGTAACAAGGGTCAAGATAAAAACCTTTCTCCATATGCGTTTAGCAAATCAAAAAATTTGGAGTTATTAGAAAACTTAAAAAATTGGTTTAATTTTAAGTTTGAAGTAATTTATTTTTATAATGTTTATGGCCCAAGACATATAAAATCTGGTGAGATGGCAACAGTTATAGGCATATTTGAAAATCAATATAAAAAGAATAAGCCACTAACAGTTGTAAGTCCTGGCACACAAACTAGAAGATTTACACATATAAAAGACACCATAAACACTTGCTATGAGGCTTGGATAAAAAATAAATGTTCTCATTACAGTATATCCAGCCATAAATCATACTCCATTATAAAAGTAGCAAAGATGTTTAAATGTAAAATAAAACTCTTAAAAGCAAGACCTGGAGAGAGATATGCCTCATCTTTAACCAATATATCATTAAATAATAAGATTATTAAAAAATATGGAAAAATACATTTGAAAGATTACTTAACTTCGTTTATTAAGAGTTAAATTATTATGAAAATAAAAAGTTCTTTAAAATCATTAAAAAAAAGAGACCTTAATTCTAAACTGGTTAGAAGAAGAGGCAGAGTTTATATAATTAATAAAACAAATCCCAAGTTTAAAGCAAGACAAAAGTAATTTTTATGGATAATCAAAACCATAAAAGTACTTGGAATAATTTTACTAAATTTGTATTGTGGGGAACTGTCGCGGTAATAGCAGTTTTAGTTCTAATGGCACTGTTCTTATTGTAAGGTTGGAGCATGAGAATTGTATCAATTTCAGAAAATCACAATATTGAAAAAAGAATTGCAATCACACCGGATAGTGCAAAGAAATATATAGCTCTAGGACTGGCGGTATCATTATCTGAAAATTATGGTGAACACTTAGGTTTTAAAGATAGCGAATATAAAGAGCTGGGTGTTGAAATTTTAAAAAGTGAAGCTGATGTACTTAATAATGCAGACATCATTGTCCAGCTAAGTTTACTATCTGATGATAATCTTTTACTTTTAAAAGAAAACCAAACTCTCGTGGGAGTATTAAATCCACATATAAATAAAGAAAAAATAGAAAATTTGTCTAAGAAAAGTATTAATATTTTTTCTTTAGAAATGTTACCTAGAATAACTAGGGCTCAATCAATGGATATACTTTCATCTCAAGCAAACCTTGCTGGGTATAAAGCTGTAATAGAATCATTTGCAAACTTTGAGAAAGCCATACCGATGATGATGACTGCAGCGGGAACAATTCCTGCAGCAAAAGTATTAGTTGTTGGTGCTGGTGTTGCTGGTCTTCAAGCTATCGCAACTGCAAAAAGAATGGGAGCTGTAGTATTTGCAACAGATGTTAGAATGGCATCAAAAGAACAAGTTGAGAGTTTAGGTGGAAAATTTTTAACTGTTGAAGGCTCTGAAAATCTTGAAACAGAAGGTGGCTATGCAAAAGAGACATCAGAAGAATTTAAAAAGAAACAAGAAGAACTGTTAGCAGAAACTTTAAAAAAAATTGATATTGTGATATGCACAGCTTTAATACCAGGTAAAAAAGCGCCACTAATTATTAAAGAGAATATGATAGCTAATATGAAGTCGGGTTCTATCATTTATGATCTAGCTGCTATTCAAGGAGGTAACGCAGCCTTTACAGAAGTAGATAAAATTGTGGTTAAAAAAGGCGTTAAGATTATGGGTGAAACGAATATTCTTAATAAGCTGCCTGTCTCAGCATCAAACTTGTATTCAAAAAATGTACTTAATTTTGTGACAAATTTATACGATAAAGAAAATAAGAAAGTTAATATCAATTTAGAAGACGAAATAATTAAAAAAACATTAATTAAATAAACTTATGGAAATTGACCCCTTTATATTCAGATTAAGTATATTCATTTTATCAATTTTTATTGGATACTATGTTGTTTGGAGTGTTACTCCATCCCTACATACACCTCTGATGTCGGTTACAAATGCTATCTCATCAGTAATAATTGTTGGAGCTATTATTGCAGGTTTAGCCGGAAATTCTGATAATGAATTTACAACCTCAAACATTCTTGGTTTCCTCGCAATATCTCTTGCAGCTGTGAATATATTTGGTGGGTTTTTAGTGACACAACGAATGCTCCAAATGTATAAAAAGAAAAAGAAAGATAAATAATTATGTCTGCAAACTTATCAGCAATTTTCTATTTAATTTCGGGAGTATTATTTATATTGGCTTTAAGAGGTCTTTCATCACCCGAAACATCAAGACAAGGTAATTTTTTTGGAATTTTAGGTATGACAATTGCTATTACAGTTACCTTTTTGTCAGTGGGTAGTTTTTCTAGTGGGCTAATCTATGTATTAATTTTTTTATTAATTGGTGGTCTTATAGGGGCATTTATAGCCTACAAAATCCCAATGACTGCTATGCCAGAATTGGTAGCAGGGTTCCATAGTTTGGTTGGTTTGTCAGCTGTACTTGTTGCAGTCTCAGCCTTTCTAAACCCAGAAGCTTTTAACCTTGGATCTCAAGGAAGTATAAAGCTTGCAAGTTTAATTGAGATGTCAATTGGAGCAGCAGTTGGAGCTATAACTTTTTCAGGCTCAATTATTGCATTTTTAAAACTTCAGGGAATAATGTCTGGATCACCAATAACATTTAGAGGCCAACATTTACTTAATGCTCTATTATTGATTTCAATCTTAGCTTTAACTTATTTATTGTGTTCGACACAATCTTCTAATTTCTTTTGGGTACTGTTAGCAGTTTCATTTTTGATAGGATTTTTACTAATTATTCCAATTGGTGGAGCAGATATGCCGGTAGTAATTTCTATGTTGAATTCATACTCTGGTTGGGCTGCAGCTGGCATTGGATTTACTTTAGAGAATAGTGCATTGATTATAACAGGAGCTCTTGTTGGATCTTCTGGTGCAATTCTATCCTATATAATGTGTAAAGGTATGAATCGTTCTTTCTTTAACGTAATCTTAGGAGGATTTGGAGCATCAGAACAATCATCTTCTTCTGGGGACAAAGAGCATAGACCGGTTAAAAATGGCAATGCAGAAGACGCAGCTTTTTTAATGAAAAATGCGTCATCAGTTATAATTGTTCCAGGTTATGGTATGGCAGTAGCTCAAGCACAGCATGCATTAAGAGAAATGGTGGATACACTTAAGAAGAATGACATTAAAGTTACTTATGCTATTCATCCTGTAGCAGGAAGAATGCCTGGTCACATGAATGTATTGTTAGCTGAAGCAAATGTTCCCTATGACGAAGTTTTTGAATTAGAGGAAATTAACAATGATTTTGCTAATGCAGATGTTGCGTTTGTAATAGGTGCAAATGATGTAACAAATCCAGCAGCAAAAAATGATCCACAAAGCCCAATTTATGGAATGCCAGTCCTGGATGTAGAAAAATGTAAGTCTGTATTATTTGTAAAAAGAAGTTTATCTCCTGGATATGCTGGTATTGATAACGATTTATTTTATAAAGAAAATACCTTAATGTTATTTGCAGATGCTAAAAAAATGACTGAGGATATAACTAAAAATCTTTAAATTAATGAAAACTAAAATTTTTTGCGACATTGCAGAATTAGATTTAATTAAAAGATTTAATAAAAAAAAAATTGTTAAAGGCTTCACAACCAATCCTAGCTTAATGAGAAAAGCAGGGGCTAAAGATTATAAATCTTACTCAAAGAAAATATTAAAAATTTGCAACAATAAACCTGTTTCATTAGAGGTATTTGCAGATGATTATAAAGAGATGAAACAACAGGCCCTTCAGATTAATACTTGGGGAAAGAATGTTTATGTAAAAGTACCAGTTGTTAATTCCAAGGGTATTTTTATGGGTAAAATTATTAAAGAACTTAATAATCTAAATATTAAACTTAATATTACAGCAATATATAGCGCCAAACAAACAGAAAAAATTCTAAAATTAATTAACAAAAAAACTAAAATTATAATTTCAATATTTGCAGGTAGAGCAGGGGATGCGGGTAAAGACCCAGTTCCAGAGTTTAAAAAAAGTATAGCTCTAGCAAAAAAATTTAAAAATGTAGAAATACTTTGGGCGAGTGTAAGAGAGCCCTACAATTATTTACAAGCAAAAAAATTGGGGTGTCACATTATTACTATTCCACCTACAACTATTGAAAAAATTGAAAAATTTGGAAAAACTTTAGATCAACTTACAAAAGAAACTGTTAAAGCATTTTTAGTTGATAGTAAAAAATCAAATTTTAAAATTTAGTTAATTTTGGTTGCGGGGGACGGATTTGAACCGCCGACCTTCAGGTTATGAGCCTGACGAGCTACCAGACTGCTCCACCCCGCGGTATATTTAAATTCTATTCTTAAGCTTATTAAGCTTTTTAACTCTTTTGATATTTTCTTGTAGAATTCTTTTTTTCTTTTCAGAGGGTTTTTCGTAAACACTTTTTAATTTTACGACTTTAAAAAAACCATCTCTTTGTAATTTTCTTTTAAGAACTCTAAGTGCTTGTTCAATATTGTTATCTTTGACTTCTATTTTCATAAATATTTTCTAAGAATGTTTAAGTACCATTATATAAATTTGGTGTCTATTAAAATTATTCAATGTTTGAAACTTCTCTCGTTAGTTTTGCTTTCTCTTTTTCTTTTTTTTCTCTTTTTATTCTTCTTTCAGCTTTTTCAATAGCTTCAATCAGATCTTTTTGAGAAAATAGTCCCAATGCTACAGGGTCTTTAGGGTTTAAATTATTATAATTCCAATAACTTTTATTTTTAATTGCAGTTATAGAAGCTTTGGTTACTCCAACTAGTTTTGATATTTGTGAATCTTTTAGTAACGAATGGTGTTTAATTAACCATAGAGCTGAATCTGGTTTATCTTGTCTTTTAGATAAAGGAATATATTTTTTAATTTTTTTATCTTCAGTTGAAATTTCAATATCAGTATTTTTTATCTGTAATTCTTTATTTTCATCTTTCGATGCTAGTTCGATTTCTTCTCTAGTAAGTTGACCTGATATAATAGGATTATATGCCATTATTCCTTTTGCAACTTCACCATCTGCAATTCCTTGCACCTCAACCTCGTGTAAATTACAAAATTTTGAAATTTGTTTGAATGTAAGCGTTGTATTTTCTACTAACCAAACAGCAGTTGCCATTGGCATTAATGGTACGTTTGACATTTAATCTTTCTTTTCTGATCTGAAGTTTTGGAATCTTTTATTGAATTTGCTTACACGACCCTTGTCCATTAATTTTTGTTTTCCACCTGTCCAAGCAGCATGGGATTTTGGATCAATTTCTAATTTTAAAACCTCTCCTTCTTTCCCCCAAGTTGATTTTGTTTCAAATTGAGTTCCATCAGTCATTTCAACTTTAATTGTATGGTAGTTTGGGTGTATGTCTTTTTTCATATCGAGACTTATAGCAAAAGAATTTTATAAAACAATTAAAAGTTCTTTAATTTTTCAAGCATTTTATCATTAATTGCCATGCTAGAAGCTCTTATTTTGATGTTTTTATTTTGTGAGAGGTCAATTTCATTGATTAAGCCACCTGCCTCTTTTATCAATATTATGCCAGCAGCTATATCCCATAAATTTAAATCATTTTGAAAATACCCATCATATCTCCCAGCTGCAACGTAGGCAATATCAAGTGCTGCACTTCCAGACTTTCTTAAAGGTAAGTCGACTTCGTTTTTAGTTGCACCACCTGTAGCAAACAAACAGCTATTAAGCTCTCTTTTTTTTGATACTCTAATTCTTTGGTTGTTAAAGAACGCACCATTTTCTTTTTCTGCATAAAACATTTCATCTTTTATTGGATCATAAATTAACCCTGATACTATTTCGTCACCAGATTTTAAAGCAATTGATATTGCGAAGTGAGGAACGCCATGCAAAAAATTTGTAGTGCCATCTATAGGATCTATTATCCATGTGTGTTCTTTATCTTTATTAACTTCAGAACCATCTTCTTCACTAATAATAGAATAGTATGGTCTCGCTTTTTTTAACTCTTCAATTATAATTTTTTCAGCTTTTAAATCAGCATTTGATACAAAATCAGTAGGTCCCTTGATTGAAACTTGTAGTTTTTCTATCTCTCCAAAATCTCTAATTAAAGCTCTAGATGCTTTTTCTGCAGCCTTTATCATAATATTTAGATTAGCTGATATTGATTGCATATAATTTATATTTTTTTAATATATTCCATAGTTCTAGTATCAACTATGATTTTATCTCCACTATCAATAAATGGAGGAACTTGAATATTTATTCCATTATCTAAAGTTGCAGGCTTGTAAGAGGAGGAAACTGTTTGTCCTTTTAAAGCAACATCAGTTGTATCAATAGTACATGTTACTTGGTTGGGCAATTCAACTGTTAAAGGTTTTTCATTATAAAAACTTATGCTGACTTCTAAGTTTTCTGTCAACATTTTACCTTTTTCTCCAATTGTTTCTTTTTTAATATTAATTTGCTCGTAAGACTTAGGGTCCATGAAATGATAATTTGTTTCATCGTCATAAAGATAATTAAATTTTGTTTCCTCTAATGAAGCCTTTTCAACAGATTCACTTGATCTAAATCTCTCATTTAATTTTGTATTTTTATTTACACTTTTCATCTCAACTTGAGCAAAGGCACCACCTTTACCAGGTTTTACGTGTTGTGTTTTTAGAACTTGCCAAAGATCATTTTTGTATTCAATTAGCATTCCAACTCTAATTTCACTTGCGTATAATTTCATTTTAATTTTTTAATAGCTTCTAATGGTTTGTATTTTTTATTATTCCAAATGTAGCCTGAAATAGCTAAAAAGTTAGCTTTATTCAATAAAAGTTTTTTATAATTACTAAGTTTTATGCCACCAATAGCTACAATTGGTAGGGACGTTATTTTTTTAATAGATTTTAATATGGTCAAATTAGCTCTATATTTAGCTATCTTAGTTTTGGTTGCATAAAATGCACCAAAAGCTAAATAATCAGCGCCACCCTCAATAGCACTCTCTGCTAAGTTAATTGAATTATGACAGGTGACACCAATAATTTTATTTTTTAATATTTTTCTGGCTTTTATTAAATCCATATCTTTTTGACCTAGATGACAACCGTCTGCATTTAGTTTTTTAGCAAGTAGAGGGTCATCATTGATTAAAAATTTAACTTTGTATCTATTGCAAATTTTCTTAATTTTTTTTCCAATAATTAATTTATTTGAATTTGTTTCTTTTTTAAGTCTTAGCTGAAAGAAACTTACTTTTTTTGAACTTAATACAAGTGCTAAATTATTGTAAAAATTTATATTAGTTATTTTGTTTGGAGAAATTAAATAAACAAATTTATTATTTATTTTATTTTGCTTCAAGTTCTTTTGACCATTTGCCTTGAGCTGCAAGTGTGCACATATTTGCCCTGTGGTTAAAAACTTTTTGAGTACCACTAGTATTATTAATATCTTTTGCCCAAAATTTAAGAGCACTCTGTTGCAAGGCCCTACCATATGAGTAGGTCATAATAAAATTTGTGTCATTATGCTTATTAATTAGGTTCAAATTTTCTGCTGCTTCCACTTCTGTTTGTCCACCAGATAAAAAAGCAATTCCAGGCACATCAGTTGGTACATTTTCTTTTAGGCATTTTAGAGTAAGTTTTGCAACTTCTTCACTTGATATCTTTTTACCAGAAGTGGTCCCTGCTAAAATCATATTAGGTTTTAAAATTATTCCACTTAAATCAATTTTATTAATCATTAATTCTTCAAAGCACTTTTGAATAACTTTGGAGGTTTTATTAAAACAAGTTTCAGCAGAATGACCTCCATCCATTAAAACTTCAGGCTCTACAATTGGAACCATTCCACATTCTTGGACTAAAGCTGAGTATCTTGCTAGTGCATGAGCATTAGAGTGAATCGATAGTTTGCTTGGATATTTATCTGAAATATTGTAAACGCCTCTCCACTTTGCAAATCTTGCACCAAGTTTGTAATAGTCCTTTAGTCTTTCTCTTAAGCCATCTAGACCTTCTGTAATTTTTTCTTCATCAGACCCTGCTAGAATTTTTGCACCAGTATCAACTTTAATTCCTGGAACTGCTCCAGATTTAGAAATTAATTCTGGAATAGCCTGCTTTGAGCTAGACGTTTGGTTAATGGTTTCATCATACAAAATAACACCACCAATAAAATCTTTCATCCCACTTGCAGTGAAAAGAGTTTCTCTAAATAGTAGTCTATTTTCTGGGCTAGAGAGCACACTAACTGACTCTAATCTTTTAGTCATGGTTCCGTTGCTTTCGTCAGCAGCAAGGATTCCTTTACCATTAGATAATATTTTTAATGCGATTTTGTTAAGTTCTGACATATTAATTAAGAGCTCTTATACCAGGAAGTTCTTTTCCTTCAAGATATTCTAAAAAAGCTCCACCTGCAGTTGAAACAAAATTAAAATTGCTAGATGCCCCAATGCTGTTTAAAAGAGAAACAGTATCACCACCACCTGCAACTGAGTAAATTGTATTATCTTTATTTTTTTTAATAATTTTTTTTGCTATCTCAATACTTCCTTTGGCAAAATTGGGATTTTCAAAATAACCCGCAGGACCATTCCATAAAATAGTATTACTTTCTTTAATTAATAAATTAATAGCTTTAATTGTCTTGGGGCCAATATCCAAAATTAACTCGTCTTTAGAAATATTATTCAGTTCTTTTATTTCAGCTGACGAATCTAAACTTTTTCCAACTGTAACATCTTCAGGGTAAATTATTTTACAACTTTCTTTTTTTGATAAAGAAAATATTTCTTCAATAATTTGGTCACAATTACTTTCTTGAATAGATTTTCCAATTTCATATCCTTTATACTTGAGTATATTATTAGCCATTCCACCAACTATTATGATGTTATCAAATTTAATTATTAAGTTTTTAATAATATTAATTTTAGAAGATATTTTAGAACCTCCTATGATGCACGTTATAGGTCTTTGAATTTCAGATGTAATTTTAGTGAGAGCATCAATTTCTAAATTTAATTGTAGGCCTGCATACGAAGGAATAAATTTAGTGATTTCAAAAATTGAAGCATGGGCCCTATGTGAACATGAGAAAGCATCATTAACATAAATATCAGCTAGACTTGCTAAATGTTTTGCAAAATCATTATCATTTTTTTCTTCTTCTTCATAAAATCTAATATTTTCAAGTATTACAATTTTTTCATCTTGTTCATTAAATAGATCAGTAGATTTAATTTCTTTAATATTTCTTGAAATTAACCTTATATTTTCGTTTAGTTTATTTTTCAGATTTTCACATATTGGTTTAAGGGAGAGTTCATTTACAACTTTACCTTTGGGTCTGCCCATGTGAGATAATATTATAATTTTTGCTTCACTTTTTAATAAAAATTTAATAGTAGGTAAAACTTTATCTATTCGAGTAGTGTCAATAATTTTTCCATTATCTAATGGAACATTTAAATCCAATCTAAGTAATACTTTTTTTTGATTAAGATTGGTCTCGTCTTTAATACTTCTCATTAAGAGATTTGATGAAGGTGTTCTGCTATGTCACACATCCTATTTGAAAAACCCCATTCATTATCATACCACGCTGAAATTTTTCCCATATTTTTACCAACTACATTAGTTAAAGATAAATCAACAATTGCTGAAGCTGAATTGTGATTGAAATCAATTGAAACTAATTTTTCTAGCGTAACTTCTAAAACTTTTTTTGACTGTTCTTTAGAAGCGATAGTGAACGCCTCATTAATTGTTTCTTTGCTCATCTCTTTTTTTGTACAAAAAACCAGCTCTATAAGTGAAACATTAGGGGTGGGTACTCTCATTGCAATACCTTCAAGTTTTCCTTTTAATGAAGGTATAATTTCACCAATTGCTTTTGAGGCACCTGTAGAAGTTGGTACAATAGATTGACTGGCGGATCTTGCTCTTCTAGGATCTTTATGGGAATTGTCTAGAATTCTTTGATCGCTCGTGAAAGCATGAATAGTTGTCATAAACCCTTTTTCAATTTCAAAGGTTTCATTTAAAACATTAGCAACGGGTGCAAGACAGTTAGTTGTACAAGAAGCTGCAGAAATAATTTGATCCCCTTTGGTCAAAATATTTTCATTTACTCCATAGACAATAGTTTTATCTGCATTTTTGCATGGAGCAGAAACTATAACTTTTTTAGCTCCATTTTTTATATGAGCTAATAATTTTTCTTTTGAGTTAAATTTTCCAGTACATTCAAAAACATAATCAACATCAAATTTTTTCCAATTGATATCTTCGATATTAGATTCTTGTGAAAATGTTATTTTATTATTATTAATAATTAAATGTTTTTCATCATAATTTAAATCTGCATTAAATTTACCATGAATAGAATCGTATTTAATTAAAGAACAGCTGGCTTCAGAATTCGATCGGTTATTGATGTGTTTGATTTCTATGTTTTTGTTTTGGCTTTCAATGATAGCCCTAATTACCATTCTACCAATTCTTCCCATTCCATTGATACCAACTTTTATTGTCATATTTAACTCTTTATTAGTTTCTTAGTTTTTTGTGAAATATTTTGAACTGTTAACCCAAAATATTTGTAAATTTCTTTGTATGGTGCGCTTTTACCAAATGTATCTATTCCAAAAGCTAAACCCTCAGTTCCAATATATTTTTTCCAACAATCTGTTGAAGCAGCTTCAATAGATATTTTAAATTTGGCTTCATCAAGAATTTTTTTCTTATGTGATTTTGACTGTAAATCAAAAATATCTTGGCATGGTACTGACACTACTTTAGAGTATATCTTATCTTTGGCTAATTTATGGCTAGTTTCAATTGCTAAATTAACCTCAGAACCACTAGCAAATATTGTTAAATTAATTTTTTTATTAGTTCTTAAAACCTCATAAGCACCTAAAGAACATTTATTTATATTTGAATATTTTTTTCTAATAGGTTCAAGATTTTGTCTAGTTAAAGATAAGACACTTGGTGTCTTAGAGTTTTTTAATGCTAATTCCCAACACTCGATAGTTTCCATTCTGTCTGCTGGTCTAAAAACATTTAAATTAGGAATAGATCTTAATCCAGATAGTTGTTCTATAGGTTGGTGTGTTGGTCCGTCCTCACCTAAGCCAATTGAGTCATGGGTCATTACATAAATAACACGTTGTTGCATCAAAGCAGATAAACGAATGGAAGGTTTGCAATAATCAGAAAATATTAAAAAAGTTCCTCCATATGGAATAAATTTACTATGAAGCGCTAATCCATTCATTATTCCAGACATGGCGTGCTCTCTAACGCCATAGTGAATATAATCACCATTAAAATTACTAGAATTAATAGCATTATGATGTTTTGTCTTGGTGTTGTTGGATCCCGCTAAGTCAGCTGAACCACCAATTAATGCATTATTTTCTTTCGTAAGAGCATTAAGGGTTAACTCAGAAGCTTTTCTTGAGGCTAGACTTTTGTTTTCTTTAAGAGAATTTTGCTTTTCATTTTTTAAAGCTTTAGAGAAATTACTTTTAAAGACCTTATCTACTAAATTTTTTTTTCTTTTATAAATTTTATTCCATGTAGAATCTAGTTTTGCACCCTTGTTGCCAATCTTTCTCCATTCATTTAAAATACTTTTAGGAATTTCAAAAGGTTTATATTTCCAATCTAAACTCTTTCTAACTAATTCGATTTCATCTAAGCCAATTGGACTACCGTGCGAAGAAGCTTTGCCAGATTTATTAGGTGAGCCATACCCAATTTTTGTTTTACATGAAATAACTGTTGGTCTTTTTGCATTTTGAACTTTTTTTAATGCAGCAAAAATTTCTTTTTCATTATGACCGTTAATTAGTATGTAATCCCAACCATAACTTTCAAATCTCTTTTTGAAATTATCTGAAACTGCCAAACTAGTTGGTCCATCAATTGATATTGAGTTATTGTCAAAAAGCATAACTAGATTCTTTAACTTTAAGTGTCCTGCTAAACTCATTGCTTCATGGCTAATACCTTCCATTAAACATCCGTCTCCAGCTAAAACATAAGTTTTGTGATTTATTATTTCTTTACCTAGTTTTTTTTTTAAAATTTCTTCTGCAATAGCAAACCCAACAGAATTAGCAATTCCTTGCCCAAGGGGACCCGTCGTCGTTTCAATACCAGTACCAGGATGATATTCAGGGTGACCCGCACAAATTGATTTTAATTGTCTAAAATTTTTAATATCATTCAAGGAAATACTTTTGTACCCAGTTAAATGTAATAAAGAGTAAAGAAGCATAGATCCATGACCAGCAGACAAAACAAATCTGTCTCTATTTAGCCAGTTAGGATTTTTTGGATTAAATCTAAGAAAATCCTTAAATAAAACTGTTGCTACATCTGCCATACCCATTGGCATCCCAGGATGGCCCGAATTTGCTTTTTGTACAGCATCTATCGATAAAAACCTTATTGCGTTTGATAAATCTTTATGTAATTTGTTCAAAATATCCTATCTAGACTAAGAAGACTCATTTTAATAATATAAACATATATATATGAAAACAGACAGTGAAAAAGAAAAAAAGCTTAGTTTTGCACTTAATAAATTGAAGAGTTTAAATTTACAAAACCCAACGTTAAAGTCTAATTTAGAAAACTTAAACATTCAAAAAAATCAATTAGAAATTGAAAAAAAACAGATAGAAGAAAAATATCAAAATTTAAAAATTGAATACAAAGCTCTTAATCAAAAATTAGAAGATATTAACAAGCAAAAAATAGACGAACAAAAAAAAGAAACAGAATTTTCAGAAAAAATAGATGAATTAAATCAAGAAACAGATACTTTATTAGAAGAAATAGATAAATGGCAAATGTAAATATTAAATTTAATGGCAAAGAATTTCTTCTATCTTGTGATGATGGACAAGAGGAGCATTTAGAGGAATTGTTAACTCATATTAATGAAAAATTTAGCAATTTAAAGAATGACCTAGGAAACATAGGAGAAAATAAACTTCTATTAATCACTTCAGTTCAAATAATGGATGAATATTTTGAAACTAAAAAAAAAATAGAACAAAAAAAAACTGAGTTACAGAATTTATCAAATAAATTTAGAGAATTGAAATCATTAGTTTATGATTACAGAGATAAAAAAGAAGAAGAAATGAAGGAATTACAACAAGATCACGAAGATTTTAAAATAGAAATAGAAAAAAATAAAGAAGATTATGAAAAAATAATCGAAGCAGCCGCAGATGAAATTGAAAATTTTGTTGAAAAAGCAAATTTAGAAAATCCAGTTCAGTAGATTTGTGTTAAAGTCCAAATTAAGAAAGAAAATTCTTAAAGTTAGGCAAAAATTTAATACAAAAAATATTCAGCTAAACTTTAACCAAATCATAAACATTCTTAAAAAAGAAAAGATAACCAATAAGATTATAGGTGGATACTATCCAGTAAACTTTGAGACAGATGACTTGGCACTATTAAGAAAATTTAAAAAGAATAAATTTATTATTTCTTTGCCCGTAATTAAGAAAAACTTTCAAATGGATTTTTATCCATGGTCATTTTCTGAGCCATTAAAAATAAATAAATATGGGATACCTGAACCAGAAATCAAAAATATAGTTTACCCTGATATATTATTAATCCCGTTGGTAGCATTTGATAAAAATTTGAACAGACTTGGATATGGTGGTGGATATTATGATAGATTAATTGAAAAATTATCAAAAAAAAAAAATATTATAAAAATAGGTTTAGCTTTTTCAGTCCAAGAAATTGATAAAGTGCCAATTAATATGTATGATCAAAAACTAGATTATATTGTAACAAATAAACTTATTATAAAATGAAAATACTTTTCTTGGGTGATGTAGTTGGAATTTCTGGGCGCTCTGTGGTTTTGAATAATTTGCTCTCACAAATAAAAAATAAAAAAATTGACTTCGTGGTTGTGAATGGCGAGAATGCAGCTGACTCAGGTGTTGGTCTTACAGAGGAAATATGTAAAGATTTTTTTAATTGTGGAGTAGATGTTATTACTACGGGCAATCATGTGTGGGATCAGAAAGAAACAATGTCTCACATTGAAAAAGAAAATCGACTTCTTAGACCTAAAAATTTATTTGAACCATCTCCAGGAAAGGGATTTGGAATATTTACTGTTAAAAATGGAATGAGGGTGGGCGTTCTTAATTTGATGGGAAATGTTTTTATGAAGAAATGTGAAGATGTATTTGAAGCAGCTGAAAAATTTATGAAAAGATATAAGCTTAAAGAAGATTATGATTTTTTGTTAGTCGATTTTCATGGAGAAATAACAAGTGAAAAAGCAGCTATGGGTCATTTTTTTGATGGAAAAGCAACTTTGGTTGTTGGAACTCACACACATATTCCAACAAATGATACGAGAGTATTAAAGGGTGGCACTGCTTATCAGACTGATGCAGGAATGTGTGGCGACTACGACTCAGTTATTGGAATGAATAAAGATAATTCAATTAATAGGTTTTTAAAAAAAAAGTCTACAAAGCACTTTCCAGCAATTGGTGAAGCTAGTTTGTGTGGTGTGATTGTTGAATGTGATATAGAAACAGGGTTGGCAAAAAATGTAGAAAATTTTATATATGGAGGAGAATTAAAAAATTCTTAATAACTATTATGTCGGGTCACTCAAAATGGGCAAGTATAAAACACTCTAAGGGAAAAGCAGACAAACAAAGGTCTAAAGTATTTTCAAAATTATCTAAAGAGATAAGTGTAGCAGCAAAACTGGGTGATAAAGATCCTGCGATGAACCCCAGACTTAGGTCTGCAATTCAAGCAGCAAAGTCAGCCAACATGCCAAAAGATAATATTGAAAGAGCTATTGCCAAATCTTCTGCTAACTCTGAAACAAATTATGAAAATTTAAGATATGAAGGATTTGGTCCAGATAAAATAGCAGTGATTGTAGAAGCGTTAACCGACAATAAAAACAGAACAGCTTCCAATGTTAGATCCATATTTGTAAAAAGTGGTGGTAATCTAGGGACCCAGGGTTCTGCTTCACATAACTTTAATCAGTTAGGGATTATTAAAATTGATAAAATAGAAATTTCAGATGAACAAATTTTTGAACTAGCAATTGAATCTGGTGCAGATGAGTGTATTTCAAATGATGAATTTCATGAAATTCAGTGTCCTATAAGCGAAATTTACAATGTAAAAAAAAACTTAGAAAAAACAATTGCAAATTTTATTTCAACAGAGATTGAATGGGTTCCATTAAATAGTGTAGATGTTGAAAAAGATAAAGTGGAAGCTGCAATAGAGTTTTTAGAAACATTGGAAGATGATGATGATGTTCAAAGTGTTTATTCAAACATAAATTTTAATAATAGTTAATGCTTATTATTGGAATAGATCCAGGAATAACAGGTTCTATTTGTTTTTTTCAAGATGGTAAAATAATTGATGTTATTGAAATGCCAAATATGCCAGAAGGAAAAAAAAATAAAAAACAAGTTAATGGTGCTCAAACTTATTATGAAATTTCTTCAAGAATTAAAGATATAAAAAAGGAAGATATCAAAGTTATAATTGAACAAGTATCAGCTATGCCAGGTCAAGGCGTTACTAGTATGTTTAATTTTGGACAATCATTTGGTATTTTAAAAGGAATCTGTTCTGCAATGCAATTACCAATGTACTTTGTAAGACCGACAAAATGGAAAAAGTATTTTAATCTTATTAATTCAGAAAAAGACGCCAGTAGAACAAAAGCAATAGAGGTATTTCCTTATTTTTCATCAGAGTTATCAAGAAAAAAAGACTCAAATAAAGCTGATGCAATATTAATTGCTAGCTTTTATTACGAAACTTACAAACTAGAAGAATAAATAAAGACTTTAAAAGTCAAATTCATGACACATTTAAGTGTGAAACCTTAAATATGGAAGCTGATATTACATCTCAAGCAGTAGGCCTTGCCTCAAATACCGATTTTTCTTTGTGGAGTTTATTTTTAAGAGCAGACTTTGTTGTAAAGTCAGTAATACTTATGTTGATTGGTTGCTCTATATACTCATGGGCAGTCATTATTGAAAAATTTAGGTTATTTAAAAAAATCAATCTAGAATCTGAGGAATTTGAAGAAAAATTTTGGAAATCAAAATCGGCAGAAACTTTTTATAATAGTTTGCCAACTGATGTAGAGAACCCAACAGCCTCATTGTTTAAAGATACTATGCAAAGTTTATTAAAAGCCAAAGGTAAAACTAACCTAAATGAAAGAATGGCAAGCATACTTGAGGTTAATATTGAAAAACAAATTTCAAAAATAGATAAAGGTTTTACATTTTTAGCAACAGTTGGCTCAACAGCACCTTTTATAGGTTTGTTTGGAACTGTATGGGGAATAATGAACTCATTTCAATCTATAGCAATCTCAAGAAATACAAGTTTGGCGATTGTGGCACCAGGAATAGCAGAAGCCTTATTTGCAACTGCTCTTGGATTATTAGCTGCGATACCTGCAGTTGTTGCTTACAACAAATTTAATAACGACTCAAAAAAATATTCACAAAGATTAGAAAATTTTTCTAAAAGATTTTTATCAATAATATAAAATGGCTTTTAAACTCAATCGTTCATCAAAAGAACCTATGAGTGAAATAAATGTTACTCCTTTTGTGGATGTAATGTTGGTATTATTAATTATATTTATGGTGACAGCTCCATTGTTAACGGTTGGAATACAGGTCGATTTACCAGAAAGCTCTGCAGACTCATTACCTGAAGAGTTAGAACCATTAACATTATCTATAAATTCCAAAGGTGAAATATTTATTCAAGAATCTAAAGTTGAATATGATAAAATTATTGCAAAGATTTTAGCTGTATCTAAAAATAGAACAGATACTAGAATTTATGTCCGTGGAGACAAATCAATAAACTATGGTAGAGTTTTAGAAATAATGGGAATGTTGTCTGGTTCTGGCTTTACTAAAGTGGCATTAATTTCTGAACCATATAAAGAGAGGTAGTTAAAGTGAATAGAAATATTTTTATTTCTTTTGGGCTTCATATATTTCTTGTGATAATTACAGCTATGAGCTTACCATTCCTTGCTAAAAAACCGATTGATCTTCCTCCAATTATATCAGTTGAGCTAATTCAAATTACAGAAAAAACTAATATTCCTTTTGCACCTAAGGCAAAAAAAATAATAGAAAAAGTTAAAGAAAAAGAAAAAAAATTAGTTTCTGAGCAAGCGCCACCAAAAAAAATAAAAAAACAAAAGCCCGATGCCGTCCCATTGCCTGATGAAAAAATAGAAAAAATAAAGAAAATTAAAGATGAAAAACAAAATCCTGAAAAAGTAGAGACAGAAGTTAAGCAAATTTCAGAATTTGAAAAAAAAGAACTATTTGACACTAATAGTATTGCGGCATTAATTGATAAATCTAAGACTGAGAGTGCGGAAACAAACAAAAAGCTAGATAAAGTTACTCAAGATCAGGATAAAGAAATGGATTTTGGTGGATTAACCTTAAGTGAAGAAGATGCTCTAAAAGCTCAAATTTTTGGTTGTTGGAGTATTCCTCTAGGGTTGCCATTTAACGAAGATTTATTAGTTAGAATTAAGTTACAATTAAAGCCAGATGGCTCTATTATAAAAACCGAGATTCTTGATCATGCTAGAATGAATAGGCCTGGACAAGGATTTTATAAAGTATTAGCTGAAAGTGCATTAAGAGCTATAAAACTTTGCCAACCTCTTAGAGTGCCTAGTACTGGCTATGAAAGATGGAAAGATATGCAGCTAAACTTTGATGCTAGAGAAATGTTAGAAGGATAAAAATGTTATTAAGATATTTATTTATATTATTTATTATTATTCCTATTAAAGCTTTTGCTTTAATTGAAGTTGATATTACTAGAGGAAATTTAAATCCTCTACCAGTTGCTGTATCCCCTTTATCAATAGACAATGAGTCAAAAGAAAATTTTAAAAAAATTTTAAAAAAAGAAGATCTTGGATCGGAAATTTCAATAATTGTTGAAAATAATTTAAGACAATCTGGTCTATTTAATCCACTAGACAAAGATGCATTTCTTCAAGAGCCAGACGTAGCCAATTTAAAACCAAGGTTTGAGGATTGGAATTTAATTAAAGCACAAGCTTTAGTAACAGGCAAGGTTACCTTTGTAGATGAAAAGCTAAGAGTGGAATTTAGATTATGGGATATTTTAGCTGGAAAAGAAATGATGGCTTTAGCATTTACTACTGTTCCTAGTAACTGGAGAAGAGTAGGTCATATAATAACTGATAAAGTTTATGAGCGTTTGACGGGTGAAAAAGGTTATTTTGATACTAGAATAATTTATATTGCTGAAGAAGGCTCAAAGACTAACAGAATAAAAAAATTAGCAATAATGGACCAAGATGGGTTTAATAATAAATATTTAACACTTGGAAATGAATTAGTTTTAACACCAAGATTTAGCCCAACTAATCAAATGGTTACATATCTTTCTTATTTTAGAAATTTACCTAGGGTATATTTACTAGATATAGAAACTGGAATGCAAGAAGTGGTTGGTGATTTTCCTGGAATGACATTTGCCCCAAGGTTTTCACCTGATGGAAAAAAAATAATAATGAGTTTTGCTAAAGATGGCAATTCTGATATTTACACTATGGATCTTGAAAATAGAATTGTTGAAAGAATTACTAACCATCCATCCATTGACACATCACCTTCTTATTCACCAGATGGAAAACGAATTACTTTTAACTCAGACAGAAGCGGCTACCAACAAATTTATGTAATGGATAGTAATGGAAAAAATGTTAAGAGAATTTCATTTGGAAATGGTTTGTACGGAACCCCGGTGTGGTCTCCAAGAGGTGATTTAATTGCATTTACCAAGCTTCATAAGGGAAAATTTTATATTGGTGTGATGAGAACAGATGGAACTGGTGAAAGATTGTTAACAGAGAACTTTTACCAAGAAGCTCCATCATGGTCCCCTAATGGAAGAGTTTTGATTTTTTATAGAGAGACTAAGACCAACTCAAAAGGAGAAGGATTTTCAGCTAAATTATGGTCTATTGATTTAACGGGATATAATGAAAAGATGGTTGAAACCAAAACTGACGCTTCGGACCCATCGTGGTCATCATTATTAAGTAATTAATACTTAAATCACTTGATTTTTTAGCTTGAAACATCTAATCAGTTGTGAAAAAGTAAGTAATTCAAATAAGGATTAAGGAGCAATAATGAACTTAAGTAAAATTTTAAAAAATGCATTTCTAATTATATTAGCATGTTTAGTATTAACCGCTTGTGCAACAAAAAAAACAGCTACAACAGGACAGCTTCAAGGTGACGTTTATACAGGAACAGATTCTGTTGAGTATTTAGCTTCTGGTGTTCCAGATAGAGTTTTCTTTGCAACTAATGAAACTGTACTTACAACAGCTTCAAGAGAAACTTTAAGAAAACAAGCTGGATGGTTAAGAAAAAATTCAGATATTAACGTTGTTTTAGAAGGTCACGCCGATGAAAGAGGTACAAGAGAGTACAACTTAGCATTAGGTGAAAGAAGAGCTAATTCAGCAAAAGACTATTTAATGACTTATGGAATTTCTTCAGACAGAATTTCTGTACTAAGTTATGGTAAGGAAAGACCGGTGGATTCTGGATCTAGTCCTTTAGCTTGGTCTAAAAATAGAAGATCAGTTACTGTTAAAGCTAACTAATTAATCTAAATAATTCATAAAAGACCCTATTCACAAGTGTGATAGGGTCTTTTTTTTGCCATCATTATAATTACTACTCAATTTATTATGCTTAATTATAAAAAGATAATTCGATTAAAGTTAATATTAGTATTTATATTTTTTCCAAATATTATTTTTGCAGATAACCATAATATAAATGAAATTTTAGATTTAATTCAAAAGGATTTAAAAACTCTAGAAAGAGCTGTTTACTCAGGATCAACTAATTCAACTAATTCAAATAGTCAAAAAAGCACAAATGAGAATTCTGAAGATGTTTTAACAAGGCATCTTTTAAAATTATCTGATGTTGAGAAACAATTTCAAGAACTTACTAATAAGTTTGAAGAAATTAATTTTAAGTTAGATAAATTATCAAATAGGCTTTCTAAGGTTCAAGCTGATAATCAAATTAGGTTTCAAGATGTAGAAAATACCCTATCATCTGGAAAAGTTGGAAAAAAATTAACCTTAATACCAAAGGAACAAGAAGACAAAATTTTACCAGGCTCTTCGCAGCCTCAAGACTTGGGATCAATTTCATATAAAGACATAGAAAGTGGAGAAACAACCCAACAAATACAATCTGTAGAGACTACCTCATCTATTGTGACGGAAAATTTTGAGTCAGAAAAAAACATACTTCCAAATGTCTCTCCAGAAAAACAATATGAGTTTGCAATCAGTTTTTTAAAGGTAGGTGATTACAGCACTGCAGAAAGAGCTTTTAGAGAATTCGTAATAAATAATTCAGAGCATAAATTGGCAGGCAATGCCCAATATTGGTATGCTGAAACGTTTAGAATAAGACAGCTTTATACAGATGCAGCCACTGCTTATCTTGAGGGATACCAAAAATATCCAAAAGGTGACAAGGCTCCTATAAATTTATTAAAACTTGGTGTATCAATGGTTCAAATAGGAGAAAAAGAGCAAGGTTGTAAAATGATTGTAGGAGTTGAAGAACAATATCCTAAAGCAAATCAATCTGTGCTTCAAAAAGCAAAATATGAATCGAAAAAGTTTGAGTGCTCAAAACAAAACTCATAAACAAATTCTTAGTTTTCTAAAAAATCGAAAAATTTCTAAAGTTTATAGTGAATTTGTTTCCTCTTTAAATGCTAGAGAAAATTTAGCTGTAGCTGTTTCAGGTGGACCCGATAGTTTGGCGCTAGCTTACTTGGCTAAATGCCATTCAATAAAAAATAAAATAACAGTTAAATTCTTTTTAGTTGATCATAAGCTTAGACCCGAGTCGACAAAAGAAGCTACTTCTGTAAAAAAACTTTTACAAAAAGCTGGTATCACATGCAAAGTATTAAGTTGGAAAGGTAAAAAACCTTCTAGAAATATTCAATCTTTAGCAAGAGAGGCAAGATATTCTTTATTAGCAAAAGAATGTAATAAAAATAATATTAAGCACTTATTATTAGGACATCATTCAAATGATCTATTAGAAAATTTTTTAATTAGAGTGGTTAGAGGAAGTGGGCTA
>CAJQSY010000038.1:0-3385 GCA_905616605.1 uncultured Candidatus Pelagibacter sp.
GGTGTTGTCATCTTAATCTCTTCATTATCCTCGTTATTACCAGAGATATAATTAAATAATTTTCTAAAACTACTACCTTGATTTGATATATCCGTTTCAATGGCTAAACGATCAGAATATTTTCTGATTTCATAAATTTCATTTTTTTTTACTACTTCGTAATTTGCTTCTTCATAAGCCATACCTTTAGAAGTTATAATTAAACCAAGAATTATAATCGATAGAATTTTTTTCATTTTAATATGAGGATTAAACTACCTATGGCTGAAGTTATCCACAAGAGTACAAAATGTAGTTTCAATGTTCACGTTTTGATTCACCTTTGATTCAGTTACAGACTCAAAATACAACCTATTGCGTGCACTGTATAACTAGTCTATATATTAGAACAAAACAAGAACATGAAATTAACTATTCCTTTTTATCTACATAAAGCAGGTGCAGGTTTTCCTTCTCCTGCAACAGATTACATCGAAGAAGATGTGGATCTTAACATTCATCTGATCAAAAATGTTCCAGCAACTTTCATTATAAGAGTTCAAGGAAAATCGATGACTGATGTTGGTATTTATGATGGTGACCTATTAGTTGTTGATAGAAGTTTAAAACCTAAAAATTTTTCAACAGTTGTTGCAAATGTTCATGATGAATTGGTTGTTAAAAGTTTTATTAAATCAAAAGATGGTCAATTTCTAACATCAGGTTCAAAAAATATTGAGGATAAAATAATTATTGGTGATGAAATGGAAGTATTTATTTGGGGAGTTGTGACTTATGTCATCCATTCAACGTACTAAAAAAATAGCACTTGTTGATTGCAATTCTTTTTATGTTTCTTGTGAAAGATTATTTAATCCAAAAATTAGAAATAAACCTGTTGTTGTTTTGTCTAATAATGATGGCTGTATTATTGCAAGATCAAATGAAGCTAAAGCTCTTGGTATAAAAATGGGAGAACCTTATTTTAAAGCTAAAGATATAATACTTAGAAATAATGTTTATGTTTTTTCTTCAAACTATTCTTTATATGGAGATTTATCTAGAAGAGTGATGAGAACTTTAAAAAGATTTAATCCTGAACTAGAAATATATTCTGTAGATGAGGCTTTTTTAGATTTAAGTAATTATCTAGATGATGAAGTAGAAGATATAGGAAAAGAAATTAGAAGGATTGTTTTACAGTGGACAGGAATTCCAACTAGCATTGGCATTGCAAAAACAAAAACCTTAAGCAAGATTGCAAATCATATAGCAAAGAAAAAAAAATCTGGTGTAACAAACTTAATAGGAATTGAAAATATTGATCCACTATTAGAAAAAATAGATATTAATGATGTTTGGGGAGTTGGTAAGCAACTTACAAAATTTTATCATCAAAATGGAATTTACAATGCTAAGCAATTAAAAAATATGTCAAACACTTGGATCAAAAAAAGTTCTAATGTTTTAAGTTCTAGGACAGCGTTAGAACTTAGAGGGATTTCTTGTATCCCATTAGAAACCAAAACTTCAAAAAGAAAAAGCTGTGTAGTGTCGAGATCATTTGGTACAAGAGTTGAAAAATTTCAAGAACTCCAAGAAGCAGTAGCAAGTTATTGCTTAAATGCTTCAGAAAAAATTAGATCAGAATCTTTAATAGCAAAATCGATAACTGTTTCTGTTAGAACAAGCCCCTTTCAAAATAGAGGCGTATATTACTCAAATGCTAAAACTATAGATTTTCCAATAGCTACTAATAATAGTATTGAAATAGTTAAAACTGCCTTGGTCGCATTAAATGAAATTTTTATTAATGGATATAGGTATCAAAAAGCAGGCATAACATTGACTGGTTTGGTTAGTTCAAGTGGCAGTAAAAATCTATTTTCTACTGAAAAAGATGAAAAAATTAAAGGCTTAATGAGAGCTATTGATAGTACAAATTATAGATATGGACGATCAACATTAAGCTTGGCTAGTGCAGGAGTAAATAAAAAATGGAATATGCGAAGAGACCACTCTTCAAAGATAGATACGGCTGACTTTCATTCGTTACCAATAATAAAAGCTATTTAAGCCGATCTACGCTGCTAATGTTTTCTAAAGAGTTTTCAAATTCTAGAATACTTTCTCTCTGAGAGAGTATGATTACCGAAATCATCATAATAATAACTCCTATAACAGGCATTAATGTAATCAATGATAGATTGCCTATAATTAGAAATAAGTAAGCAATTAAAAAAAATATAGATCTAATTAATAGTGTTATTTTAAAAACGGCTATGATTGATAGTGAGTGTTTTAATAAGTTAATAAAACTCATTTTTGATGGTCCAAAATATCTTTTACCCCTTATAGACGGAATAGATTTTCTATCTTTAAATAATTTAGCAACAGCTCCTGAAAAACTACTCCATGCTGATTTTTCTTTTGTCATTTTATTAACTGCAAATTTAGGCAGACAAATAAAATTACCAAACTTAATAGATTGTCCAGTAAAAATAAAAGTTAAATATTTGTGTAAAAGGTAACAAAGTTTAAAGAAAAACCCTTCAGATCTTTTTACTCTATTGGCTGTAATAACTTTATCAGGATAATCATTTATTTTATCAACAAGTAGGGTTATTTCTTCTACTCTATCTTCGCCATCTCCATCCATTGGAATTATATAATCATAATCTTCATGCTCAGCAATATACCTTAACCCCGATGCATTGCATTTAGCATGTCCCTTATTTTTTTTCATATTAATTATTTTAATGGACTTAAGATTCTTAAAATTAAAATTATTATTAGGTCTTTCTTCAGTAGAGCAGTCGTTTATAATTATAATTGAGAATTCATGGTTTAAATCATTAACCTGCAAGTCTATACCTTCTAAAAGTTTAAAAGCTGATTTCCAATCGTTATATATGGGGATTAAAATTTTTATTTTGCTCATCTATTTCCTACGCAAATATTATCAATACAAATAAATTTCGACAATGAATTAAGCTTATCCTTTGTAATCAATCCTTCCCAAACTGGTCTAGAATTTAGGTGATATGATAAATTTCCAGCATGCCATTCGTCACCAAGGACAACATTTATTGGTAATGTATGATTTTGCCTCCATAAGTATTCAGTTTTAATGGCTATTTCCTTACCCAAATAATCTGTTCTTTTATCTGTTTCTGTAATTGAAATATAGGCATAAGCAAAAGGTGAAAAAATAAACAAAATTAAAAAAGCTGATATAAACCCATTTAACTTTTTAAGATTTATTTGTGCTTGAAAAATATAGACAATTAATACACCAAAAAATAAATAAAATGGAGTCATCCACATTGTTCTTATTTTAGACCCTGTTAAAATTGAGGTTAAGAACATTAGTCCAATTGGAATTAGATTAATAAATAACAAGAAC
>CAJQSY010000039.1:0-2124 GCA_905616605.1 uncultured Candidatus Pelagibacter sp.
ATAAAAATTTTACACCGTATGTGGCAAATCCTCCTTCTAATAACAAATAATACAAAACTAAATTTTTAATTTTTGTGGATAGATATAATTTTAAAAGTGTAGAAGAAAAATGGCAAAAGTTTTGGGAGCAAAAAAAAACATTTTCTACCAGTGTAGATAAAAAAAAACCAAAATTCTATTGTTTAGAAATGTTTCCTTACCCATCGGGAAAAATCCATATGGGTCATGTTAGAAATTATACAATCGGTGATGTGCTTGCACGATTTAAAGCTCTACAAGGTTATAATGTACTTCATCCTATGGGCTGGGACTCCTTTGGTATGCCAGCTGAAAATGCAGCAAGACAAAATAATTTAGATCCCAAGAGTTGGACTGAGTCAAATATTAAAACTATGAGGTCTCAACTTAAAAAGCTTGGATTATCAATTGACTGGGATAAAGAAATTTCAACTTGCTCACCAGAGTATTATAAACATCAACAAGATTTTTTTTTAGACCTATATGATAAGGGTTTAGTTTACAGAAAAGAGAATTATGTTAATTGGGATCCAATTGATCAAACTGTACTTGCAAATGAACAGGTAGTAGATGGCAAGGGTTGGAGGTCTGGGGCTTTAGTTGAAAGGAAGAAGTTAAATCAATGGTTTTTTAACATCTCAAAATTCTCTGAAGAACTTTTACAAGGGCTAGATAGCTTGGATAATTGGCCAAACAAGGTAAAGGTAATGCAAAAAAACTGGATAGGTAAATCTTTTGGTTGTGAGGTGGAATTTAAAGTCGAAAGTTCAAAGCCTATTGAAAGTATTAAGTGTTATACAACAAGACCAGACACTTTATTTGGTTTTTCTTTTCTAGCTCTTTCAGTTGATCACCCTTTAGCAAAATATTATGAAGAAGATAAAAAATTTCAAGAATTTAAAAAAGAATGTTCTAAAGCTGGTACCACTGAAGAGTCTATTGCCTCTGCTGAAAAACTAGGTTTTAAAACTGATCTAATTGCAATCAATCCACTAGATAAAAATATGAAGGTTCCAATTTATTTTGCAAACTTTGTATTAATGGACTACGGATTGGGAGCTGTTTTTGGTTGTCCAGCACATGATCAAAGAGATTTAGATTTTGCAAAAAAATATAATTTAAAAGTTACAGCTGTTGTTAAGCCTGAAATGGATAAAGAGTTTAAAATAGATAATGAAGCTTACACGGGTGAGGGTTATCTTTATAATTCAAAATTTCTAAATGGCTTAAAAGTGCCAAGCGAATCTATTATTAAAACGATAGAATTTTTGGAAAAAAATAGTCTAGGGGAAAAAAAAACTAACTATCGATTAAAGGATTGGGGGATATCAAGACAAAGGTATTGGGGCTGTCCAATTCCAATAGCTTATGATGAAAACGATCTACCTATTAAAATTCCTAGAGATATGCTGCCTGTTAAACTTCCAGAGATTAAAAAATTAAGTAGTACAGGGAACCCCTTAGATGCTGAAGAAAATTGGAAATATTTTATGTTGGGTGGAAAAAAATATAGAAGGGAAACTGATACATTGGATACTTTTGTTGACTCTTCTTGGTATTTTTTAAGATTTTGTTCACCTCAAAATACTGATCGTGGTTTTAATCAGGAGGAGGCTAATTATTGGATGCCTGTCGATCAATATATTGGTGGCGTAGAGCACGCTATATTACACCTTCTTTACTCAAGATTTTTTATGCGAGCTCTTTCTTATAAAAATGATAATTTTAAGCTAGAGGAACCTTTTAGTGGTCTATTCACACAAGGTATGGTTTGTCATGAGACCTATAAAGACCATAATAATGTTTGGTTAAGTCCCGAGGAGGTATCTTCGGATGATGGAAAAAAATTTTTCAAAAAGGATAGCCCTTCAGAAAAGGTTATTGTTGGTCCAACAGAATCTATGTCAAAATCAAAAAAAAATACCATAGACCCAGAAAGCATAATTAAAAATTATGGGGCAGATTCAGTAAGGTTGTTTATTTTATCAGATAGCCCACCAGAAAAAGATGTTCAGTGGTCTGACCAAGGGATGATTGCTTCATTTAAATTTGTTCAAAAATTGTGGACATTAAATTATAAAATTTTAGATAAAATTAAAAATAATG
>CAJQSY010000040.1:0-25031 GCA_905616605.1 uncultured Candidatus Pelagibacter sp.
ATTTTAGATAGCTTTTAATAGTATCACCACCAAATGCTTCTTCAATTTCTTTACTACTTTCTAGTTGATCCAATGCATCTTCAATTATATTGGGTAATTTTTTTAGATTAGGGTAATTTTTATGATCAGTATACATATTGCAAGATAAGGGTTCACCAGGATCTATTTTATTATTCATTCCGTGTAAACCAGCAGCTATTACTCCAGCTTGAAGTAAATAAGGATTTACTGCTCCATCCATTAATCTTAATTCAAATCTACCTTTATCTGGAATTCTTATCATGTGAGTTCTATTGTTTCCTGTATAAGAAATACTACTAGGCGACCATGTAGCACCCGATTTTGTAGGTGGTGCATTTATTCTTCTATAACTATTAATTGTCGGATTGAAAAATGCAGTTAAAGGCTGAGTAAGTTTCATAATTCCACCTAAAAAATTATATGCTAATCTGCTCAAACCTAATTTGTCCCCATTATCTAGAAATTTATTAATCTTTCCATTCCACAAAGAAATGTGAGCATGACAACCATTACCTGTTAAGTTGCTAAAAGGTTTTGGCATAAATGTTGCTCTCAAACCATGTTTTTCAGCCAATGATTTAACCATATACTTAAAAAACACATGCCTATCAGCTGTAGTTAAGCAATCTGTATAATCCCAATTCATTTCAAACTGGCCATTAGCATCCTCATGATCATTTTGATAAGGGTTCCAACCCATGGTAATCATGCTGTCACATATTTCTTTGATTAAATCATATCTCCTCATTAAAGCTGATTGATCATAACAAGGTTTTGATTGGGTATCTCTAGTATCGGCAATTTTGCTACCATCTTCTGATATCAAAAAATACTCACATTCTACACCTGACTTCATGACTAAATTCTTTTTATTCAATTTATTGATTTGCTCTTTGAGCATTACCCTAGGTGAAGCCTTTACAGGTTTATCATACATATATAAATCAGAAGCTAACCAGCCAATTTCTTTGTTCCAAGGTAATTGAATTAAACTATCAGGATCTGGTAGGGCAAACATATCACCATCAGCAGGAGACATATCTAGCCATGTTGCAAATCCAGCAAAGCCAGCTCCATTTTTTTGCATATCAGCAATAGCCTGTGCTGGAACTAATTTTGATCTTAAGACGCCAAAAAAATCAACAAAACTAATTAAAAAATATTTAATTTTTTTAACTTTTGCAATTTTAGATAAATTTTTAGGCATATTTATATTTTTTAATTTACAACTCTTAATTAATCTTCACAATACTATTTTTTATCTTTTACTCCTGGTATCCAGCTAGTTCCAGCTAGTGGAACTCTTGCCATAGCAGCAGATTCAACCGTAAGTGCACATAAATCTTCAGGCTCTAAATTATGTAAATCATTTTTACCAGACGCCCTAGCTATTGTTTGAGCTTCTAGCGTCATCACTTTTAAATAATTTGATAAACGTTGTCCACCAGCAACGGGATCAAAACGTTTCATTAGCTCAGGTTTTTGAGTTGTAATTCCTGCTGGATCATTTCCTTCATGCCAATCATCGTAAGCTCCTGCGGTAGTTCCTAATTTATTATATTCTTTTTCCCACTTAGGATCATTATCTCCTAATGCAATCATTGCAGCAGAACCAATTGAAACTGCATCAGCTCCAAGAGCCATTGCTTTAGCAACATCAGCACCATTTCTAATTCCACCAGATATAATTAATTGAACTTTTCTATGTTGATCTAAATCCTGTAGTGCATCTACAGCAGGTCTAATACAAGCTAGAGTAGGTTGACCAACATTTTCTATAAAAACCTCTTGTGTAGCTGCTGTTCCACCTTGCATTCCATCTAGAACAACAACGTCAGCTCCAGCTTTTACAGCAAGAGCTGTATCATAATAAGGTCTTGCTCCTGCAATTTTAATGAATATTGGAACTTTCCAACCTGTGATTTCTCTTATTTCTAAAATCTTTATTTTTAAATCATCAGGACCTGTCCAGTCAGGATGTCTACATGCAGATCTTTGATCTATACCCTTGGGCAAAGTTCTCATTTCAGCAACTCGATCACTAATTTTTTGACCTAAAAGCATCCCACCACCGCCAGGTTTAGCACCTTGTCCTATAACAATTTCAATAGCATCTGCTTTTCTAAGGTCATTTGGATTCATACCATACCTAGAAGGCAAGAGTTGATAGACTAAATTTTTAGACTGTCCTCTTTCTTCTGGTGTCATTCCACCATCACCAGTAGTTGTGGATGTACCAGCCATACTTGCCCCACGTCCCAAAGCTTCTTTAGCTCTACCTGATAATGCACCAAAGCTCATTCCTGCAATTGTAATAGGAATATCTAGCTCTAAAGGTTTTTTTGCATAACGTGTTCCTAAAGTTACTTTTGTACTACAAGTTTCTCTATATCCTTCTAAAGGATATCTAGACATTGAAGCACCAAGAAAAAGTAAATCATCAAAGTGAGGAAGTTTTCTTTTTGAACCACCACCCCTGATATCATAAATTCCTGTTGCTGCTGCTCGTCTTATTTCTGAATTTGTATATTCATCAAAAGTCCATGATATACGAGGATGAGTTTTTTTATTATCTGACATTATTAATAACTCGATACATTATCGATATTAAAGTTATACAGCTTTCGTGCTGAACCATACCTCTTAAAACTATCTGGTTTAATATTTTTTATTTCACTTTTTTTTAAAAGAGCTGAAATTTTATTTAAATGTTTCTTTTCCATTTTTTTTTCTATGCAATCGGCACCCAAAGATTTAACTGACCCTTTCACAAAAATATCTGTTTCATAAAGACTATCACCTAAAGCTTCTCCCGCATCACCACAAACCAACATTGTCCCAGATTGAGCCATAAATGCAGACATATGACCAACTGAACCTTTAACCACAATATCTATTCCTTTCATTGAAATACCACATCTTGAGCTAGCATCTCCATCAATGACAAGTAATCCTCCATGCGCAGTAGCACCTGCAGATTGTGAGGCATTACCCTTAACATGAACAGTTCCAGACATCATGTTTTCAGCGACACCTGTTCCAACATTTCCATCTATCGTTACATGAGCTTTTTGGTTCATACCAGCACAATAATAACCAACATGTCCTTTAATTAAAACTTTCATTTCTTGGTCTAATCCAGCACATAATGCGTGACTTCCTTCAGGATTTATAATTACAAAGTCTCTATCATTTTTTTTACTATCTAAATTTTGCAAAGTGTTATTAATTTCTCTTAATTTTTTTTTTTTTAAATCTAATTTCATTATTTTCCCCAAGAGTAGACAATACCAGGTTCAGGTTCAAAAATTTTTGCACTATTTACGCCTGGTAAATGTGCCATTGCTTGAAATTCTGATGCTATTGCAACATAGTTTTTTGTCTCTGCTATCACGGCAGGCTTACATGCTATTTCATCTCTAACTACCGCAAAACCTTTTCTAGTTCCTGTGATAAAAGTATAAAAACCATCTAAATCTTTAAGACCAGATGTAAGTGTATCCTTTAAAGACTTGTTATTTGATAAACTATTAGAAATATATCCTGCTGCAACTTCAGTGTCATTTTCAGAATTAAAAGTGTTACCTTTTTTAGTAAGCTCTCGCCTTAAATTATTATGATTTGATAAAGAACCATTGTGAACTAAACACTCATCTTCTCCAGTTGAGTAGGGGTGTGATCCATCTGTGGTGATTGCACTTTCTGTAGCCATTCTTGTATGACCTATTCCATGAGTACCACTAAAACTATCTAATTTGAATTTTTTAACTACATCTTTGGGGTTACCAACTTGTTTAAATATTTCTATTGATCGCCCATACCCAACTATTGACACTTTAGGAAAATTAGAATTAATTATTTCAATTACTTTTTTTGGTTGTTCAAGTGTCTTCAGAACCACATGATCTGAGATTTGAGTAAATTTAGCTTTTTTAAGTTTTTTAGATATTTCTTTTTTAAATTTATTAAAGTTTAGATCATTAATACATAAAGAAAATTTATAAACTTTTTTAGCTTCATCTTTATAGATAGCAAAGCCAGCGCTGTCTGGTCCACGAGACTCCATATTATTAAGCATACCAGATAGCATCTTTCCTAAATTTTTTTCAAATTTTTTAGTTTTTAAGTAGATGCCAACAATTCCACACATAAATTTTATTAAGTTTATTTTATTAAAGATATTAAAAATTCTTTATAATAGAAAATATTTCCTACTACAATGATGATAATAGCTGCTATCACTCCATATTTTGCTTTTGGAAAAACAACACCTCTCATTTTACTTGGTCTGTGATCTTCGTTATTATTTCTATCCATGATTGTATAATTTTTATAAAAAAAAAGGGCGCAACAATTAAGTAGCGCCCAAATTTTTAATTGATATTACCAGTCAGTAATATTGCTTTTGTGATCATTAGCGCCATGTCTCTTTCTTGCTAATCTTGAAAGTTTTTCACTCTCAGATCTAGCAGTCAAAACATGCCAGCCAATCCAAAAAACTACACCAAGAACAACCAGTAAAGTTTCAGTGGATCCAGCCCCCGGATAAACTGCTCCGACAACCTCTTTTGCACTTAAATGATCTATCCAGTTTGTAACTGTAGCCATATTTTTTCTCCTTTACCTAGTTGAAGAGGCGACTGCTTTTTCAGCTTCTCTATCGTCCTCCATTATTTCATAGTCTAGTCCTGCTATTTCAACTTCACGCGGTATTCTTAATTTACCAAAAGCGCTTAGTATTCTAGCAATAACGTAGCCTGGTAACATTCCAAGAACTCCAAACATTATAATTGCTCCAAGGAATTGACCAAGTGGATTGATTGATGCATAAGTTGATCCGTCCCACATAGCTCCAACATTGTATCCAGATGAAGGATAGCCATTTAAAACAAATCCACAAATTATAAGACCAACAACGCCTGCATAACCATGCACCGCTACTGCACCAACTGCATCATCGATTTTGAACTTACGTTCAACCCAGTAATGCATTTTGTATGCAATAACTACACCGATCGCACCAATAAGCATTGCTTGTATCGGGTGATACAAATCATTACCTGCAGATGCACAGATGATACCAGCCAGTCCACTTGAGTAAGTCCAGAAAGGATCACCTTTGGCGACCACGTATCCAGCCAATAATCCACCCGATAATGACATCAAGAAGTTATAGGTTATTCCACTCAGTGTGGTTGGGGTTACATATATGTTTGTTGCTGTCCAGTATGTTACACCTTCCATTCCATACTCGGGTCCAAGATCAAATATCGGTATATTACATGCCGCATAAAATCCCCAAAAACCAGTATAGATTAAAAATAATCCAACCGTTACTAGCCATGGGTTTCTTGGTCCTATATTTCTTGGTTCACCACTTGATGAGAATTTTCCAATTCTAGGTCCTAAAACGATTAGAACACCTAAAGCAAACCCACCCGCAATTGCGTGAATTACTCCTGATGCGTAAGCGTCATGATATCCTAAAATTTTAAGCATCCATCCATCAAAGTGCCATCCCCAAGCAGCATCAATTACCCAGAAACACGAACCTATTGCAATTGCTAAAATACCAAATGCAAAAGTTGTAATTCTTTCAATGATTGCTCCTGAAACAATAGAAGCAGCTGTCCATGAAAATAGTAAGAATGCAGCCCAGAATACTCCACTTATACGGTCACCTAAGTTAACCGCCATAAATTCAGTATTTGCTACATACCATTTTGCACTAAAAGTACTTTCATCAGTAATTAATGCTGTACTCTCATTCATTATTGAAGGTGCAATTCCCGGTCCTGTTGGGAATGCCCAGTAAATCCACCAACCAAAGAAAAACCAAGTTACCGTTACTAACGGTATTACCATAGTATTTTTCATTAAAGTATGTTGGTGATGTTTATAACGTGAAGCTCCAACTTCATACATACAGAAACCGACGTGAATTAAAAACATCAGTACTACTGTTACCCAGTAATAAAACTCTGTAAATATAACTGTAAGAGCACCTAATTGGTCAGTCATAATCTCTCTCTCCTTATTAGTTTAAGGGAGCCTATAAAATTTATGTGTATGTGACAAACTAAACAATGCTTAAAAAAACCCCTAAAAACGTAGAGAATTAAGAATTAATCAACTTATGAGGGAGAGATTAAAATTTTAAGTATGCTTTTTTCAAATCAACAAGTGGATGTTTTGGAGACATTTGAAACTTAACTAAAAGCTCTCTTGCAATCATATCTCTATCTTGTTGGTTGTTAGGTAATTTAATTGATTTTGGAATTGTAACCCAACCATTTGCATTTCTACAAAACACTGCTGGTCTATCTTCTTCATAACCCATATGAACATCTTCTAACCAGTTAAGATCATCCCACCCCATAGCTTCTACATATTTTTTTAAGAATGGAGTAATCTTTTTATAATCAGGCAATAAGTTAACATCATATCTATATCCAATATGTTGACCAATTAGCTTTTCTCTAGCAGTCTCTTTAAAAGTACCTAGTTTAAGTTTTTTTTCTTTTTTAACTTTTGCTTTTACTTTTTTTTTAACCATTTTTGATCCTTATATTTTATGATAATTATCAACACCAACAGTATAGTTAGTTCCAGTCATTGGAACTTTTGCTAATGCAGATGCTTCCATTGTTAATGCGGCTAAATCTTCAGGCTCTAAAGAGTGAATATTAGTTTTACCACAAGCTCTTGCTAAAAGCTGGGCTTCTAATGTCATTGCATGAAGGTAATTGTAAACTCTTAATGCAGCATCATCAGGATTTAATCTAGCTCTTAATTTAGGGTCTTGTGTTGCAACACCTACTGGACAACGTCCAGTATGGCAGTGATAACAATCACCAGCTTTAACACCCATCTCTTTTTCAAAGTTTGCTTCTGGAATATCTTTATTACAGTTCAACGCTATCAAAGCACCAGTCCCAATCGCTATTGCATCAGCACCTAGGGCTAAAGCCTTCGCCATATCAGCACCATCTCTAACACCACCTGCATAAATTAAAGTTACTTGACCAGTTTTACCAACATCATCAATAGCTCTTCTTGCTTCTCTGATTGCAGCAATACCAGGAATACCAGTATTTGCAGCAGCTATATGAGGACCTGCTCCAGTTGAACCTTCCATCCCATCTAAAAAGATTGAGTCAGGGTTACATTTTGCAGCCATACGAACATCATCATAAACTTTTGATGCACCTAGCTTTAATTGAATAGGCACTTTATTTTTTGTAAGTTGTCTTAATTCTTCAACTTTTAAAGCTAAATCATCTGGACCTAACCAGTCTGGATGTCTTGCTGGAGATCTTTGATCAATACCAGAGGGTAGGGATCTCATTTCTGCAACTTGGTCAGTAACTTTTTGACCCATTAAATGTCCACCCATTCCAACTTTTTGTCCTTGTCCAATAAATACCTCAATTGCATCAGCTAGTTGAGCGTGATGAGGATTGAAACCATATCTTGATTGAATACACTGGTAATACCATTTTTCAGAATATCTTCTTTCATCTGGAATCATTCCACCTTCACCTGAACATGTAGCACTCCCAGCCATTGTTGCTCCTCTTGCTAAAGCAGTTTTTGCTTCATAAGAAAGTGCTCCAAAACTCATACCTGTAACATATACTGGTATATCTAGCTCAATTGGGTTTTCACAGTTTGGTCCAATTATAGTTTTTGTTTCACATTTCTCTCTGTAACCTTCGATTACAAATCTTGTAAGAGTTCCTGGTAAAAATACCAAGTCATCAAATGTAGGAATTTTTTTCATTAATGCCATTCCACGCATTCTGTATCTTCCAAGTTGAGCTTTAATATGAATATCGTCTATAACTTCAGGAGTAAAAATAGCATTGTGACCTAATAAACTTTTATTTCTTTTTCCTTCTTCAGGTACGTGAACGTCAGCTTTTCCACCAACATTACCGTTTACTTTTTTTAATTTTTTTTCATTTTTTTTAGTTTTCTTTTTAGCCATTATATAGCTCCTTTCTTTTCATGAGGTTCTAGATTATCATAGTTCCAAAGTTTTTTCCCTGCGACTATTTTTGTCATTTTACTGACGTCAAATTTTTCACCAATCTCTGCAACTTTCAATTTTCTTTTTAACCAGTCTTGGTCTGTATCAGTTAGATCGGCAGGAATTGCATCACTTCCAAAAGAACCAATTTTACCACCAATAAAAATAGTACCATCATACATTGAGTCACCTAAATTTATTCCAACATCACCTAAAATAATTATTCTTCCTCTTTGCATCATGAAACCTGTAAAAGCCCCAGCATCGCCACCAACAATGATAGTTCCACCTTTCATATCGATACCAGTTCTAGCACCAACACTACCTTTACAAATTAAATCTCCACCTCTAATAGCTGCACCAAAACAAGATCCAGCATTTTTTTCTATAACAACTTTTCCAGCCATTAAGTTTTCTGCACAAGACCAACCAACTCTACCATTAATTCTTACAGTAGGTCCGTCACAAGATCCCATACCAAAATAACCTAAACTTCCTTCAAAAATTAAATTTAGTTTATTTAAAATACCAACACCTAAACTGTGTTTTCCTTGAGGGTTTTTGATTACGATTGTTCCAAAACCTTGGCTCATTAAGTTATCAATTTCTTTATTAGCATCAGCAGCTGTCATTTCTTTAACATCTAGCTCTGTTCTTTTATTAAAATCAACATCGTAAGTGCCAAAATAATAAAGATTTTCACCTTCATCAGGATTAAAAAACTTTTGTTGAGTTCTTCCAGTCAAAACTTCTGAGTGCATACCCATTGATTGTGACTTTGTCTTATTTTCTGTAGTCTTTAAATTTGCCATACTTTTACCTCTCCATCATATGGATCATATGTATCTATCTCTTGTGGTAGAACTGATCTGATTGCTATTTCTTCTGAACCCATTGCTACTAGATCGTCTGATTCATAAAGAACCAAAGGTTTTGCAGCCATAGTATCTTTTGCCATTCCCAAAGAATCTTTGGTTGCTACAAAATACGTAAACACACCATCAAGACCTGTTAAAGAAGCCTTCATGCCCTCTTCAAGAGACGCTCCTTCTCTCATTTTTTGAGCAATATAAACGGCGATTAACTCTGAATCACATTCAGACATAAATCTCATCCCTTTATTCTCAAGTAATCTTCTGTTGTTCCAATAATTAGTTAATTGGCCGTTATGAACCACAGAAACATCACTAAAAGGATAACCCCAAAAAGGGTGAGCAGACTTAATATCAACGCCAGATTCAGTGGCCATTCTAGCATGACCAATTGCATGAGTTCCAACTACTTTATCTAAACTGTATCTGTCACAAACCATTTGAGCATTACCTAGATCTTTAATTACCTCTAAAGACTTTCCCATTGAAAGAATTTCAACACCTGGAATACTTTCAATTTTTTGTGAAAACTCTAATAAATCTTTTGTATCGTAAGCAAGTTCATATCTTAAAGAATAGGGTAGAACTCTTTCCTCTTTAACTATTTTAGCACCTAATTCAGATAAATATTGATCAACAATTTTTTTTCTTGCATCATAAACAGAAACATCTTCCATAATAGATGTACTTCCTTCACCAACATTTTCTCCAACTTTAAAACGCATGATAAAATTTTTACCATCTGTATCACCATATAAAGCGTAACCAGTAGAATCTTCTCCTCTATGCTTTAATGCTTGTAACATCCCCTGTAGTTCACTTCCTACATTGGAGGATTTTCCTCTATGAATTAAACCTGCGATACCACACATATTTCTCTCCCTTTATTGATAATTAAGATTACGGTAGACAATCCAGATAAGTATCTAGATCCCATTGAGTTGTTGCACCTAAAAATTTTTCCCATTCATCGTTTTTATACCAATGGAAAACTTTATACATTTCATCTGGCATAGCTGATTTTATAACCTCATCTTCTGCCAAACGATTTAAAGCCTCACCGAGACTCATTGGTAATTTTTTAACTATTTTTCCAGCAGCTTGAGCTTCATACATGCTTCTAGACTCAGGCTTTCCTGGATCAATGTTATTTGTTATTCCATCATCAAAACATTTTAACAATCCTGAGCCCATTAAGTATGGATTGTGCATTGAATCAACTGAACGATATTCAAATCTTCCTGGTGCAGATACTCTTAATCCACAAGTTCTATTTTGAAATCCCCAGTCAGCATAAACAGGCGCCCAAAATCCTGTGTCCCATAATCTTCTGTATGAGTTTACAGTAGATGAACCAATTGCAGTTAATGCTCCCAAATGTTTCATCACACCACCAATAGCTTTCAAACCAATTTTACCTGGTAATTGAATATCTTTAGTATCAGGCATAAAAGTATTTGTTCCACCTTCAACGTAAGTAAATACCTCGTCCATTCCTGGTAGAGATTTGTGAGATAGTTTATTAACTTTATCTTTTCCACCTGTCCATAAAGACATGTTCGTATGACAACCACTTGCTGACACACCCATAAAAGGTTTTGTCATAAAACAAGCTATCAAATTAAACTCTCTAGCTACTTGGGCACAAATTTGTCTGTAGGTGGAAAGTCTATCTGCATTTCTTAAAACATCATCGTACATCCAGTTTAATTCTAATTGCCCTGGTGCATCTTCATGATCACCTTGAATCATGTCAAAACCCATTGCTCTAGCGTACTTAAATACTTGCATAAAAACTGGTCTTAGAGATTCAAATTGATCTATATGATAGCAATAAGGTTTAGAATAACCTTTACCCGTAGGTGAACCATCCTCGTTTTTAGTTAACCACATCATTTCCGGCTCAGTTCCAACTCTTAATTGGTAACCATGTTTCTTTTTAAATTCTTGAGCATGTATTCTTAAATTTCCACGACAATCCGAAGTTAAATGTGCACCTGGATTATCTCTTTCTTCTCTATTTCTAAAACAAGTAACAAATACTCTTGCAACTTTTTTATCCCAAGGAAGCTGACAAAAAGTTTCAGGGTCAGGTATACCAACAAGCTCTTTTGCCTCTGGTCCATAACCAATATAATCTCCATGACGGTCAACAAACAAGTTTGCTGTTGCTCCATAAACTAATTGAAAGCCTTTTTCACAAGTTCTTTCCCAATGATCAGTAGGAATACCTTTTCCAACAACTCTTCCAGTTACAGAAATAAATTGAAAATAAATATATTCAACACCCAGTTCATTAATTTTAGCTCTAACTTGTTTTACTAACTTGTCTCTTCCTGGTTGTGCAACGTGCTTGTCTAAATCAGTCATCATCTCCCCCTCTAATGAATTTTTATTTAACGAACCGTAACTGAAAAATATATTAGTGTCTAGGCATCTTGATTATAATATATATATATAATTTTTATAACTACTATTAGCTAATTACGTGTGTAAGTTGTGTCATCATTTCTTTCAATGATAAGTATGCTTTATTTTTAATTTTAAAAAAATTATCTAAAAATTTTTGAATAAATTAATTACTGATGAATCGAAGTTTAATAAAAAAATATTCTTAATTTAGATTAATACTTTTATTGAAGATTTATTAACTAGATTTGAGGCTTAACTCCAAGGGAAGGGACTATTAGAAGTAGGGTGAAGTTCACCTTTTTCATAACGGTCAAATCTGAAAGGTTTTAACAATTCACTTTCAGTTCCAAGAATTTCTTTTGCAACAAGCTCACCAACACCAATCATTTTATATCCATGGTTTGCATCAGCTATCATATAAACATTTTCTAAAAATCTATCAAAGATTGGAAAGTTATCTGGAGTCATACATCCAAGGCCACCCGATGGTCCCTTTCTGTATAAATTTGTTTTACCCTCAAATCTTTTTTGACAATGTGCTAGAGCTGAACACCACATATCATTGAAAGCTTCTGTTGTTTGAAATTCAGGAGAGTCAAGTCCGTAAGGATCAATATTTATTTCATCAAAATGTTTATCAACTATGTAAGGAGATGTACCGCCCTGCACTCCAAGGCCTTCAATATCTGGTTTGTAATAAATTCCCCAAAGTTCTTCTGAAAGTAATTTTTTGGTTGTATCTGAATATAATGGAGCCGTTGAATCAACATGCATTACTGGAGGTTGACCACCATCATTCATCTTTAAAAAATCTTTATCAACTCCGATAACACCCTCTTGTAGCATCCAGTATTTCCACATGTCTTCTTTATGAAATTTTCCATCCTGTCCTTTAATATTGGCAAATTTTGGTAGCTCTAACATATTCCAAAAATCTCTAACCCAAGGACCAGCACCAACAACAACTTGTTCACACTCAATAAGTCCCTTATCTGTTTCAACACCTGTAACTGCTTTACCAGTACTTCCTTTTTTAAATCCCGTAACTGTTACACCCTTAACTATATTAACTCCATTTATAACAGATTTACTTTCAAGAGCTTTTACCGAATCTTTATTAAATGCATAGCCACCTTTTTTTTCATGAAGTACAGATGTTATGCCTTGTGCTTGCCAATCATCAAACATACCTTTCATGTATTTGGTGCATTCTTTTTCACCTTCTATAAATTCTGATTCATATCCAATAGCTTTTTGTTGTTCATAAATTGTAGCAACATCATCGTGCATGACTTCTGGAGAGATTTGCAAATATCCTACCGCATTGTAATTCCAAGCTTTAGGATCACTTTCCCAAACTGAAACAGAGTGAGCCATTAATTCCCTCATAGCTGGTTGAAAATAATTATTTCTTATAACACCACAAGCTATTCCACTTGCACCTGCTGCCGTATCTTTTTTTTCTAAGATTACAATATCACCTGGATTTTTGTACGTTTCAGAAAGCTTCCAGGCGGTGCTTAAACCATGAATTCCGCCACCTATAATTACTACTTTAGCTTTAGTTGGAAGTGTTGACATGAGAAAACACTATTCCTCTTAAAAACAATTAATAGGATTATTTTTATAACAAAAAAATATATATATAAAATAGTAATTTAGTGTGATGCTCTTAAATAAGGGTTTAATAGCTTATGTTTTTTAGTCTGAGTAAGTATTCATTAAATTCACTAATAAAAGATTCACTGGGTCTAATATTTTTTATTCGCTGGTCAGTTGAAGTTTTTTCTAAAAAGAAGAATCCTTTTATGCATGCTTCATTAATTATTAAAGCCGCTTTTGGTCTGGAAGTTTTAAAAAGTCTTGTTTTTAATTCTTCTACTGAAAGCTTTTCATTAACCTTATATGCATGCATCACTAATAACATTAAATGATAATGGGAAGGTGACTTTCTAAAATAATAATTACTTGAAGTATGGGACTGTTTAACCTGATCTTCCCAAAAGTCTAAAAGACTTTTCTTTTCATCTGTCATATCGATTAAGCTCTAACTTTAGATTTAGTTGGATCATAAAAAGGAAATGGAACTACTTTAGCAATAATTCTTTTTTGGTGTCCATCAATTTTTCCTATTTCTACTTTAGATCCCATTTCGGAATACTTAACATTAATTCTACATAGCGCAATATTTTTTCCTAGTTTAGGAGACAACATTCCACTAGTTACTACACCAACTTGACCTCGGCCTATATAAACATTATCACCATGAGCTGCAGGTTCGTGTCCATCTAATTCTAAACCAACTAGTTTCTTTTGTGGGTTTGCTTTTCTTTTAATTAATTCTTCTTTGCCTATAAAATCATCTTCTTTAGTTTTAAGTGGAACTGTAAATCCAATTCCTGCTTCAAAAGGGTCTGTTTGATCGTCAAATTCATAACCATAGAAAATAAGACCAGCTTCAATACGAACCATATCAAGAGCCTCTAACCCTAAAGGGGTAATGTTAAATTCTTTTCCAGCTTCCCAAACTTTATCCCAAACTTCTTTGGCATCTTTTGGATGACACCATATTTCATAACCAAGTTCACCAGTGTAACCTGTTCTTGAAATTATAATAGGTGTTCCAGTTTCATGGTCTATTCTTGCAATTGCAAATCTGAACCATTCAAGTTCAGTGATGTTAGGCTGTATTGGAGGCGTCCAAACAAATTTTTCTAAGATTTTTCTACTATTAGGACCTTGCACTGCAATGTTGTGAATATGATCTGTTGCAGATTTTATCCAAACTTTATAATTTTTCTTTTTTGCCTGTTCCTTTAACCATTCACCACTATATTCATCTCCACCTATCCATCTAAAATTATCTTGTCCTAACTTGAATAATGTTCCGTCATCTAGCATACATCCATTTTCATAACACATTGCTGAATACACTACCTGACCAATAGATAATTTTTTAACGTTTCTAGTTAATGTGTATTGCATTAAATTTTCTGCATCAGGACCTAGAATTTCAAACTTCCTTAAAGGTGAAAGGTCAGTTGCAATTGCACTCTCTCTACAAGCCGTGTATTCATTTATAGTTCCAGAATTTGTAAAATTATTAGCTAACCAAAAACCTTTATACTCAATAAAGTTTCTAGTTAAGGCAGAAGTTCTTTTATGGAATCCAGTTTCTTGAGTTAATTTTGGTTCTGAGTCTGTTTTCATTCTAAATGCTATTGCTTTTGAATATTTTTTTTCCTTAGGATAAGTCCTAACAAAAATATCAGTTGGATTCCAACCATTTGCAGGATCTACATCACATGGGCAAGCAGATGAAACACAGGTTAAATCCCTTAATGCTCTAAATAATACATAATCACCAGCTCTTGAGTAAGGTTCATCAAACGAAGCAACATTGTTAGCATCAATTGCAGTGTTAAAAAAGAGATTGATAGCTGACCAGCTTTTACGGGAGTTAATATCGTATTTTTCTAATTCTTTATTAAAATTATCCGTGCAATTTATATGACCCATATAGCCCATATCATCATAATACTTAGGTGTGCAAGCAAGGTTAAAAGTATCATGCCTTCCAACTGTATCTCTAACTACTTCAATCATAGCCTGATGATCATCATCATAAAACTTTGAAAATAAACCTGGGCCAGGGTAGGCACCACCCATAAATGTTCGAGTTGATTTATCATTTAACATACTTTGAATTCCATCATTTAATTTATGAGTATCAAAAGCTAAAAAATCAGAACATTGTCTCCCACCTGGATCAATAATTTGAATATATTCTCCAGCCTTTACCTCGTATGTTTCTGCGGTTCTTCTTTTTATAAGTTGCTCAATTATTGGATCATTAAGAGGTTCTGGTAAAATAAACTGCTCATCAGTTTCTATAAATTTAGCTTTACTTAAAAATACGGTTAAATCTGTTGGTGGATTTTGTTCATGAACATTCATTGCATTTCCTGGTGCAGCAATCATCACTATACATTTGTCTTTAGAGGTTAAGGTAATCTTTTCTCCCATTAAACAATCTTCATTAAAAATAATGGATGATTTTGCTTTATTAAGATCTAATTTTTTTTTTTTAAATAGTTTTGAAATTTTTTCATCATTAGCAATAGCTCTTTTTGAAAAGTCAGCATTTGCATTTTCTTTTAAATTTAAAATTGATAAATCAGATTTGCCTTTTGAATTAAAAACAATTATTTCACAAATTTGTCTTCCTTCTTCATTTATGATTTTTATTTTGTCATCTGGTAAAACTTCTATAACTGAGAGGCCGCCACCCTTTATATAATATCTTTCAACTCCAGATGGTAAAGTTCTTAAACCAGGATTTTTAATATCTTTACTAGTATGTAGCATTGCCAGTGTAAATTTAAATAATTGAGGATTAGCTTAATATAATCAAAGGGCATTGACTATAAATTTAATAAATGAGAACATGTTAACTTAACTTAATATTAAGGGAGAGAGAAATATGAAAAATAAATTACCGTTAATTATCGGTGCGGTAGTAGTTATTGCTGTCGCAATGTTCTTTATGCAAGGAGGGGATAAAACTGCCAAAAAAGGTGGTGATAGCGCTCAGCCTATAACTATTGCTACTCATAACTGGTCAAGCCAAATTGTAATGGCTCACGTTATTGGTGGAATTTTTGAAAGCATGGGAAACAATGTAAGCTATGTAAACACTGACTCACAAGCTGTGTATGAATCTATTCGTATCGGAGATGTAACCCTAGCTCACGAAGTTTGGGAATCTGCTTTTGGTAAATCATTCACTACAGCGCTTGAAAAAGGTGGTATAACTGATTGGGGTGATCACGAAGCAAGAACTCTTGAGGATATGGGATATCCAAACTGGGTTGCTGCTAAAGGATTATGTCCAGGTCTTCCAGATTGGACTGCATTAAAAAATCCTGAATGTGCTGCAAACTTTACAACACCTGATTCAGATGGAAAAGGAAGAATGTTAGAAGGTCCGCAAAGTTGGCACGGAGATTTAATACCTCAGAGAATTGATGCTCTTGGGTTGGGAGATCTTTGGACAGTCAAATTTGCTGGAAGTGCAGACGCACTTTGGGCAGAACTTAAAGCTGCTGAGAAAGAAGGAAGAGGAACTATAATATTCAACTGGACTCCAAACTTTACGGATGGAAAAGGTTTCACATTTATAGACTTCCCTCCATACTCTGCTGGTTGTAGACCAGAAGATGGTGGTGATGGAAAATGTGGATCTCCAGATGGTTATTTGAAAAAAGCTGTTAATGCAGACTTTCCAACAACTCACCCAGCTGCAGCAGCAGTGTTCAAAAAGATGTCATTCTCAACAAGTCACATTGGAGCAATGGCTGCTTTAGTAGATGAAGATAAGATGACTCATGAAGACGCTGCCAAGAAGTGGTTAGCTGATAACAAGAGTGTTTGGCAACCTTTTACTAAGTAAGGGTAAAATAAATAAATTAAGATCTCTCCCAACAAAGTTGGGGGGGATTTTTTTAAATATACTACCCAATCAAATAATCAAACTAGGATTTATTATTTAAATGATTAAGTATTTTCTATATATCTCTCTTAGCTTATTAATTTTCAATTTATCTTTTGCACAAAATACAGATATACAAGAAGATATTAAAATTAGTTTTGTATGTGAGTTAGAAAAAAAAATACTTAAGAATTCAGAATATAATTATCAAACTTTTTTAGCCAAAGATTTAAATGAAAAAAATTTAGATAAATTTGAAATTGATGCAAAAAAACCAGAAAAACTTTTAATTAATGGATTATCAGTGTTCCTTTCAAAAAATACAAAATTTGATGTAAAGGTTGTAAACAAAGACATAGTTTTGTTTAAAGCTTTTGATGAAGGAAAAAATTATTCAGAATCAGGTATAATTAATAGAAAATCAGGTGAATTAGTTCATGAAGTTACAAGAGACTTAAAAAGTGATAACTTTGAAAAAGACATTTCTTTTTATATCTGCAGTTAAAATAAAAAAATGAAAAAATATATATTTTACATAATTTTAAGTTTCTTAATTGCAACGTCTGTATCTGCTAGAAAAACAGGTTGTGAGGGGAATTGTGAAAATGGTTTTGGTAAATGGACTTATACGGACAAAACTACCTACGAAGGGAATTGGGTAGGTACACAAAAACATGGACAAGGAATTGAAACTTGGCCAAATGGATACATTTACAAAGGAGAATTTAAAAAAAGTAACTGGAGTGGGCAGGGTATTTTAACTTTCCCAGATGGATCTAGATATGAGGGTGAATGGGCCAATGGTTTTATGAATGGAAAAGGAAAGTTTACTTGGTCTGATGGAAAAGAAAAAATAGGAATTTGGAAAAATGGCAAATTACAAGAGTAATTATGAATGTAAGATATTTCAATAAATTAAGAGAATTATTACCTGAACCAGTTAGGCAACTTGGTGGTCTTGTTTCTTTAACATTTATTGTAATTTTATCTTTTGCTATTTTAAACGGTTTTTTTGGTCAGGGTGATGAACTGGTGGAAAAAATGAAAAAAGAAGAAGCAAGAATTGCAGAAGCTAACAAATTAAGTAAAATAATTTCTACTCTTCCGTCAGGTATTTTAACTTTTTATGAAGCAAGCGATCATTACAAGCTGTCTAAAGAACAATACGAAACAGTCTGCAAAATAACAAAAATTATTCCTCAACGTGCGGTTATGGGTGCAAATCTAATAAATTTTAAAGCTACACAAATATACACTACTAATGGAAATCAAATTGCTGAAACATTTGTTAATTGGGATAAAGAAAAAAAAAAGTGTATTGCAGGCTTTGTTTTAAGTGGAAGTATTGATGGCGCTGAAAAAGAAAAAATTACTGTTAGTGGGGAAGTTTTAAATTTTTTAAGTACTGGAATTGATACAAGAGTTTATTTTATTAAAAATTTTTAAGGAGGAAAACAATAAGTATAAATAATATAAAAAGTGTATTTTTATTTTTATTTCGTGTAACTTGTTAAGCGTTATGACCAACACTGTAATTAAATGTGATTCTGTTTATAAAATTTTTGGAGCAAATGCCAAAAAGATGCTCCAAGAGGCCAATGGAAATGTAGATGCAAAAACATTTCAAGAAAACGGATGCATAGTAGGAGTGAACAATGCTTCTTTTGAAGTTACAAAAGGAGAAATGTTAGTAGTGATGGGTTTATCTGGATCAGGAAAATCAACATTATTAAGGTGTATTTCTAGATTAACAGATGCAACGGGTGGAAAAATTTTCATAGAAGGTCAAGACTTGCTTTCATTAAATAATAAAGAACTAATTGATCTAAGAAGAAATAAAATGGGAATGGTATTTCAGAGTTTTGCTCTACTGCCACACAAAACAGTTTTAGAAAATATTGCTTTTCCACTTCAAATTAAAGGGGTCGAAAATCAAGAAAGCATTAATAAAGCTATGGATATGGTCAAACTTGTTGGTCTTGATGGAAGAGAAAACTATTTTCCAAGAGAACTTTCTGGTGGACAGCAACAAAGAGTGGGTATTGCCCGTTCATTAGCTGTCGAACCTGATATTTGGTTTTTAGATGAACCTTTTTCTGCATTAGACCCATTAATTAGAAAAGAAATGCAGGATGAATTTTTGAGACTTCAAGGAAAATTACAAAAAACAATTATGTTTATTACACATGATTTTGATGAGGCATTAAAGCTTGCTGATCGTATTGCAATTATGAAAGATGGAATAATTGAACAGCTAGATACACCAGCCAACATTGTTTTGAATCCAGCAACAGAGTATGTCAGAAAATTCACCGAAGAAGTCCCTAGAGAAAAAATATTAAAAATAGAAGATATTATGGAAAAACCACATAATGAAAACTTAAGTGATTTAAAAGTACTAAAAAGTGAAATAATTGAAAATGTAGCTGAAAAGATTTTAACTCAAGAAAAATCTGTAGGAGTATTTGATGAAAACAATCAAATTGTTGGAACTGTTCACCCTTCAAAAATAATCGACACTGTTTTTGGTGGAAAAAAAAGCAGTGATTAAAATATGGAATTATTAAAAAAATATCCAAAATTATTTCAATGGTTATTTTTATTAATTGTTTTTTTCTTTTTATGTTTTGCAGTAGATGTTCCTGAAACCTATAAATTTATAAGAGGCCAGGCTGAATTTATTAAAGACCCAAATCAAAGTACCTATACACTATTTGGTGCAGAAGTAAGATATTATGCATTTGATGTTTTTTGGAGGCTACCTCCTTTACTTGGATGGCTACCTATTTGGATAAACGATTCCTTGTTTTTTTTAATGAATGAGTGGATGCCAATGGAGTTCTGGAATGAAAACACTCAATCATACAAAACTCGACCCTTGGTTTTACAATTAACAAGAAACATGACTGCGTTTATGACATTTCTTATTGAGTTAATTCGAGAGATTATGTTAGGGGGAGTTCAAACGGTTGTCGCATTTACTAGTTGGGATTGGATAGGTGTAAATCCATGGGCAAAGTTACCGGGGCTACCTTGGACAATTATTGCAGCAGGTGCTGTGATACTTGGATATAATTTAAGTGGCAAAGGTCTAGCTTTATTTGCTGGTATAGTTATGGTTTATATTTCTATTTTTGGTCAATGGAAACCCTCCATGCAAACTCTTTCTTTTATATTGGTTGCGGCGCCACTTTCTTTTCTTTTTGGTTTGGGTTTAGGTATTGCAGCATTTAAAAGTAAACGTGTAGAAAAATTTTTGTATCCAATACTATTGGTTATGCAGACAATGCCTCAGTACGCTGTATTAGTTCCTGCAATAGTTCTTTTTGGTGTTGGTGACCATGCTGCAGTCATTATAACTATGGTCGTAGCTGTTCCGCCAATGATATTGTTAACTCTGTTAGGTCTTAGAGGAATACCCCCTGAGATTATTGAAGCTGGCAGAATGAGTGGATGTAATAATTGGCAACTTATGTTTAAGGTTTTAATTCCAACTGCAAGAAGAGATATATTAATTGGAGTAAACCAAGTTATTATGGTTTGTTTTTCTATGGCAGTTATTTCAGCTTTTATAGGCGCTAAAGGATTGGGGTTTAATTTATTACTAGCATTAAATCAGTTGAATATTGGATTGGCATTAGAAGCAGGTTTATGTATTAGCTTGATTGCAATATTATTAGATAAAATGTCCTTAGCTTGGGCAAACAAACAAATAGATTATTTTGGTAACTTGACTTTTTTTGAACGTCATAAAAGTGGATTGTTTTTTGCTGGTGCAGTATTAATTGGAATCATACTTGCCTATGCTGGATCATTTTATTTTAAAGAAGGCTTCAATTATTTATTTGAAGTTCCACACAATAAAGGAATATCAACAGCAGATTTTTGGAATAGAGGTGTTGATTGGATTTGGGATACCTTCTTTTATACTTTAAAAATTTTTAACACATGGTTGATCGTAGACGTACTACAGCCCATGCGAGCTGCCTATTTACGGATGCCTATTGTTGCAACATTCGTTCTAGTCATGGGTGCTGGATATATAATTGGAGGATTACGTTCTGCTCTTGTAGTTGGTGCATTAACATTATTTATAGCATTAAGCCCCTGGTGGGATAGGGCTTTAGTCACATTATACATGGCAACTTTTGGAGTTTTTATATCGACTATAACTGGATTTACTGTTGGAGCATTATGTTTTCAAAATAAGTATACTGCAAATTTTATGTTGGGTGTTTGTGATATTTTTCAAACATTTCCTTCATTTGTATACTTAATTCCAGTAATGATGCTTTTTGGAGTTACAGATACATCGGTATTAATTGCGGTAGTAGTTTATGCAACTATACCTGCCACAAGATATACCATTGAAGGATTAAGAAGTGTTCCAGTTGCTTTACATGATGCGGCTACAATGTCAGGTGTTACAAAATTACAAAGATTATCAAAAATAGAATTTCCTTTAGCATTTCCTCACATGATGCTTGGTTTAAATCAAACAATTGTATTTGCTTTGTTCATGGTAATTATTGGAGCATTTATTGGAACAGAAGATTTGGGACAGTATATTCTAAAAGCTCTATCTGATAAAAAAGGTGCAGGTATTGGATTAACACTGGGTCTTTGTGTTGCCTTTATAGGCCTGATATTTGACCATTTAATTCGAACCTGGGTAGAAAAAAGAAAAAAACACCTTGATATAAGATAATTAATATCTTTTTAAATTAGATGGTGAATTTTCTATTTATTTAAAAATGTTTTTAAAGAGTCGTCCATTGCTTCTTCCCATGGCGTATGATGAATTGGTCCAACTGACCCAGTCACTGGTGAAGCAAATGACTTATTTCTATAAGTCATTATATTTTTTACTTTATGATGTTCCCATTCTTTAAAAGTTTTTCTAATTAATTCAAAATCAATTTTTGGATAATCAGATAAAGTATGAAGTTCTTTTGTATACTCAGTCTGAAAATCTATCATTTGATCAGCACTTTCTAATTTTTCTTCCATCGATACCCATTTATTTATATCTTTTTCTATTTCTGAACTATCTGGAACTTTAATCTTTCCCATTATAACATCTCTTGCAAACCAAGCCTGACAATCAAACATATTAAATGTATGAAATTGATCTTGCATACCTAGATATATTAATTTGTGATTATTTTTCCAAACGACACCTTTATATAAATTTGGTGGATACAGTCTATTCCCTGTATTTAATTTTAAGTCTTCAGATAAAAAAGGGAAATGATGAAGGTAACCTGTGCATAAAATTACGGCATCTGCTTCTTGCACATGACCATCTTTAAAAATTGCTTTATTACCCTCAAGCCTATCTAGGTGATAAACTTCTTTCATTCCTTTTGGCCAATTAAATCCCATTGGATTATGCCTATAAGCTATTGTTACACTTTTTGCTCCATACTTATGACACTGAAGAGCCACATCTTCAGCAGAATAACTACTTCCTAAAACAACTACATTCTTATCTCTAAATTCTTCTGCATCTCTAAAATCATGAGAGTGCATTATTCTTCCAGGAAAAGCTTTCATACCAGGGTATTCTGGAATGAAAGGAACTGAAAAATGTCCATTAGCTACAACAACATAATCAAATATATCTGTTGAAGAAGTAGCATTTTTTTTATCACGGTAAGTAACTTCAAAATTACTGCCGTTATAAATAACATTAGTAACTGTAGTACTAAATTTTACTTTATTTTTTGAATTCCCTTTTTTAATTCTACCTAAAATATAATCATACAAAACTTCTCTAGGTGGAAATGATGGAATCGGTTTACCAAAATGTTCATCAAAAGAATAGTCAGCAAATTCTAGACATTCTTTAGGGCCATTTGACCAAAGATATCTATACATGCTATTAGGTACAGGGTCACCGTATTGATCAGATCCTGTTCTCCAACTGTAGTTCCATAATCCTCCCCAATCTTCTTGTTTATCAAAACAAACTATTTCAGGTATTTTTTCACCTTTTTTCTCAGCTTGCTCAAAAGATCTCAAAGTGGATAATCCACATGGTCCAGCCCCAATTATTGCTACTTTTGTCATCTAAATATCTCTCCCTATAGTAGATTTATAAGTGTACTTTATTCATATAATGTTAAAAATTAAAATAAAATAATATTTAATTATGAAAAAAATCATTATTATTGGAGCTGGAGCTATGGGATCAGCCTTCGCTGTACCTTGTCTTGAAAACCAAAATGATGTCACACTGGTTGGTACACATCTTGAGGATGAACTAATAAAGGGCATTAAATCTAATAAAAACCTTCATCCTGCTTTAAACATGAAATTACCGGCAGAACTGAAGGTAGAAAAATTTGAAAAATTAAGTTCAGTACTAATGGGTGGGGTTGATATAATTGTTGCAGGAGTAAGCTCTATAGGAATTGAATGGTTTGTAGAGCAAATATCAAAAGTGGGATTTAGCCTGGAAAGATGCTACTCCAAAAAAGGAATATGACGTTGTTATTATTGGTGGTGGAGGCCATGGGCTAGCTACCGCATATTATCTTGCAAAAGAACATAACATTACCAATGTAGCTATCATTGAAAAAGGATGGCTTGGTGGTGGAAATATGGGAAGAAATACCACGATTATTAGATCAAATTATATGCATGACGACAATGCTTTATTCAGTGAGTTTGGAATGGATCTATGGAGAAAGATGAGCCAGGATTTAAATTACAATGTAATGTTTTCTCCAAGAGGAATAATTAATCTTGCACACTCAGATGCCCAAATGAATGTTTTTGCAAGAAGAGGAAACTCAATGCGCCTAAATGGTATTGATGCAGTTCTTTTAAATAGAGAAGAAGTAAAAGAAATTATTCCAATGGCAGATTTTTCAGACAATGTAAGATTTCCTATATTTGGTGGATTAATGCAACCAAGTGCAGGAACGGCTAGGCATGATGCTGTTGCATGGGGTTATGCTCGTCAAGCAGATTCAATGGGTGTAGATATAATTCAAAATTGTGAGGTAACAGGCTTTGATGTTGTGGGTGGAAAAATTCAAGGAGTGAGAACTTCACGAGGAGATATTAAAGTTAAGAAAATTGGTTTATGTGTTGCAGGTAGCACAAATATTTTAGCTGAAAAACTAAATATGACAATACCAGTAGAAACTCATCTTCTTCAGGCGTGCGTTACAGAACCTGTAAAGCCCGTGTTAGATAGTGTGGTTACTTTTGGGGCAGGACATTTTTACATTAGTCAATCTGATAAAGGTGAAATGGTAATGGGAGGTGATCTAGATGGATACAATAGTTATGCTCAAAGAGGAAACCTACCTACACTCCAGCATGTATTAACAGAAGGAATTGCAATGATGCCGTTTCTTAGTAAATTAAAAATGCTTAGAACTTGGGGTGGGATAATGGATATGTCTATGGATGGTTCGCCCATAATAGATAAAACTCATATTGAAGGATTATATCTAAACTGTGGATGGTGTTATGGTGGATTTAAAGCAACTCCAGCTTCAGGATGGACATTTGCTCATACAATTGCTCAAGATAGAGTTCATAAATTAAATGAAGGTTATAGTTTAAATAGATTTAATACAGGTCACTTACTAGATGAAAAAGGACTTGGAACCAAAACATGGATCTCATAAATGCTTCATATTAAATGTCCTCACTGTGGAATGAGATCTCAAAATGAATTCTCATATGGTGGTGATGCAACTGTTAAAAGACCAGAGTTAAATAAAGAAATTTCCGACCAAGACTGGGATAACTTCGTCTATTATAGAAAAAGTCTAAGAGGAAAACATAAAGAGTTATGGCAGCATATAGCAGGATGTAGGCAGTGGATTAAAGTAGAAAGAGACACAGCAACTCACGAAATATTTAAAACAGTTAAAGCTCACGAAGATATTTAAAATGACTCAAAATTATAGACTAGATAACATTGGATTAATAAATAGAGATAAAAAAATCTCATTTAAATTTAATGGAGTAACTTACTTTGGTTATGAAGGTGATACTTTAGCATCTGCACTGCTTGCTAATGGAGTTCATTTAATAGGAAGAAGCTTTAAATATCACAGGCCAAGAGGCTTTTTTGGTGCTGGCGTTGATGAACCTTATGCAATTGTTCAATTATATAGAAATAATGAAACAGAACCCAATGTAAAAACTACTGAACAAGAGCTTTTTGAGGGATTAGAAG
>CAJQSY010000041.1:0-2429 GCA_905616605.1 uncultured Candidatus Pelagibacter sp.
GAGACAAGAATTTTTTAATTTAGAATTGAATACAAATGGACAGAAGCTGTATGAATTTACCAACCAAATAAATCAATGGGTTGGTGATAATGAGTTTAATAATGGAATTATCAATATAAGCATTCAACACACTAGTGCTTCATTAATAATTCAAGAGAATGCTGACCCAGATGTTCAAACTGATTTAATAAATTTTTTTAATAAGCTCGTGCCAATGGATAATTCCCTTTATATTCATACAACTGAAGGAAAAGATGACATGCCTGCACATATTAAGTCCGCACTAACTAATAATCAAATCTCTTTAAGCGTTAAAAACTGTGAGTTATTAATCGGAACTTGGCAGGGGTTATATCTTTTTGAGCATAGAATAGAGAAACAAAATAGATTGATTGTTCTTCATTATTTAGGAGATTAGCTTTTTTTAATTGTTTTAAAAGCAACTAGTGCTGCATTCCTTGCTTCAGCATGGTCTACAATTGGTTTTGGATAGTTGACACCGACAACCACTTTAATTTGCTCTTGGTATTTGGTTTCCAGTTCCCATGGTTTATATAAAAATTTATTAGGCATGTTTTTAAGTTCTGGAACCCATTTTTTTGTATAAATCCCATCTTTATCAAATTTTTCACCCTGAAGAATTGGGTTAAATATTCTAAAATAAGGAGCTGCATCGGCACCACAGCCTGCAACCCATTGCCATTGGGCAACGTTACTAGCTTCATTATAATCAACCAAACAATTTTTAAAATGTTTTTCACCCTCGTTCCAATGAATTCTTAAATGCTTTACAAGAAAAGAAGCAACAATCATCCTTACTCTATTGTGCATCCATCCTGTTTCATATAGTTCTCTCATGCCAGCATCAACAATGGGGTACCCTGTCATACCTGTTTTCCAGGCTTTAAGAAATTTATCATTTTTAACCCAAGGAAAATTATCAAAATCTTTTCTAAGGTTGCCTTTTAGCATTTGTGGGAAGTAATTAATTAAACTATGTGAAAATTCTCTCCATCCCAACTCATTAATATATTTTCTATATCCCATCTTTTTAATTTTAATTTCTTCACATTTTTTCCAAATTGCCTCTACATGTATTTGACCAAATTTTAAAAAAGGAGATAACTTGGAGGTTCCATTAACACCTGGAATATCTCGTGCTTCACCGTAGCCCTCAATTCTATTATCTATTAATTCTTGTAAATATTTTTTAGCTTCTTTTTCAGATGGATTCCAATATTTGTCAAACTTCTTATACCAATCTTTTTTAGGTAAAATTTCTTTTATAGAAATTGATTTTTTAAATATGTTTATTTTTTTTACTTTTGATTTAACTTTTATAAATTTAGAAGGTGCTTTTGAGATATAAAGTTGCTCAGTTTTTTTCCAAAAAGGAGTGAATACTTTATAAGGTGTGCCATCATCTTTGGTCATTTCCTGAAATTCTACAAGAATATTTCCTTTAAAATATTTATACTGAACTTCATTCTTAATGAATAGATCCCTTATCTTTTTACCCTTATTAATTACATCTGGTTCATATACTTTACTCCAATAAACAGTAACATCGTCTTTCTTCTTTAAATTTGACAATATCTCTAGTTCATCACCTAATTGAACTTCCAATGTAATATTTAACTTCTTTAGATCTAGGTCAAAATTTTCCAAAGCTTTAGAGATCCACCATTTTTGAGCTTCTCTTTTTTTTATCAAAAGTTTTTGGGTTATAAATATAAAGAGCACTTACAAACTCATGATTTTGAGTTGCGGTAGCCAATGCTTCATTGTCTTCAATTCTAAAATCCTCCCTAATCCAAACAATCGCTTTTTTTGTCATATTTACTTAAATTTTTTGCAAAGCCAGCGATCATTGCCGCTGCCATCCCTCCAACACCTGCTTGAAGAAATACGTGGGTTATTGAATTTGAGTTTATTTCATCTAAAATTTCTTTAACCATTATTGTGTATCCAGCCATAATCAATTTTGGTACTTCTTTGTAACCTTCCCAAGACACATCTTGTACAATTTCCCAATTATTTGCATTAGATCGTTTGATGCATTCCTTTAATGAATTGTCGTAATTCCCTTTAACTCTAATAACCTCAGCATCTAGATTGCGCATGGTTTCAGCTCTAGACTCACTAACAAATTCACTTATAAATATTTTACATTTTAAACCTAGTCTTTGCGCACCCCATGCAACTGATCTTCCATGATTTCCTGCTGTAGCTGTCGAAACTGTTATGTTCTTTTTTTCATTTGCAATTTTGTAAACAGCAAAAGCTCCACCTAATGCCTTAAATGACTTAAGATCAAATCTTTTATCTTCATCTTTGTAGTAAATATTTTTGAATTTTAATTCATCATTTAATTTGTTTAATTTAATCAGCGGAGTGGGGGCATAATTATCCCAACTAGATATAGTGTC
>CAJQSY010000042.1:0-16843 GCA_905616605.1 uncultured Candidatus Pelagibacter sp.
AGAAGCAGACTTAGATGTTTTTAATCATAACATTGAAACAGTTCCAAGACTTTATTTAAAAGTTAGACCAGGTGCAAGATATTTTGGCTCATTAGAGCTTTTAAAAAATGTAAAAAAAATTAATAAAAAAGTTTTTACTAAATCAGGGTTAATGGTTGGTTTGGGAGAATGTAAAGATGAATTAATTCAGGTGATGGATGACTTAAGGTCTGCTGATGTAGATTTTTTAACAATTGGACAATACTTGCAACCCTCAGTAAAACACCACCCTCTTGAAAGATATTACCATCCAGATGAATTTAAGGATCTAGAAAATATTGCAAAATCTAAAGGTTTTTTATTAGTTTCATCTTCACCGTTAACAAGATCTTCTTATCATGCAGATGAAGATTTTGCTCAATTACAAAAAAATAGATTAGAAAAGTATAATGCCCAAAGCCTCAGTTAAGAGATTAATTGAATGCAATAAAGAACAATTAGTTGATCTTGTTCTAGATATTGAAAATTATCCAAAGTTTATACCTTATTGTTTAGATGCAAAAATTTGTGAAAAAAAAGAAGAAAAAAATCTAATCTTAATAATTGCAGACCTTACAATAGGCAAGGGTCCATTTAAGGCAACCTATAAAAGTGATGTTAGATTTAATAAAGATACAGACACTATTCAAGTAACCAATATTGAAGGACCTCTCAAACATTTAGATAATAAATGGGTTTTTCTTGAAAAGGATAACTCTACTGAGATATCTTTTGATATCGATTTTGAGATTGAAAATAAATTTTTAAATATTGTAATGAATAAATCTTTTCAGTATGGTTTGGATAAAATAGCTGACTCTTTTCAAAAAAGAGCTAACGATTTGTTTAATAATAAATAACCATATGTGCAGAAAGATATATCATGACTACAGACTTACAGAAAAGAACAATTGTAAAAACATTAACTTGGCGTGTTACAGCCAGTTTAACAACTTTTATTATTGCATGGGCTTTAACAGGTGACTTATTAATAGGAGCAACTATTGGAAGTGTTGAAGCTATAGCCAAAATTTTTCTATATTATTTTCACGAAAGAATTTGGAACAATATAAGTTGGGCTAAAAGTTAAATAATATTATCGATTATATTTAGTGCAGTGCTAACTGTAACTTTTTGTATTGATATTCTATTTTTATTCTTAAATAGATTTTTTTTAGTTATTATTTTGCTTCCCTTTTTAACACCAATATAAACTAAACCGACGGGCTTTAATTTTGTGCCACCATTAGGTCCAGCAATACCTGTAATTGATATAGATATATTTGCTTTACTAATTTTGCTTAAATTTTTAACCATTGATAAACAGCATTCTTCACTGACAGCACCATATCTTTTTATTATTTTATTAGGAACCTTAAGAATATCAACTTTTGCTTTATTTGAATAAGTGATTAGACCTAAATTAAATACTTTTGATGACCCACTTATTGAAGTTATCGAACTTGATAAAAGTCCACCCGTGCAGGATTCAGCAAATGAAACTTTAAGTTTTTTTTTAATTAATTTTTTGACAACTTTATTAGCTAAATTTTTCATTATAAAACGTAACTTTTAATAATCATAAAACACACAAGTGTTAACACCACATAAAATCCAGCACAAATATCATCCATAATTACACCAAAACTATTCTTAAAGTTTTTATCAAAAAAACTTACAGGAAATGGTTTCATGATATCAAAATATCTAAAAAGAATAAAAAATAGAGCATAGTGGATAATAGCTTCACTCCCTTCTTTTGTAGTTCCATGAGATATCTCATAAAGATATATGGGTATAGATTGACCTAAAAATTCGTCAATTATGATTTCACCAGGATCCTTGTTTTCATTATTTTCTATATGACTTGAAACTGCGTAAAAAGAGTAAATAAATATTATTATTAAGCCTATTAAAATTATATTCGGTGAAACATTTAGTTCATGAAATAAATAATAGAGTACAATTACAGTTGCTAAAGACCCAAAGGTTCCAGGCATATATTTAATTTTACCAAGACCAAACATAGTAACAAGTAATGAGTTGAAAGATTTAATCATTTTTAATAACAGAGGCAATTACTTCACAAGCTATTGCTTTTTCTTTACCAATCACACCTAATTTTTCAGTTGTTTTACCCTTTATATTAATTTGTGAAGGAGAGATATGACAGATTTTTGCAATACAGTTTGTTATTTGTTTTTTATATTTTTGAATTTTAGGTTTTTGAGTAATGATATTAATATCAATGTTATTAATTAAGTAACCACTTTTTTCAGTTTGCTTAATTATTTTGCTTAATAGAATAGTAGATCTAATATTTTTAAATTTCTTATTCTTATCGGAGAACTTTTCACCAATATCACCCATAGAGCAAGCCCCAAGAATTGCATCTGTTACAGCATGTAAAACTGGATCTCCATCAGAATGACCCAATGTGCCAACAGGTGAAGGTATTTTAATTCCACCTATGAAAAGTTTTTTATTAGGAACTAACCTATGAACGTCAAAACCAAGTCCAAATTTTATTAAATTATTAAATTTAATATCTTTTTTTATTGTAATTTTATCATTGGTAAACTCACCTTTAATAATTCTTATTTTTTTACCAGCTCTTACAAACAAGTTGGCATCATCAGTAACTTCTTCACTTTTATTATTTTGAAGTGCAAAAAGTTTTTTATAATTAAATGCTTGAGGTGTTTGTATTAAGTAAATATCTTCTCTTTTTAAATTTTTAACAATATTTGAATTTTTTTGTTTAACAGAATCTGTTGTTTGAATTGCAGGAATTACACAATCATTTGCTTCTAATCCATCCATTAATTTCTTTAAAAGTTTTAGAGAAAAGTTCGGTCTTGCAGCATCATGAATTATTACATTTTTAAAATTATTTCTTTTAATATATTTTAAGGCAATATAAGCAGACTGTGCTCTTGTTTTACCACCATTAATAATACTGATATTTTGGATGTTAAGTTTTTTGATATAATTTTTATGTTTTTCATTTATTACAAGAACAATTTTATTAAACTTATTAAATACTTTAGCTTTATCAATTGAATGCATTAATAAAGGCTTACCTTTATAATTTGTGTATGGTTTTGGAGTATTCGAATTAAATCTTTTACTTTCGCCCCCAGCAAGTATTATAAAGCAACTATTCATGATAAAAATATATAACACATTATTTTGTTCACAATGATTGATTTTATTAAAAAAAATATATTTATCATTTTAATATTTTTAATCACTTTATTCATAGGTTTTGTAACTTTTTTAACGTTTATTGATAAAAGTTTTTTAAAATTATCTGATGATAATCTTCAGATTTTATTAATTGGAAATATTGCTTTGTTAATAATTCTTTTTTTTACGATATATTCAGAAGTAAGAAATTCTTTAAAGATAGATGTTGACGTAAGTGGCTCTAAAGCAAATAGAAAATATATAACGTTTTTTGCATTATTTACTTTAATTCCTTCTATTTTGATTTCTTTATTCTCATTATTCCTTCTTTCTTTTGCGCTTGATAAATATTTAGATAAAAAAATAACAACAGCAGTTAACAACTCTTATGAAATCGCGAAAAGCTATACTGAAGAAGTTAGAACAAAAACACAATCAGAGATAATTTTAATAGCATTTGATTTAAACAAAAGTATTAATTTTTTAAACACAAATATTAACCAATTTAAAAGTTTTCTAAATACTCAAAAACTAATTAGAGGTATGGATGAAGTACATATCATTGAAGGTAATGGAAACTTATACTTATCAACCTTAGAAGATAATACCTTGTACGTACCTCCTTTATTTGAAGCTTTAGAAATGGTTCAAAATGATAAAAGACCACTTAAGATTATTAATGCTTTTAAAAATCAAACAGCATCAATTATAAAACTTGAAAACTTTGATGGAAAGTATTTGTATATAGTCAAATATTTAGATAAAAAAATCTCTCAATATTTACTTGAGTCTCAAGAAGCACTTAATTTTTACTACACAGTTTTAAACAAACAAACTGGAATTAAGATATCATTTGTATTTATTTATCTTGTTATAGTCTCATTATTATTATTTTTATCAATATCAATTGCTATAAGATTTTCATCAAGATTCTTTAGATCTATTAATAATTTAATTATTGCATCTTCCAAAATTGGAAAAGGCAATCTAGATATTAAAGTACCAGAAATTAAAACTGATAAAGACATGGAAATTTTAAATCAAAATTTTAATTTAATGATAGATAAATTAAGATCACAACAAGAAAAACTTATAATTAAAGAAAGACACGAAGCTTGGGAAAACTTAGCTAGAAAATTAGCTCATGAAATTAAAAATCCACTCACACCCATTCAGCTAATTGTTGATAGATTAAAAAATAAATATTCAGAAAAAATAGCAGATTATGAAAAAGTTGATTTTTCTAAAAGTTTATTGATAATTGGAAAACAAATTAAACAAATTGAAAACTTAGTTAATGAATTTTCTGATTTTGCCAGAATGCCAAAACCAATTCTTAAAGATAACAACTTAGTTTCCTTGATAAAAGATAATATTAAATTAATAAATGAACTGGATAATAAAATTATAATTGATTTTAAGACAAGTAAATCAGATATACTCTTAAATTCTGATAATGAGCAAATAAGTAGAGTTTTCTTCAATTTAATTAAAAACTCTATTGAAAGTATACAGGATAAAAAAATTGATGATGCTAAATTGATTGGAAAAATTGATATTTCTTTAAATGAGAATGCAGAAAGAATTAACTTTATAATTATTGATAACGGAATAGGATTTGGAATATTTGCAGACAATATAAATGACATTCTAAATCCTTACTTTACAACAAAGAAAAATGGCACTGGTTTAGGTTTGTCTATTGTTAATAAAATAATAAATGATCATAATGGAAAAATAAATTTTGTTTCACTTGATAATGGAGCAAAAATAGAAATTATATTCACAAAATAATGAGTACTGAAATATTAATTATTGATGATAATGCAGATATTAGAAATATAATTAACGATCTAATTATTGAAGCTGGTTACAAAACAAGATTAGCTGCAAACTACAATCAAGCTTTAAACGAGATTGATAAAAAACTTCCAGATGTTGCAATTATAGATGTTAAGTTAGACAAAGGAGACAATGATGGTTTAGAGCTTTTATCACACATTAAAACTAAGGATAAAAATATTCCAGTTATAATAATTACGGGACATGCAAACGTTGAAATGGCGATCAAAGCTTTAAAAGCTGGTGCTTTCGAATTTATTGAAAAACCTTTTAATCAAGAGAGATTATTAAATTTTGTTAATAGAGCTGTTGAAAACTTAAATCTCAAAAATAAGAATAAGGAATTTGAAAGTAAACTTTTTTACTCTTATGAGTTAGTTGGTATTAGTGATAATATTAAGAATATAAAAGACCAAATAAATAAAATATCAGTTTCTGAAAGTAGAATTTTTATTAATGGACCTACTGGTTCTGGTAAAGAGTTAATTGCAAGAAAAATACATAAGGAATCTAAAAGACAGAAGGGTCCTCTTGTTATCCTGAATGGTGCATTGTTAGATATAGAAAAATATGAATTAGAATTATTTGGCGAGGAAAAAGATAATGGTTCTATAACTTATGGTGCTCTAGAAAAATCATCAAAGGGCACTCTTTTAATTGATGAAATTTCTGAAATCCCACTTGATACTCAATCTAAGATTTTAAGAGTCTTAATAGATCAAAAATTTAAGAGAATTAATGGCAATCACGATATTAAGGTGGATGTAAGAATTATATGCTCATCCAGCAAAGATATAAAAAAAGAAATAGAAAATGGTAATTTTAGAGAGGATTTATACCATCGACTTAATGTATTCGAAATTAACATTGAGCCTTTAAAAGACAGAGTTTCCGATATATCTGTATTAGTTGAATATTTTTCTGAAAAAATTTCAACAAACTATAATTTAAAAAAATTTAGAATTGATACGAACAATAATTATCTACTCAATTACGATTGGCCAGGTAACGTTAGAGAATTAAGAAATTTAATAGAAAGAATTGCAATACTTTCACCCAATAGTGCTGATAAAATTTCAAATATTATTAAAGAATCTCTAAAAACGCCTGATATTAAGAATATATCATCAGAAAACTCTTTATCTATACCACTAAAAGAAGCTAGAGAAAATTTTGAAAAAGAGTATTTAACTACACAATTGAAGAAATTTAATGGAAATATATCAAAAACTGCCGACTTTATTGGAATGGAAAGATCTGCCTTACATAGAAAGCTTAAAGGCTTAGGGATCAAGGAATTGAATTAAATGAATATTATTATTTGTGGTGCTGGTAGAGTGGGTTTTACTATCGCAAAAATTTTAAGCGAACAAGGACACTCTATAACTGTGATTGATCAATCAAGTGAAGATATACAAAAGATAGATGACATACTAGACGTTAAGTCTATTGTAGGCAAAGGCACTTATCCATCAATTTTAGAAAAAGCAAACGCAACTGATGCTGACATGATTATTGCAGTAACACGTAATGATGAAATTAATATGTTGATATGTCAAATAGCATTCTCAATATTTAATGTTCCAAAAAAAATAGCCAGAATCAGGTCACAAGATTATTTAAATCCTAAATTTACAAAAGTTTATAATAAAGAAAATTTACCAATAGATGTTATTATCTCTCCTGAAATTGAGATAGCAAAATCTCTTCAAAGAAAATTAGAAGCTCCTGGTTCACTAGATAATGTCCCTTTTGCAAATAATAAAATTAGATTGCTTGAGATATTGATAGATGCTAATTGTCCAATAAAAGATATTAAGCTTAACGACCTTACCAAAAAATTCCCAAAATTAAACTCTAATATACTAGGTGTAATTAGAGATGAAAAATTTATTTTACTAAAAAAAACTGATGTAATGCTTAAAGATGACAAAGCCTATGTTGTAATTGATGCGTCACAAATGAACGAAACTTTAACTGCCTTTGGTCACACAGAAAAAATTTCTAATAAGATTTTGATTATTGGGGGGGGGAATATAGGTTTTAATTTAGCAAAAAATTTAGAAGAAACCTTTGATTCTGCAAGAGTTAAGATAATAGAAAAAGACAAAGAAAGAGCAGAACTTATTGCAAGCCAATTAAATAACACAATTGTTATAAATGGAGATGCCCTTGATGAAGAAGTTTTGTTAGAGGCAAATTTAGAGGAAGTTGAAACTGTTTTAGCACTTACAAATGATGACGAGGATAATTTAATGGTAAGTGTTTTAGTTGAAAAGTTTGCTAAAGACAATGATGATTTAAGTGACAAAAGAACTATGGCTTTGATTAACAAACCTAATTATTCCCTTTTACAATCTTCTTTAAAAATTGATGATTTTATTGATCCTAGAATGAATACTGTATCAAGTATCTTAAAACATATTCACAAGGGAACAATTGAAAATGCTTATAGTATTTTAAATGGTGAATATGAAATTATTGAAGCAGAAATTATCGAAACCTCAGAACTGGTAAATAAAGAATTAAAAAATTCAAACTTACCAGATGAAATAAGAATTGGTTCAGTTTTAAGAGGTGATGAAGTTATTATCCCTAGATCAAATTTTGTATTTAAAAAACATGATACTGTTGTTTTTTTAGCTAAAAAAGATTTCTTACACGTTGTAGAAAACATGTTTCGTATAAGCTCTATTTAATCTAATGAAATATTTTAAACTCATTTACTTGAGTATTTTTTTTGGAATTGTTTCAATTTTAGCTTTTTTTAATATCACTTACTCTTATTATCTAAATCTTTATCTAAATCTAAATACTTATATATATACGTTCATAGTCTCTATTTTTTTAGCAGTACTATTTTATTATGCAAAAGATAATGATGAAAAGAAAATAACATTATATGAAAAAATATTAACAATTCTTCTTGGTTATTTTTTATTACCACTGGTGATTTCAATACCATTTTACTTTAGTATTTATAATTTAACCTTTGTTAATGCTTTCTTCGAGTCAATATCTGGGTTTACATCAACTGGATTTACTATTTTTGATAACATTAATCATGTAGATCAAAGTTTAATATTATGGAGATCTGCATCACAATGGGTTGGTGGTCTTTATTTCTTATTTTCTATAATATTATTGATTGATATTTTTGATCATAGTTTTAAAAAATCTTTAACTAATTTTTTATCTTTTAATAAATCTGAAACTTTCAAGCAAGCTTTGAAAATATTCCTATTTTATTCATTAATTACACTTTTAATTTTTATAGTATTAAGTCTTTTTGATATCAGGTTGTTTAATTCTCTAAATCTAGCTATGACCATAATTTCATCAGGTGGTTTTTTACCGTCAAATAATTTGTCTAATATTTTGATCAATAATTCTCAAGTTATAATTACATCAGTGTTATTACTAACTTCCTTTTTTAGTATTTTTTTGATTTACAATTTAATCTTCACAAAAAATCACAACCTTAATTTCTTTAATGAAGATATTCATTTGTTATTTTATTTCTTAAGTTTGTTGATTATTTTTTTTGTATTTCTAAACTTTGAAAATAATTTTAGTGAATTATTTTTATCTTTAACGAGCAGTATTTCAAATGCAGGATTTTCATTAAATAATTCTTCTAATAATTTATCATTTATCTTTCTAATACTTGTTATCATTGGCGGTTCTTTTTTTTCTACAAGCTCAGGTATTAGATTTTTAAAAATTTATTCTTTATTCAAATACTCAATTAATGAGATTCTTTCTTATAGTAGGCCAAAAAATATCTACATAAATAAACACTTGTTTTCAAAAGATTCATTTAAATTAGATGAAATTTACAAATATTTTCTATCCGTAATAGTTTTTATAATTTCTTTATTAATCTTAACTTTTTTATTAACTCTAAATGGAATTGAATTTGAAAGCTCTTTTAAACTCTCAATTCTAACAATAATGAATACTGTGAACTCTTCAATGTTTGGTATGGGTGATTTTAGCTTTTATGATCTACATTTTGTAACCAAGTATTATCTAATTTTCTTCATGATTGTTGGTAGACTTGAGCTTCTAACTTTATTAATTATTTGTAAAAAATTTCTTTTTAAAAATTAAATTCGTACTATAAATACACTTATATTAATTTGCACTCTTAGCTCAGCTGGATAGAGCATCTGTTTTCTAAACCGAGGGTCGGTGGTTCGAGTCCACCAGAGTGCACCATTACCACATATAATATTGTTATTTCAATATCACACCACATATAGTTAGAATAGTTCTAATATAATGAATTTTACTTTGATCGTAATCATAAAATGATAAACACTCTGCTTAATTCAAATCATTTTGAATTATTTGTTAACAAATAAATAAATAAAACAGAGGAATAAAATATGTTTAAATACGCAAAACAATTAACTTCTCTAGTTGCTATGGTTGCAATTCTGTTTGCTTTTACAACAGAAACAATGGCTGCTAAGAAGTCAAAAACTCTTAAGAACACTATGAAAAAAGGTTTCGTAAGATGTGGTGTATCTCAAGGTCTACCAGGATTTTCAAATGCTGACGCTGCTGGAAATTGGACAGGTGTTGACGTTGATGTATGTAGAGCAGTTGCTGCTGCAGTATTAGGTGATGCGAACAAAGTTAAGTTCACTCCATTAAGTGCTAAAGAAAGATTCACAGCTCTAACTTCTGGTGAGATTGATATCTTATCAAGAAACACAACTTGGACACTTTCAAGAGATGCAGATCTAGGTGTAACTTTCGTTGGTGTAAACTTCTATGATGGCCAAGGTTTCATGGTAAGAAAAGACTCAGGAATTACTTCTACGAGCCAATTCAAAAATGGAATTTCAGCATGTACTAACATTGGAACTACAACTGAACTAAACATGAGAGACTTCTTTAATTCAAAAGGAATTTCTTATGAGCCAGTTGCCTTTGAAAAAGCTGATGAAGTTGTTGCCGCTTATGACTCGGGCAGATGTGATACTTACACAACTGATAAATCTGGTCTAGCAGCACAAAGAACAAAAATGACTAACCCTGATGACCACTTAGTGTTACCAGAGACTATTTCTAAAGAACCTCTAGGACCTGTTGTACGTCAAGGTGATGCAGTTTGGGAGGACATCGTAAGATGGTCTCTAAACGTAATGATTGAAGCTGAAGAATATGGTATTTCTTCTTCAAATGCTGATGCTATGAAAGTTTCAGAAAACCCAGCTGTTAAAAGATTAGTTGGTACTGAAGGTGAATTAGGATCATATTTAGGCCTAGATCAAGACTGGAGCTTAAGAATCATCAAGCAAGTTGGAAACTATGGTGAAAGTTATAAGAGAAATATAGCTGACACTGGTATTTTACCTGACAGAGGACCAAATAATATTTGGACTAAAGGCGGACTATTATACACTCCACCAGCTAGATAATTATTATCTAAAATAATTTAAAAAGGGCTAGATTTATCTAGCCCTTTTTTTATAATACTTCACAAATGAAATTAAAAAAAATTCTTCCACAACTATTAACACTGCTATTTATTATTTTAGTATTTGGATTCTTTACCATGAATGCTCAAGAGAATATGGGTGCAAGAGGGTTGGAATTTGGTTTTGGTTTTTTAAAGACCCAAGCCTCTTTTGATATACAGTTTTCTTTAATAGATTATGATGGCTCTCATACGTACGCCAGAGCTTACTTGGTTGGGTTACTAAATACACTTTTGGTAGCTTTTATAGGAATTATTTTAGCTACATTATTAGGTGCTGTTGTAGGTGTTGCTCGTTTATCTCCAAATTATTTGATAAGAAAAACAGCCTCTTTTTACATAGAATTTTTTAGAAATATTCCTTTATTATTACAAATTTTCTTCTGGTACTTTGCCGCGTTAAGAGCTCTACCAATGCTTGAGGATGCACCTATGTTATTAAACTCATCTTTTATGACAATCAAAGGACTTTATGCACCAGCTCCAATTTGGAAAAATTTTGATGTTTTTTTTACAACAATAATTGCTGCAATGATTATAATTTTTTTCTTTGTTAGATATGCAAAAAAGAAACAAGAGCAAGAGGGTAAACGATTGCCTGTATTCTCCATATCTTTGGCAATTTTTATATTTTTGCCATTACTAACTTTTTTAATTGGCGGTGTAGATTTATCTTGGAGTTATCCTGTAATTAGACAAATGTCTCAATCATCATACACTTTTGATGGTGGTTTAAAAATACCACCTGAATTAATTGCTCTCACTCTTGCTCTTACACTTTATACAGCAACATTTATTGCCGAAAATGTTAGAGCTGGTATCCAAGGGATTGGTAAAGGTCAAAAAGAAGCAGCAGCCTCAATCGGTCTTACTCCAAATCAAGTTTTAAAATTAGTAATCATGCCTCAAGCATTAAGAATTATTATACCACCAACAACTAATCAATATTTAAACTTAACTAAAAACTCATCATTAGCTGCAGCTATCGCGTATCCTGATTTAGTTTTAGTTTTTGCTGGTACTGCAATGATGCAAACGGGTAGAGCTATAGAAATTGTAGGAATTACTATGGCAACTTATTTGACTATTAGTTTGTGTATTTCATTATTAATGAACTGGTACAATAAAAGAATAGCGATACAGGAAAAATAATGAGCATAAACAAATTTAATATATCAAAACTTAATCATCACAAAAATAGAAATATTTCTTTAATTTTAGGTGTCTTATTTTTTTCAGTTGGAATCATTGATTTTTATTTAAATAACTATTTTAATACGAACATTACTTATTTTTTGCCTAGAATTATTAATTTTTTCACACCATTAATTTTTGGAGTTATTGGCCTTCATTTAATTAGAATAGAATTTTCAGGTATAAAGATTTTAGATAGTCTCAATAAAAACATCAACACAACTAATTTCAATGCTGCATTAAGTGTATCAATAATTTTACTTATAATTTTTGGACTACCTCCATTATTAAATTGGCTTATTCTAGACGCCAATTTTGCTGGCAATACTAAAGAAGCTTGTACTGGTGGTGGGGCTTGTTGGGTTTATATCAAAGTTTGGTTTAATAGATTTATGTATGGAATGTACCCCAATGCAGAACAATGGAGAGTTAATTTAACATTTATTGCTGTCCTTGTGTTTATGGCGGCTGGTTTTTTTGCTCCAACAAGACTTAGGAATTATCTATCTTTATATTATGTCCTTATTTTACCTATTATTTCATTTATCTTAATCTACTTTATAGTATCTGGGGGTTCATTTGGATTAGTGTGGGTAGAAACAGGTGCTTGGGGAGGTTTATCCTTAACTTTTATGGTATCTTTCTTTTCTCTAATTTTTTGTTTTCCTTTGGGTATGATGTTGGCTCTTGGAAGAAGGTCTGATTTACCTATTGTTAAATATTCATCACTTTCTTTTATAGAATTTTGGAGGGGCGTACCTTTAATTACAGTACTATTTATGTCTGCAGTAATGTTTCCTATGTTTTTACCTGATGGAACTTATGTTGATAAATTAATTAGAGTCGTTGTTGCTATCACTTTATTTGAGGCTGCTTATACAGCAGAAGTTATAAGAGGAGGTCTACAAGCACTACCAAGAGGTCAGTATGATGCTGCTAAATCACTTGGTATGGGTTATTGGAGAATGCATATTTTTGTTATTCTTCCTCAAGCTTTAAAATTAGTAATACCAGGAATTGCCAATACATTCTTGGCTCTTATAAAGGACACGCCATTAATATTTGTAGTAGGACTTTTAGAGTTGGTTGGAATGTTAAACCTAGCAAAAACTAATCCTAAATGGCTAGGTTTTTCAATGGAAGGATATGTTTTTGCTGGAATAATATTCTGGATTATTTGTTACAGTATGAGTAAATATAGTCAAAATTTAGAATTAAAATATAAAACAGATAGATAAATTATGTCAGATTCAATTATTCAAATACAAAAAGTAAACAAATGGTTTGGAGATTTTCAAGTTTTAAAAGATATCGACCTTGAAGTTAAACCAAAAGAAAAAATTGTAGTTTGTGGCCCGTCTGGCTCTGGAAAGTCTACACTAATTAGATGTATTAACAGGTTAGAAGAACATCAAAAAGGAACTATTATAGTTGATGGGACTGAAATATCAGAAGATACAAAAAATATAGAAAAAGTTAGAGCAGAAGTTGGAATGGTTTTTCAGCAGTTTAATTTATTTCCTCATTTGTCTATCCTAGATAATTGTACACTAGCCCCAATCTGGGTAAAAAAAATGTCAAAAAAAGATGCTGAAAAATTAGCCTTAGAACACCTGGAAAGAGTACAAATTTTAGACCAAGCTCAAAAATTTCCAGGTCAACTGTCAGGTGGTCAACAACAAAGAGTTGCTATTGCCAGAGCTCTTTGCATGGAACCCAAGATAATGCTATTTGATGAACCAACATCTGCACTAGATCCTGAAATGATCAAAGAAGTACTTGATGTTATGGTTAATTTAGCAAAACAGGGAATGACTATGATCGTTGTAACCCATGAAATGGGCTTTGCTAAAGAAGTTGCTGATCAAATGATCTTTATGGACGAAGGAATGATTGTAGAAAAAGCAACAACTAAAGACTTTTTTGCTAATCCTAAAAGTGATCGTACTAAACTTTTCTTAAGTCAAATTTTATAAGCTTCTTTTAGCTATATTGTTCAACATTTATATTTTCTTAAATCATCTTATAATATCTTGACACTATTTGTAATTTTGTACCTAATTTTTTAAAATAAAAAAATTTTTCTATTGCGATTACACTAAAAAATTAGTTCAATAGGTTTTTTTAAACTAACTTTAAGAGGGGTCTTAATGGAAGATAATTTTAATAAACATTTAGGTAACAAATTAAAGCTAAGAAGATTAGCTTTAGGACTAACACAAACAAAAGTAGCAAAAGCAATTAATGTTACATTTCAACAAATTCAAAAATATGAAAAAGGAACCAATGGAGTTAGCTCAATAAGACTTCTTCAGTTAGCAAATTATTTAAAAGTTCCAGTAAATTATTTTTTTGAAGATTTTTCTGAATATTTAATCAATCTTGAAAGGACTCAAGAGGGTCACATGAATATAAATTATAATTTTTTAGTTAAATTATATTCTGAGCTTAATAATGATCAAAAACTAAAGTTTAGCAAATCTCTACAAGCAGCACCGATTGGAATTTCAAAAGTAGGCTAATATAAAAATTTGTTTAAGACCCTAGTTTAGTCTAATCATTTATAAAATTTATTTATAATATAATCACTGCATTGCACATATAAATTTAAGCAAAATAATCTTAATAAAGTTTTTATCAAAATGTTGAAGGTAAGGTTTTGGCTCCTCGGGTAGGACTCGAACCTACGACCAATTGATTAACAGTCAACTGCTCTACCAACTGAGCTACCGAGGAATATCAAAATCACAATCTACTTTTTTTTTAAAGTAAAACAAGATTTTTTTTGGAGGCAACGCCCAGAATCGAACTGGGATACAAGGATTTGCAATCCTCTGCGTAACCATTCCGCCACGTTGCCCTCACATCTCATAATAAATCAAATAGTGAACCTTTTATATATAAAATATTAATAATTAGTCTACCAAATAAGCTACCAAATTGATTATTGTTAATTGATATTATTAAATTATAAACTTATGAATACCTTATGAGTAATGATAAATACATACATTCTGATGTTGAAGATAAGATTTACTCTTATTGGGAAAAAAATAATTTATTTAAACCCACAACAAATAAAAAGAAATTTTCAGTAGTTATACCACCACCTAATGTAACAGGCAGTTTGCATATGGGTCATGCTTTAAATAATTCAATTCAAGATCTTTTGGTGAGATATCACCGTATGAATAACTATGAAACGTTATGGCAACCAGGAACAGACCATGCGGGTATTGCTACACAGGCTTTAGTTGAGAAAAAATTAACTGTTGAAGGTATTGATAAAAATGAAATTGGAAGAGAAAAGTTTATAGAAAAAGTTTGGGAATGGAAAAAAGAACATGGTGATATTATTTTAAATCAACTAAAAAAATTAGGTTGCTCTTGTGATTGGTCGAGAAATGCTTTTACAATGGATGAAAATCTTTCAAAATCAGTTTTAAAAGTTTTTGTAGAGCTTCACAAAAAGGGTTTAATTTATAAAGATAAAAAACTAGTAAATTGGGATACAGTTTTAAAAACAGCAATATCAGATTTAGAAGTGGATCAAAGAGAGGTAAATTCTAAGATTTACTATATTCAATATCCCATTGAAGGTTCTAGCGATTTTATAACCATAGCAACAACCAGACCTGAAACCATGTTGGGTGACACAGCAATTGCTGTAAATCCTAAAGATGATCGATTTAAACATTTGGTTGGTAAATTTGTAACAGTTCCAATTGTTGGAAGAAAAATAAAAATTATTGAAGATGAGTATGCTGACCCAGAGATGGGAACAGGTGCTTTAAAGATAACTCCAGCCCATGATTTTAATGACTATGAAGTGGGGCAAAGAAATAATTTAGAAATCATAAATATCTTTACTGAAGGTGGTAAAGTAAACGAAAATGCTCCTAAAGAATATATTGGACTTGATAGATTTGAAGCTAGAAAAAGAATTTTAAAAGAACTTAAAGAAAAAGAGTTTTTTATTAAGGAAGAAAATATAAAGAATAAAGTTCCATATGGGGATAGATCTAATTCAATAATTGAGCCTTTTTTAACTGAACAATGGTTTGTCGATGCAAAAAAATTATCAATTAAAGCAAAAGATATAGTTAACTCTAAAAAAACTAATTTTTTTCCTAAAAATTGGTCCAAAACTTATTTTCAATGGATGAACAATATTGAACCATGGTGTATCTCGAGACAATTATGGTGGGGACATCAAATACCAGCTTGGTATGGACCAGATAAAAAAATCTTCGTTGCGATAAATGAAGATGAAGCAAAATTAGATGCAAAAAAATTCTACAATAAAGATGTAGATTTAATTCGTGATCCAGATGTATTGGATACCTGGTTTTCATCAGGCTTATGGCCTTTTGCTACATTGGGGTGGCCTGACAATAAAGAATATGTTGATAAATTTTACCCCACATCAGTACTTGTTACAGGGTTTGATATTATATTTTTTTGGGTTGCACGTATGATTATGTTTGGAATGGAGTTTCTAGACAAGGAACCTTTCAAAGATGTTTATGTTCATGCTCTTGTTAAAGATGAGAAGGGACAAAAAATGTCTAAATCCAAAGGAAACGTAATTAACCCTTTAGATTTAATTGAAAAATATAGTGCAGATGCTTTAAGATTTACTTTACTGTCAATGGCATCACCTGGCACTGATGTAAAGCTTTCTGAAGATAGAGTTAAGGGATATAGAAATTTTTTAAATAAATTATGGAATGCAAACAATTTTTTAATTACCAATAATTGTGTTTTTTCTAAAATTGAAGAAAAAACAAGTTTAACAATTAATATTAACAAATGGATCTATGCTGAACTAATAGAAACTAAGAATAAAATTGAAAAAAACTTGAAAGATTACAGGTTTGATGAAGCAGCAAAAAATGCTTATCAATTTACTTGGCACTCTTATTGTGATTGGTATTTAGAGTTATCTAAAACAATATTATTTTCAGAAGATGAAAAAGCAAAAGATGAAGTAAGACAAGTAGCAGCTTATATATTTAAGCAAATATTAATATTATTACATCCATTTATTCCATTCGTTACTGAAGAAATTTGGCTAAATAATAAATTTGATAACTCAGGTAAAAATTT
>CAJQSY010000043.1:0-4196 GCA_905616605.1 uncultured Candidatus Pelagibacter sp.
ATTAACACTAAAAATAAATTAAAATATTTTTATGCAGCTAGGCCCTTTAGGTTGGGTACACAAAAAAATATTGTTTGCTCAAATCCAAATAAGAAAGATTTAAAAATAAAATATAAAATTATTTATAAAAATCTTAATAGATATTCTTATAATTATTTAAAAGAATATGGTACATTTTATTTATAGATGAAAAAAGAAAGAAATAAAAACCCAGTTCAACCTGTTAGTGGAACTAAAGTTCCTAGATTTGCTGGACCATCTACTTTTGCTAGATTGCCAGAATTAAGAGATGTTGAAAGCTGTGATGTAGCTATTGTTGGAATACCATTTGATGCAGGAACTAGTTATCGACCTGGTGCAAGATTTGGTCCAATGAGTATCAGACAAGCATCTAGACATTTGAGAACTAATTATCATCCAAGTTACGATGTGGAACCTTTTAAAGTCCAGCAAGTTGCTGATGCAGGGGATATAACCTGCAATCCATTTAATATAGATGAGGCTATTAAACAAATCGAAGAAGGTGCCAATGAATTATTAAATAAAGTTGGCGGTATTATTAGTTTAGGTGGAGATCACACAATAGCACTTCCATTACTAAGAGCTGTTAATAAAATAAATAATGGACCAGTTGCTTTAGTGCATTTTGATGCGCATTTAGATACCTGGGATACTTATTTTGGTGCTCCTTATACACATGGAACACCTTTTAGAAGAGCAAGAGAAGAAAATTTATTTTTAGATGATGCCTCGATGCATGTTGGAATAAGAGGACCACTTTATAGTAGGGACGATATTAAAAATGATGAAGAATTTGGTTTTAAAATTATTCACTGTGATGAGTTTCAAACACAAGGAATAGATAAAATAGTAGAAAGAATAAGAAAAAGAGTAGGTAATAATCCACTTTACTTATCAATAGATATAGATGTTCTAGACCCTGCTTTTGCACCAGGAACTGGCACACCAGAAATTGCAGGTATGACCACTAGAGAAATGGTTAATGTTATAAGAGGCTTATCAGGTTTAAATTTAATTTCAGCAGATGTTGTGGAAGTTTCCCCTGCATACGATCATGCGGAAGTTACATCTTTAGCAGCAGCAACGATTGTTTATGAGTTAACTAATTTGTTTGCAAAAGTTAAAAGATAAGATATTTTTCAAAAATGCTTGATAAAAAAAATTTTTATATTAATGGTGAGTGGGTTTCTCCAAAAAAATCAAACGATTTAAAAGTAATAGACCCCTCAACAGAAGAAGAGTGTGCAGTTATATCCTTGGGTGGAGTTGAAGATGTAAATGCTGCTGTAAATGCAGCCGCAAAAGCATTTGAAACTTGGGCATTTTCTACAAAAGAAGAAAGATTAAAATATCTAGAAGCTTTGTACGAAGTTTATAAAAAAAGATGGGCAGATATGGCTAATGCTATCACTCTAGAAATGGGAGCCCCTATTGATTTTTCAACACAGTTACAAGCGGGAACTGGAGCAAGTCATATAAAATCTTATATAAAAGTTTTAAAAGAATATACGTTTGAATCAAAATTAGGAGAGCACGCTCTTAATAATAATATTCTACGTGAGCCAAAAGGAGTTTGTGCTTTAATTACACCATGGAATTGGCCAATGAATCAAACTTGTTTAAAAGTAATTCCTGCAATAGCAGCTGGTTGTACAATGGTGTTAAAACCATCTGAGATAGCACCTTTGTCATCTATGATTTTAGCGGAAATGATTGATGAAATTAAATTACCAAAAGGTGTGTTCAATTTAGTTAACGGAGATGGGGCCATTACTGGAAATGCATTAACAAGTCACCCTGATGTAAATATGATTTCATTTACAGGATCAACTAGGGCAGGTGCTTTAATTTCTCAAAATGCAGCAAGTGACTTTAAAAGAGTAAGTCTTGAACTTGGAGGAAAAGGAGCAAATATTATATTTAAAGATGCAGATGCTGAAGCAGTCGAAAGAGGTGCATTAAGATGTTTTAGAAATTCTGGACAATCTTGCAATGCCCCAACAAGAATGCTGGTTGAAAAATCAATTTATGAAGAAACTGTAGAAAGAGTAAAGAATTTTGCAAACTCAATGAAAGTTGATGTTGCAACAAAGGAAGGTGACCATATTGGACCTGTAGTTTCAAAAGCACAATTTGATAAAATTCAAACATTAATCCAAGTAGGTATTGATGAGGGTGCTAAATTAGTTGCTGGTGGAACTGGCAAACCAGATGGTCTTGACAATGGTTATTTTGTAAAGCCTACAGCATTTGCAGATGTTAATAATCAGATGCAAATAGCTAGGACTGAAATATTTGGTCCTGTTTTATCGATAATACCCTTTGAAACAGAAGAGGAGGCAATTACAATTGCTAATGATACCCCTTATGGACTGTTGAATTTTATTCAAACTCAAGATCAAGAAAAAGCCAATAGAGTTGCTAGAAAATTAAGATCAGGAATGGTTGATATAAATGGTGCTGGTTTAGCACCTGACGCTCCATTCGGTGGTTACAAGCACTCAGGTATTGGCCGTGAAGCTGGTAAATTAGGTTTAGAGGAATATTTAGAAGTTAAAGTAGTAAGTGGTTGGAACGATTAGCTCACAACAGAGTTATTTTTTATTCCCTCAAGTAGATTTAAACATTTTTTTAATTCATCAAGGATTATAAATTCATCAATTTTATGTGCTTGCTCAATTGAGCCTGGTCCACAAACCACAGTGCTTATTCCTATTTCTTGAAATAATCCTGCTTCGGTTCCAAAAGAAACAACCTCTCTAGTGTTATCACCAGTTAGACTAGAAACTAACTCACAAGCATCTGATTTATTATCTCTATCAAATCCTGTAACTTCACCAATAATCTTTTTATTAATAGAAGAGTTTGGAAAAATTTTTTTCATGTCAGGTAAGAGCACTTCATTTGCATATTTGTCTAATTCTGCATTTAAAAACACACCATCTTCTTTAACAACTGGTCTTGTTTCCCAATTAACATGACACTTATCAGCAATTACATTATGAGCTATACCACCAAAAATTCCACCTATAGAAAGAGTTGAGTGCGGTGGATTAAAAATAGAATCTTTTGGAGATCTCTCTTTAAGTTTTTCTCTTAATTCAATTAATTTATTTACATACTTAGAGGCATATTCAACTGCACTGACGCCTTTATGTGGAGCAGAACTATGTCCAGCTAAACCCTCAAAATAAGTTGTATATTCATAGCAACCTTTGTGCGCGTCTATGATTTTCATGTTAGTTGGTTCGCCTATAATGCAAATTCCATCTTTAACACCTCTTTTTTTTAATTCTTCAATTAGAATTGGTGCTCCTATGCATGCAGTTTCTTCATCAAACGTGTAAGAAAAATGAATGTCTCTATCTAAATTTGCCTTTGAATAAATCGGTGCAAATGCAAGTGTGCAAGCAATGAAACCCTTCATATCACAAGCACCTCTTCCGAAAAGTTTATCATTTTTTATCGTTGCTATAAATGGATCTGTACTCCATCCCTTTGAAACTGGAACTACATCTGTATGACCAGATAAAATTATTGGTTTTTTATCACTAGAGTTTTTAGCTTTTAAGGTTGCAAAAAGATTAACTCTTTTTTTTTCATCATCAAAAGTTTTAAATGACGTTGCGCCTAGTTTTTTTAGAATTTCATCACAGTAATTAATTAATGAGCTGTTATCTTCTCCAGATATTGTTTTAAAAGCAATTAAATCAGTTAAAATTTTTACTGAATTATTAAATAACTGATCTGAAGTATTTTCTGTACTCATAAATAAGTTCTATTATATATTAATTATATGAAAGAACAAATATCGTATGATGTATTTGATAAAATAGATATTAGAGTGGGTACTGTAGTTTCTGTAAGGAAAAATGAAAAAGCAAGAAAACCATCTTTAGTTATTGAAGTTGATTTTGGCAAAGAAATTGGAATTAAACAATCTTCTGCACAAATAACCCATTATTATAATGAAGAAAATTTAAAAGGAAAACAAGTTGTGGGCGTATGTAATTTTCCAGAAAAAAATATTGCAGGTGTTGTTTCACAAGTTCTCATTTTAGGTTCAATTGATAAAGAAGGAAAAGTTGTATTAGTTCATCCATCTCGAGATTCTGAAAATGGTCTCCCTATAGCCTAATTTTATGCACCCAGAATTATTTTTATTAATTGGAATT
>CAJQSY010000044.1:0-5826 GCA_905616605.1 uncultured Candidatus Pelagibacter sp.
AGCCAGAATGAAAAATGATTTGTTAAAACATCTTTTCTAATCTCGTCATTAATAAAACCACCTCCACCCAATGAAACAACAACATTTTTGTGTTTCAAAGATTTAATTGTTATTCTTTCCTCTAAATTTCTAAAGTATCCCTCACCATTTACTTCAAATATTTCTGAGACGGTCATACCAGCGTACTCTTCGATTAAATTGTCTATATCAATAAACGGGATCTTTAATTTTTTTGAAACCATGGCCCCAATAGAAGATTTACCTGATCCCATCATACCTAAAAAAACAAGGTTTTTATTTGAATTCATAAGCTTTCTTTATTGAAAAAACACAAATATGTCTTAATTTGAAATTATTAAAGAATATATGCAATTTTCAAAAAACACAAGCAGTGGTAGTAGTAAAAGTCTATTAATCAAAATAGCATTGGTACTAATTATTTTTATCGGAGCCATCGTGCTACTTGGGAAAATTGAATTTCCATCACCAAATAAAGATATTGAAAAAATCATCCCTAATGAAAAACTTAAAATTGTTAAGTAAGAACTATTTTTTAGTTATATTATTTTCTTTATTTTTTGGTTTTGCAACCAATTCACAAGAGCCAGTTGATATTTGGGAGGTAGGTGAAAAAAAACTTGAAGTAAGCACAACCTCAATCGAAGCGGAAGATGAAAAAAATATTCCACAGAATAGTATTTATGAAATGCAGTCCCAAAAAGAAGGGGAATTAAGTATAGAGGAAACACAAACTTTAATTTCAAAGGAAAAAAAGTTGGTTGGAATTTATGACCCCGCAGAAAATGGCTTAGATATTAATATGTGGTCTAATTCTAATGGAGACCAAATTTTAAATATTTTTAAAAGAATAGATAAATTAGAGCTTTCAAAAGATGCAGCGGAGATTTTGGATATTTTATTATTAACAAATGCACATTATCCAGAAATGAATATGTCAAAAGAACAATTTTTAGAAATTAAATCAAAGTGGCTTATTAAACATTCAAACTTTGACTTAATCGAAAAATATTTATTAAATAATCAGATTATTAATGAGCACCCAAAACTTACTAAACATTTGGTAGATCATTATCTATCTCAATCAGATGTTAAAAAAGCTTGTGAGATTTTCTCTGGAATTAAAGAACCGATACAAGACATATATTTATCTAAATTCAATATTTATTGTTTAATTAATAATAATAAAAGAGACGAAGCTCAATTGCTTATCGATCTTCAATCAGAATTAGGTATTGCTGATAATTTTTTTAACAAAAAAACTGATTATTTGATGGGGTACAGTACGGAACCAGCGATAGAAGTTTCGGAAATAACAATTTTAGATTTTCACTTATCTCATAGAACAAATCCAGAATTTAAATTTGAACCAAAAAATACTACATCCAGACAAATATGGAAATATTTATCAACTTCAAATCTATTAGATAATATCAGTGATATTGAGCTTACAGATATAGAAAAAATTACCAGTATTGAAAAAGCAACACATGAGGGAAATTATACAGAAAAAGAACTATTTGAACTTTATAAGAGATTTCAATTTAATATTAATCAATTATTAAATATTAAAGAATCAACTAAAGTACTTTCAACAATAGAGGCAAGAGCACTAATTTACCAAGGAATTTTAATTACTACTGAAATTGAGAATAAATTACAGTTAATGAATGCTCTTAAAAATTCTTTCAAGAGCGAGGGTATTGAGAACGCATTTAACATGGAATTAAAAGCTTTTTTAAAAGATATAGAGGAAGATAAAATTCCTGCAAATTTTACAATATTTTATCTAAATAATTCAGATGATGAAGAAGTGGAAAAAGCAAATATTAAAATAAATAATAAGATTTTACATCAATCAAAATTGATAAATTATTTAAAACCAGAAAAATCTAAAAAAGATCCCACAAAAGATATAAATGATTTCTTAAAAAAGATTAAAAAAAATAAAAAATATTTCTTTTCTAAAAAAGATGTAATTTTAGTTGAAACTTTTAAGTCTGACGGTATCAAGATTTTAGAGAAGTATAATGATTTATACCAAATAAGTGATTCGGAGATACCATCTGACATTCAAATATTTGTTAATAGTGGTGATATGGCTGCTGCATTGCTTAGAATTGTTGAGGTTATAGGGCAGGACAATTTAAACAATATTGATGAGGACACGTTATACTTTATTATAAGCACACTTAATCAGTTAAATGCAGATCCAATAAGAAACAGGATACTCTTTAAAGTTCTTCCTTTAAAAGTTTAAAATTTATACTAAAATAATCAGTGATTATGTCAGTTAAACCAATTTTAACAGAACCAAACAAACTATTAAGACAGATTTCTAAACCAGTTGAAAGTGTTGGTGACGAAGAAAGAAATCTTATGGACGATATGTTGGATACTATGTATGCGGCACCTGGAATAGGTCTTGCAGCAATTCAAATAGGTGTACCAAAAAGAATTATAGTGATGGACATAAGTAGAGATGAAGACAAAAAAGAACCTAGGTATTTTGTTAACCCCGTTATTAAGAGTAGAAATAAAGAAAAAGTAAAATATGAAGAAGGATGCTTATCTGTACCAGATCAATTTGCAGAAATAGAAAGACCTAATGCATGTGAGATTGAATATTTGGATTATGATGGAAAAAAACAACTATTAAAAGCAGATGGTTTATTGGCAACTTGTATTCAACATGAAATGGATCATTTAGAAGGAATTTTATTTATTGACTATTTATCAAAATTAAAAAGATCCATGATTATAAAAAAACTTTCTAAAAATAAAGTTAATAGAGAAATATTTTAGATAATGTTAAAAAAAATTGTCTTTATGGGAACACCATTTTTTGCTGTACCTATACTAACATCGTTATACCAAAATGGGTACCCAGTATCAGTGGTATACACACAGCCACCTCAAAAATCACAAAGAGGACAAAAAATTAATAAATCACCAATACAAGGAATTTCAGAAACCTTAAAAATAGAATACAGAACACCGAGTTCATTAAAAAATAATAAGGAAGAATATGATTACTTAAAAGAGCTAGATGCAGATATAGCAATTGTTGTTGCTTATGGACAGATTATTCCTAAAGAATATTTAAGTTTAGTTAAAAAGGGTTTTATAAATATTCATGCCTCACTTCTTCCTAAATGGAGAGGAGCAGCGCCCATTCAAAGATCAATTATGAATTTAGAAAAAGAAACGGGTGTTAGTATTATGAGAATAGGAGAAAAATTAGATACAGGACCTGTTTGTAATTCTTATAAGGTCGAGATTATGTCTGACGATAACTCAGAAACGATAGCTGAAAAACTTTCTACGTTAGCAGCGGAAAAAATATTAGACAACATAGATGAGATCTTAGAGAATAAAATAGAATTTAAAGAACAAAATCATAACAAAGCAAGCTATGCAAATAAAATTGAAAAAACAGAAGGCCAAATTGAATGGGGTGAAACTGCAGAAAATATAATTGGTAAAATAAATGGATTATATCCAAGTCCTGGTGCTTTTTTTATACACAATGGAGAAAGATACAAAATTTTAAAAGCAAGCCTATCACTTGGTAGTGGTAAAATTGGAGAGGTATTAGACAACTATTTGGAGATTAGTTGTGGCAATAAAAAATCAATTAAAGTTTTAGAAATTCAAAGACAAGGAAAAAGACCTCAAAATATTAGTGAATTTATGCTTGGATCACAGATTAAAAAAGGTTCAAACTTGAGTAATGCATAGATATCAAATTCTAATTGAATATGTAGGAACTAATTTTATTGGTTGGCAAATTCAGTCTAAAGGAAAATCAATCCAAAGATTAATTCAAACAAAACTATCTAAACTTTTAAAAGAAAAAATATTATTGATTGGGTCTGGCAGAACAGACGCAGGGGTTCATGCAGCAGAACAATCAGCACACTTTGAATGCAAAAAAGAAATACAAAACTTAGATAAATTTATAAAATCAGTAAATCACTTTGTAAATGATATGAATATATCAATTATAAACATTAAAAAGAGAGGCATAAATTTTCATGCAAGGTTTTCTGCAAAACAAAGGATTTATAAGTATGTAATTTTAAATCGATTAAGTAGACCCTCTATAGATAAAGAAAGAGGATGGCACATAATTAAAGAGTTAGATGTTACATTAATGAAAGAGGGTGCAAAAAAACTTTTAGGTACAAAGGATTTTTCTACATTTAGATCATCAAGCTGTAATGCTAAAAGTCCAATTAGAACTATGAAATCAATTAAAATTAAATCAATTAAAGGTAGAATTGAAATACAATTTCAATCTCAATCATTTTTACAACAACAAGTTAGATCAATGGTTGGTTGTTTAAAATACCTAGCTTCAAAAAAATGGAATTTAAAAAAGTTTGAATTTGTCCTAAAGTCAAAAAAAAGAATACTTTGTGCTCCACCTGCACCAGCTGAAGGGTTATTTTTAGAAAAAGTTATTTACTAGATTTTTGCTGCCCAATACTGAATTTTTTATTAATTCTCCACCTTGACTCAGCTCGAACAATAAAGCCACAACAGTTTTTAGAACGGCACTTACATGGAAATTGTTTATAGTCTTCATCATAACCAAATCCATAATCAGCAGTTATCTCTTCACCTTTCTTAATGTCTTTTATAGCAATCAACCATAATTTTAAGCCAGTTCCATTGTAGTCACAATTATTAGAGCAAGAGTGATTTATTAAACGTGCAGGGTTCCATGAAACGTCTCCATCCATGTCATATTTCTTATTTAAGTTAAATAAGTAAATAGGTTTTGCATTATCAAACCTTTCAGTCGCTTCAGTTTGTTTTTTAGTAATAATTTTTCCAACATAATCAATAATTCTAGTACCTTCTTTAATGTCTTTTATGGCATAAAGGCCACGACCTTTTTTATCGATATCAGATTTTTGAATTTTATAAAGTTTCACTGTGAGTTATTTAATGTCTATTAAGAAATTATCAATAAAATTCTAGTAAGGCTTTAACATGCATCTCAGTGCTTTCTTGGAGGGCTAAGAGATCGTAGCCACCCTCCAGGATAGAGACCACTTTTCCATCACAATATAATTTAGATAATCCTAAAGTTCTTTTGGTGATTTCGTAAAAGTCTTTACTCTCCAGCTGAAATTGAGCCAGTGGATCATCTTTGTGAGCATCAAAACCTGCAGAAAGTAGTATGAACTCAGGTTTGAATTCATCTATTTTTTTCAAAACACATTCATATGCATTTAAATATTCTTCAGAGGTTGTGCCAGCTGGTAGTGGAATATTGAATATATTATTATATTTACCTTTTTCTTGCTCTGTACCAGACCCAGGGTAGAACGGATATTGGTGAGTTGAAATATACAAAACTTTCTCACTATTGTGAAAAATGTCTTGAGTTCCATTACCATGATGAACATCAAAATCAATAATTGCAATTTTATTAAGTCTATATTTATCTATTAGGTAATTAGCTCCAACAGCTACATTGTTGTAAATACAAAAACCCATAGCTTTATTTTTTTCTGCATGGTGTCCTGGAGGTCTGACAGCACAAAAAGCATTTTTAAATTCATTATTTTGAACGCCATCAATAGCTGCAATGATTGATCCTACAGCATCTGAGGTAGCCTCTTTACTTCCTGGAGATACAATTGTATCTCCATCTAAAAAAGATAATCCTTTCTTTGGAAAAGACCTTTCTACAAAATTTATATAGTCAGAATTGTGAGTCATTTCTAAAAGTGACCTATTAAATTTTGAAGGTTTTTTCCAAACTAAATTCTTATTATCTAACTTTTTAAAGTT
>CAJQSY010000045.1:0-2728 GCA_905616605.1 uncultured Candidatus Pelagibacter sp.
TATGGTAGTAGATCATGTTGCTAAACATATGCCTGCAGATGGATCTGTTTGGGTTACTAATAATACAAAATACCATAATGCTTTTAACGGTGGTGAAGAAAATCGAATTCACTTAGTAGCTTGTGTTTTAGATTATAAGTTTAATTAGTTTGAAAAAAATATTTTTATCATCTGATCATGCTGGTTATAAGTTAAAAGAAGATATTAAACTTCATTTAGATAAACAAAAAATTAAATATACAGACCTAGGTCCTTTCAATAATGATAGAGTTGACTATCCTGATTACGCTCATAAGGTTGCTAAAAAAGTTAAAACAAATAATAACCATGCAGGCATACTAGTTTGTGGTTCAGGTATGGGTATGAATATTGCGGCAAATAGACATAAAAATATACGTGCTGCACAATGTTTTAATTTAAAATCTACAAAATTATCAAGATTGCATAACGATGCAAATATCATTACATTAGGTTCAAGACTGCTTACAAAAAAAAATGCTTTAAATTGTGTCAGTGTTTTTTTAAATACGAAGTTTGAAGGTGGCAGACACGCAAAAAGAATTAAAAAAATTTAATTATGTCTAGTGAAAAAAATTATCTAAATGACAGTTATAAAAGTTTTTTTGAAGACAGTTTAGCTGTAGCAGATCCAGAATTACATAAAGCAATCAGCGATGAATTAAAAAGACAACAACAGCATATAGAATTAATTGCTTCTGAAAATATTGTTTCACAAGCTGTCCTAGAGGCTCAAGGATCCGTCTTAACAAATAAATATGCAGAAGGGTATCCTGGAAAAAGATACTACAATGGATGTGAGCATGTTGATGTTGCTGAAAATTTAGCAATTGAAAGATTGAAAAAATTATTTGATTGTAAATTTGCTAATGCCCAACCACATTCTGGAGCCCAAGCAAATGGAGCTGTATTTTTAGCACTATTAAATCCAGGTGATACATTTATGGGAATGAGTCTAAATTCTGGTGGACACATTACGCATGGATTAAAAATTTCAATGTCAGGTAAATGGTTTAACCCAATAGGGTATGATGTCGATAAAGAATCTGAACTTATCGACTATGATAATGTTGAGAAACTTGCATTAGAACATAAACCAAAACTTATAATTTGTGGCGGGAGTGCTTATTCAAGAGTAATAGATTTTAAGAGATTTAGAGAGATTGCCGATAAAGTAGGAGCATATCTTATGGTAGATATGGCTCATTTTTCAGGTTTAGTTGCTGGTAAAGGTTACCCAAATCCCTGCGATCATGCACATGTAGTTACGTCAACAACCCATAAAGTATTTAGAAGTGCGAGAGGTGGAATTATTTTAACTAATCACGAAGACCTTGCAAAAAAATTTAACACAGCAGTATTCCCTGGTTATCAAGGTGGACCATTAATGCATGTAATTGCAGCTAAGGCAGCTGGTTTTTTAGAAGCATTAAGACCTGATTTTAAAGATTATATCAAATCAGTTTTAGCTAACGCTAAAATTTTATCAGAAACACTTAAAAATAATGGATTTAAGATCTATTCTGGTGGAACAGACACACACTTAATGTTGGTTGATCTGAGACCTTTTAATGTTAAGGGTAATTTGGCAGCCGAAAGTCTTTCAAGAGCTTATATTACCTGTAATAAGAATGGAATACCTTTCGATTCAGAAAAACCAATGATCACATCTGGTATAAGATTGGGAACTCAAGCAGCAACTACTAGAGGTTTTGGATTAAAAGAATTTGAAAAAGTAGGAGAATTAATTACCAAGGTGGTAAAAGGTTTGTCTGAGAACCCTAAAGATAATAGTAAGATTGAAGAAGAAGTTAGAAATGAAGTTGTAGAACTTACATCTTTTTTTCCGATTTATAAAAACTTAAAATAAATGATTTGTTCAATTTGTAAAAAAGGTGAAACATCAGTTGTCGATTCTAGACCTACAGAAGATGGAACTGCAATAAGAAGAAGAAGATTGTGTGTATGTGGTGCAAGATTTACTACTTTTGAAAGAGTTCAATTTAGAGAAATAATGGTTATCAAAAAAAATGGTAGAAAATCATCTTTTGATCGAGATAAGTTATCTAAATCTATTTATATAGCACTCAAGAAGAGACCAATAGATACCGAAACAGCAGAAAAGTTTATTAGTCGAACTTCAAGAGCATTAGAAGAGCTTGGTCAAAGTGAAATTTCATCAAATACAATTGGCACATTGGTTATGGAAGGTCTGAAAGATCTTGATCCAGTTGCTTACGTTAGATTTGCCTCTGTTTATAGAAATTTTAGAGAAGAAAAAGACTTTGTGCAATTCGTTGACAAATTAGATGTCTACAAGAAAAGATAAATTTTCAAAAAAAGATAAAAAATATATGAGTCTTGCTTTAAGTTTAGCAAGTGCTCGTCATGGTCTTACTGGCAAAAATCCATCAGTAGGTTGTGTAATTGTTAAAAATGATGAAATTATTTCTATTGGACAAACAGGTCACAATGGTACACCTCATGCAGAATTTAATGCCATTAAAAATTCAAATGAAAATCTAGAAGGTGCAAAAATGTATGTAACTCTTGAACCTTGTAGTCATTATGGAAAAACTCCTCCTTGTACAAATATTATAATTAAAAATAGAATTAAAGAAGTTGTGTATGCCATAGAGGATGTTGATAAAAAAGTTAAAGGTAAAACTTTAAAAATTCTTCAATCAAAAAACATTTTAGTAAAAAAAAA